>NZ_JAVRFL010000037.1:0-80046 GCF_031845925.1 Micromonospora reichwaldensis | reverse complement strand
GACATCATCGTCTTCACCAAAGGCACCACCAACGACGTCCACGTCGCACTCTCCACCGGCACCACCTTCAACCCCAGCACCAAATGGCACGACTTCTTCGGCCTCAACGGCGAAACCACCCTCTGAGGTGGCTCGGGTTCCTGTGTCGCGGCTCCGGGCCGGGGGCGCCGGTTCTCGGACCGCCGTGGACCTGACGGACTGACCGGGGCGGGGCCTCCCGAGGCAGACGTCGCCTCGGGAGGCCCCTCGCGCGCTGCGGGTCAGATGCCGCACGAGACGGTGGCGCCTCCACCGGAGAGCAGGTCGCTTCGGGACCAGCCCGACACGCCGGTCGCGCGGTTGTGCAGGTAGGTCCAGCGGGCGCCGTCGTGCCCGGTCCGCCAGCAGCGGAACGTCGCGGTCTGGCCGGGCTGGCCGTGGCCACGCGAGGTGCAGTCGGAGCCGGGTCCGGTGCGGATGTTGATGCCGGTCCCGGCGAACGTGCCGTTGACCTGCGGCTCGAAGCTGGCGATGCCCTGTGGGCAGGACGCCTGGGCCGGAGCGGCGACCGCCAGCACGGCGGCGCTGCCCAGCAGGACGGCGGCCATCGACATTCGTGCGAGTCTCATGCGGATCTCCCTTGACGATGTGACGGAACTGTCAGCTCAGGCCGGGGGCTGCGGTGTCAGAAGTGGGGGTCGAGACCGCTGCCCCAGGTGTACGAACCGGTGGCGGACAGCTGGAAGTCACATTGGATGTGGTACGACCAGCCGCCGTCCTCCTCCGTGAGGTAGCTGTGGTGCCGGTAGGTTCCGACGCTGGGGACCCCGGGCCAGAGCTGGTCCGTCCAGGTGTACGTGCCGGGCAGGATGCGGCCCGTGTAGGTCTGGCACGGTGCCGATGTGGGGAACGTCCACCAGCCGTAGGTGCCGTCCTGCAACGTGATCTCGCGGCTGACCGATGCGATCGGCATCCCGCTGTTCGGCCTGGCTTCCAGGCGTTGGTTCTTCTGGTTGTAGGCCACGTCGGCGGCCTGCGCCGTGCCGGACACGACCGGCAGCATGGCGAGGGCCAGGACCACGGCGGTGGCCCGGCAGAGTTTCCTTGCCCACGAGCGCATGATTTCCCTTCTCAGTGCTGTCGCTTCGGATGAGCCGACTACCTGAGACGAGACTGCCCGCCGCATCCACTCATGTCGTTGCGGCGGGGCGCACAGGTGTTTAGTCTCCGTGCACGGTGCGGAGCCGCTGGCGGAACTCGGTGGGCGACTGGCCGTAACGGGCGCGGAACGCCTGGCTGAAGTGCGCGGCGGTGGTGAAGCCCCACCGGGCGGCGATCGCGTTGATCGTGCGGGCGGCGAGCCGGGGTTCGGCGAGGTCGCGTCGGCACCGTTCGAGGCGCTGTTCGCGGATCCAGCCGGCGACGGTGTGCTCCTCCTGCTGGAACAGCTTGTGGAGGTAGCGCACGGAGATGTGGTGCGCTGCGGCGATCACGTCCGGGGTCAGGTCCGGGTCGCCGAGATGGTCGTGGATGAAGGCGCGGATGCGGGCGGTCAGCGCCCGCCGGCGGGTGTCCGCGGGGACGACCTTGCGGGCGTCCAGCGCGTCGGCCAACGCCGCGATCAGCACGTCGAGCGTCAGGGTGGCCAGCCGCGCGGTCTCGGCCGGGGTCAGCTCGTCCATCTGGTCGGCGAGCTGCAGCAGGAAGCGCGACGACAGCGCGCCGACGCCGCGGGCGCCGGACATGCGGACGGCGCTGAGTTCACGCAGTTCCCGGGGAGGAAACGGCAGCAGCGCCCGTGGGAAACGCAGGAGCAGCATCCGGCTCGTCGAATCGTCCGGCCGGAGCTCGGCCACGTACGGGCGCGAGGTGTCGTAGAGCACGAGATCCCCGGCGCCAAAATCGGCGCGTCTGCCGTCCTGCGTCAGCGTGCCGCTGCCACTGACCAGGCAGCTCACCTTGAACACTTCCGGGTCGGCCTGCCGGATCAGCCGGGGCGTGCGGCGCACCGAGTGCGCCGTCGTCGTCATCAGGGTCGCCTGCACCGCGCCGAACTCGCTGATGCCGACCCGCGCCTCGAAGCCGGTTTCCGTCTGCCGTTCCCGGGCCAGGTCGTACGGCACCCAGAGCTTCCCGCTGACCTCGCGCCAGAAGGCGAACCGGTCACCCGGCGAGACGTCGGCGGTGCTGACAACGTCCATCGACCAACCATAGTGACCGACACGGCCGGGCCCATCCGATTAACCCGTCTCCAGCGGCCACGCCGAACGCGCCGAGGGATCCTCGACCGGACGCGCGGCGCCGCCCCGGACGCGGGCGTCCGGGGCGGCGGACGGCTCGGTCAGCGGGCCCGTCGGTTGGCACGCAGCGCGCCCAGGAGCACGCCGGGGGTGGCCAGCGAGCTCGGGTGCGCAAGCATGGAGACGACCTCGTTGAAGCGTCGGGCGGTCGGCACGTCGGTGACGGTCGCCGAGACGATCTGCCTGCTGGCCCAGCTGGAGAGCCGGTAGCCGCGCGGGTAGGGCCCGTCGACGTGCGGCAGCGCCAGGTCGGCGGAGGTCGACATCGACCAGGCGACGTCGACCACGACCTTCTGCAGGGCGAAGAACCGGCGCGCGGGCGCGCCCAGGTCCGGGCCCGACCGCAGGTACGCCGACAGGCAGGCCGCGTGCAGGGCCGCCGCCGTCATCCCCTGCCCGTACACCGGATTGAACGACGCGACCGCGTCGCCGACGCTGACGAGCCCGGCCGGCAGGCGCCTCAGCCCGTGGAAGTCCCGCCGCCGGCTGTCGGCGTGGCGGTAGGTCTGCACCTCGCCGAGCATCTCGTTCGCGGCGAGCGCGCCGAACTCCGGCGGGAACTGCTCCCGCAGCCGGCGGACGAAGTCGTCCGCGGTGCGACCCGGGCGGTTGGCGCCGTAGCCGGCCATCATGGCCATCCACCGGCCGTCCTCCCGGGCGAAGAACGCGGCGCCGGCCACGTCCGACGACATCCTGGCGGTGTGCAGTGCCAGGACGACAGTGGCCTCCGGTGCCGCCTCCCGGCGCCGGAACAGCGCGGTCGCGTAGTTGAGGTCCACCGTCATCCGCCGCAGGGCGGGCCGGTCCCAGCCGGCCTGCTCCAACCACTCGGAGAGCCTGCTCGAGCGTCCCATCGCGTCCACCACGAGGTCACCCGACTCGACGCCCGTCGCCCCGCCGGCCTCGCAGTGGACGCCGGTGACCACGCCGCCGTCGCACACCAGACCCGTGGCGCGGGCGGTGACCGTCTTGACGTTGGGCAGCCGCAGCACCTGCTCGCGGATCAACCCCTCCAGGAGGGGCCGGGTGCCGGCCAGGCTGTCGGCGTCGTCGGGTACGACGACCTTCAGCCGGCCGTCGAGGTAGTTCCGCCGGGCCGCCGGTGGCGCCTCGATCGCCCCCTGGGCCACGGCCCGCTCGCGGAATCCCGGAAACAGGCGTTCGAGCTGGAGGAAGCCGCCGGGCAGCAGCGCGTGCAGCTGCGATCCCTGTGGCACACCCGGCCGACCGCCGGTCACGTGTGGATCGTCGCGGTCGACGATGACGACGCTCTCCGCGTAGTCGGACAACACGCGGGCCGCCAGCAGCCCGGCGACGCTGCCGCCGACCACGACGGCCCTGCCGATGACCGGGGACGGCTGGTCGGGTGGCCGCACCGCGTTCAGCGCGGCGAGGACCCGCGCCGGGGACGAGGACATCATGCTCTCCAAGGGGTACGAGGTGGGGGGAGCCTTCCCGCATGCCTGCCAGAGACCGGTGCGTGGGCGGACCGGCGGGACGGACCGGTCGGCACGACGCCCGACGATCGTCGCACAGACATCGGCCGCCTTCGAGGAGGTTCGCGGGGGTGGCCGAGCGGGTCAGCCGCCCGTGCGCGCCAGGATCTCCGCAGCCGCCCGCTCGCCGGCCTCGATCGCCCCGTCCAGGTACCCCGCCCACCGGGTGGCGGTCTCCGTGCCGGCCCAGTGCACCCGTCCCACCGGCTGGCGCAGCTCCGGGCCGTAGCCGCACCAGGAGCCGAGGGTCGGCGCCCCGCAGAAGCAACCGCGCGTCCACTCGTCCGCCGACCAGTCGTACTCGACGAACTCCTCGGGCCGCCGGGCCGCCGGCCCGACCACGGCGGCGAGGGCGTCGAGCAGGCTCGCCTGCCGGGCCTGCGGCGGCATCCGCCGCAGCGCGTTCGCCTCCGGGCCGTAGCTGAACGCGGTGAGCACCCCGCGCGGGGAGGCCGGGATGCTGTTGTCCACCGTCTCGGTGACCGGCCCGGCGAGGCAGAACGCGACGCCGGAACGGCCGTCGGCGCGCCAGAACGGTTCCGGGTAGACCGCGTGCACCTTGATCGCCGAGCCCATCGGCATCCGCTGGGTGAGCGCGTCGCGCAGGGGCGGCAGCGGTGGGTCGTACCGGATGCGGCCGGCCAGCGTCGGCGGCACGGCGACCACCACCGCGTCCGCCTCGACGCGGTCGGTGTCGGTGTGCACGACCACGCCGGTACGGTCCTGCGCGATGGCCCGCACGGGCGTGGACAGCCGCACCGCGTCCGGGCCGAGGGCGGCGGCCAGCGCCTCGGCAAGCACCGGCGGTCCGCCGACGATCCGGTCCTGCTGCGCGCCGCCGGCCATCGCGAGCAGCGCCCGGCTGCCGCCGCCGGAGCGCAGGTAGAACGCCAGTTGGAGCACGGAGATCTCGTCCGGGCCGGCGGCCAGCAGCCCGCCCGCGAGCAGCCGCCCGAGGTACCGGGCGGTGGCCGGGTCCGGCGCCGCCGTACGCAGCCAGCCGGCCAGCGTCGTACGGTCCCACTCGGCGGCCTCGGCTCCCGCCCACGGCGCGACCGGGTCGACCCGCTCGGCGTACGCGTCGAGCAGGTCGAGGACCCGCGCGGCGGCCTCGGGGGCCCCGGCGTGCCGACCGTCGGGGAAGATCACGGGCGACGCGCCGTGCGCCGCGGACGGGAAGGTGGCGATTCCGTAGCGGGCGAGGAGCCCGTTGACCCGGTCCTGGGTGGGGCCGACCCACTGGGCGCCCAGGTCGAGCTGGGTGCCGTCGGCCAGCCACCGGGTGAGCACCCGCCCGCCCACCCGGTCGCGCGCCTCCAGCACCCGCGTCCGCACCCCGGCGCGGGCGAGCGCGAGCGCGGCGGCCAGCCCGGAGAAGCCGGCACCGACCACGGCGACCTCGGTTCCCATGCGACGGCATACCCGTTTACGCCGCCGCCATGACCGCGACGCCGGATCGCGGCAGCCGGCGGAGCGGCGTGCAGCCCCGGCGATCGGGCGGATCGACCGCCGGCCGTCTCGATGCGCGCCGATCGTCGGTATCGAGACACATGAGCGTGCCGGGGCTGCGCGGCCGGCCCGGACGGGCCATCCTTGTCCGGTGCGGCGGCCGCCCGTCCTACGACGGTGGCTGCGGTGCGCGGACCGGAAGACAGTCAAGGACACGAAGGAGGATGCCGTGCGCTACGTCGACGGCCCGGCGGTCGAGTGCGACCTGCACGTGGCAGCCGATCCCGCCCGGGTGTGGGAGCTGGTCACGGACATCGAGCTGCCCGCGCGGTTCAGTCCGGAGCTGCGCCGGGTGCGGTGGCTGGACGGCAGCCGGGGGCCGACGCTCGGCGCCCGGTTCGAGGGGCACAACCACCATCCGGCGCTGGGCGAGTGGCGCACCATCTCGCACATCGTGCGGTTCGACGAGCCGCGGGCCTTCGGCTGGGTCGTGCTCGACCCGGACAACCGCTTCGGCGGCGGCCCCACCGACCCCGCGCAACCGGGTGCCAGCTGGCAGTACCGCCTCACCGCCGAGGACGGCGGGTGCCGGCTGTCCCACTCCGTGCGGATCGGCCCCGGCCGCACCGGGCTCAGCCTGGTCATCGACCGGGCCCCGGAGAACGAGGAGCAGATCATCGCACGCCGGCTGGGCGCCCTGCGAGACGCCATGACCGGCACGTTGCAGGGCATCCGGGACCTCGCCGAGCAGCCACGCTGACCACGGCGCCGGCGGGCTCAACAGCGCCGGCGGGGTGAACCACTCAACCCCGACGGGCGTCGCCTGCCGGCCCCGGCGCGGAGGTGCTGAAGCGTTCTGCGAACGCGCCGTACACGGGTGTGCCCGACAGGTTGTCGCGGATGGCGAACACCACCCGGTCGAACCGGTCGACCACCCGCAGCGCGTCGGCGAAGGCGTCCGCCACCGTGGCGGGGTCGTTACGGAACACCCCGCACCCCCACGCGCCCAGCACGATCGTCCGATGCCCGTGCGCGGCGGCCACCTCGAGCACCCGCCGCGCACGCCGGCGCAGCACCGCCGGCACGTCGGGGGCGTGCGCGGGCTGGTTGCGCACGATCGCGCCGAGGTTCGGCGCCGCGGCGGTGAGGAACGACGTCCGGTACGCCACGTCGAGGAGCCCGCCCTTGTCGTCGCGGAACACCGGCACCAGCGGGGAGTAGACGACCCGGTCGCTGTACCGCAGGTCGCCTTGGCCGCGGTGGAACACGTAGAAGTCCGGCGCGGCGAGCAGGCACGGGTAAAGCGCCGACGATCGTGCGACGCTCTCCTCCTGCGCCTTCGCCCCGCCGAGGAACCCGCCGCCCGGGTTCTTGGCCGACGCGAACACCAGACACGCCGCATCCGGACCGAGCCGGCGGGCCGCCTGCAACGTCGACTCGTACGTCACCTCGACGTCGCCGGCCCCGACCCGCGTGTCGCCGATCGTGAGCGTCCCGTCGGGAAGGTGGTGGCAGGTGCCGGCGACCGCGGCCCGCACCTGCGCACCGATGACGACCTCGTCGCCGGCGCTGTCGCGGTACCGGCCCGACTCTGCGATCGCCACCGTCTGTCGGGCGATCTCACGAAGGCGGCTGCTCACCGGCGCACCCGGCGCAGCCGCCGGCAGGGGGCGTACACAGCCAGCAGGCTAGGCCGCCACCCGTTCCGCCGACAACTGCTTTCCGCGCAGCGCGCGGCGGGCCCGCTCAGTGCGCGGCCAGGACCACCCCGTCCGGCTCCAGGCCTGCCAGCCGGGACGGTCGCACCACGACGAACAGGACCGCCGTCGCCGCCAGCATGCCCCCCGCGACGACGACGGACATGGCGACCGCGCCGGTGCCCAGGACGCCCACCAGGGGCGCGGCCAGCGCACCGACGCCGAACTGCACGGCGCCGAGCAGGGCGGAGGCCGTGCCGGCCGCCTCCCCGTGGCGGGACAGGGCCAGGGCCGGCGCGTTCGGCATCGCGAGGCCCGCCGCCGCGAGCACCACCCACAGCGACACCAGCAGGGCCGGCAGCCCGCCGAACCCGGTCACGGCGAAGGCGAGCAGTGCCAGTCCGGCCACGCTCCCCGCGCCCAGGGCGACGACGAGGATCCGCTGCGGCGGGTGGCGGCGCAGCAGCCGTACGTTGAACTGGGTCGCCGCGATCAGCCCGACCGCGCCCGCCCCGAAGGCCAACCCGAACTGCTGCTCGTCCAGGCCGTACTGCTCCTGGAAGACGAACGACGACCCGGCGACGTACGCGAACAGGGCGGCCATGGCCAGCCCGGCGACCAGGACCAGGCCCACGAACGTACGGTCGCGCAGCAGCGAGCCGTACACGCCGATCGTCGCGACCACGCCGCCGCGCCGGCGCCGTTGGGCGGGCAGCGTCTCGCGGAGGCCGAACGCGGCGACCACGACGAGCAGCACGCCGAAGGCGGCCAGCGCCACGAACACGCCGCGCCAGTCCGTCCAGCGCAGCAGCCCGCCGCCGAGGGTCGGCGCGAGGATCGGCGCCGCCCCCATGACCAGCAGCAGCCGGGAGAGCAGCTTCGCGAAGGCCGCACCGTCGAACAGGTCGCGGACGACGGCCATCGCGACCACCGAGGCCGCGGCGACGCCGAGGCCCTGCACCACCCGCAGCGCGCCGAGAACCGCGATGCTCGGCGCGACGACGCAGAGCAGCGACGCGACGACGTGCAGCGCGATGCCGGCGATCAGCGGCGCGCGCCGGCCGACGGCGTCGGACAGCGGGCCGATCAGCAACTGGCCGAGGGCGAGGCCCGCCAGCGTGCCGGTGAGGGTCAGCTGGACCGCCGCCGACGTGGTCCGGAAGTCGTCGACGATCGTGGGAAGCGCGGGCAGGTACATGTCGATGGTCAGCGGACCCACCGCGATCAGCGACCCGAGGACGAGGACGAGCCGCAGGCGTTGCCGGGGGCTCATCAGGTCACCGGGCGTCAGCGGGGCTGCCGGCCCCTTGGGGGCGTCGACGGCGGCCGTCATCGGTTCGCCGCCGACCGGTCGGTGCGCAGCCGGGCTGGGAAGAGTGCAGGAGTCACATCTGGCTCCAAATCCGGATCCGGTGATCTCATTCCCGCCCGGCGGCGAGGTAACGGAGTTCACAGTCGGTCGAACGGCGACGGAGCCGCCGCGCGCGGCCGGGTCCCGCAGGCCGGGCCCTCGCGTCAGCACCATGTTGTCACCCGCGGCAGCTAGTCTGCGCCGGTGTGGGAGACGATGGTGCGGAGCGACCCCGATGGCTGACGCGGACGACGTCCGGCACCTGGCACTGGCGCTGCCGCACGTGGTCGAGATCGACAGCGAGGGCTTCGACTTCCGGGTCGCCGACAAGGGGTTCGTCTGGTCCTACCCCGAGCGCAGACCCGGCACGTCGCGCCTGATCCGGACGGACGTCGCGGTGCTCTACGTGGGCGACGAGGCGGAGAAGCAGGCGTTGCTCCTCGGCGAGCCCGAGGTCTTCTTCACCACGCCCGCGTACGAGGGGCTGCCCCTGGTCATGCTGCGGCTGGCGCAGGTGGACGTCGACCGCCTGACGGAACTCGTCACCGACGCGTGGCGCATGCGTGTCCCGGATGCGCTCGTCGGCGACCTCGACGGCGCCACCGGTCCCCGCTGAGGTCCCCGTCGCGACCCTGTCGACCCGAACCCGCCAGTAACATATGCGCGCCCCGGGCGCACCACCCTCCCACGAAGTGGACGGCCGCAACACATGCCGGGAAACGATCACGGCTGCGTCCGGCGTTTTGGCTGGTCAACGCCGCAACATCGTCCGTTCGCCGAACGGATTCGGACCCCTGACCTTTTGATCCACAGGCACGAGGGTGGACACTGCCGAAGGTGCCGCCGCGTCGCGGCCCGCGCATCATTGGTCTAAAAGGAGGGCTCGATCGGTGTTCAGTCGTGTCGCCATCGTCAACCGTGGTGAGGCCGCCATGCGGCTCGTCCACGCCGTACGGGACATCGCCGCGGAGACCGGGACACGGATCGAGACCGTCGCCCTGCACACCGACGTCGACCGTACGGCCACCTTCGTCCGCGAGGCGGACCTGTCCTACGACCTCGGTCCCGCGTCCGCGCGCCCGTACCTCGACCTGAAGGTGCTGGAGCGCGCGCTGGTGGAGAGCGGGGCCGACGCCGCGTGGGTCGGCTGGGGCTTCGTCGCCGAGGACCCGGCGTTCGCGGAGCTGTGCGAGCGGATCGGCGTCACCTTCGTCGGACCGAGCCCGGACGCCATGCGCAAGCTGGGCGACAAGATCGGCGCGAAGCTGATCGCCGAGGAGGTCGGCGTGCCGGTCGCGCCGTGGAGCCGCGGCGCGGTCGAGACCCTGGACGCCGCCCTGGCGGCGGCGGCCGAGATCGGCTACCCGCTGATGCTCAAGGCGACCGCGGGCGGCGGTGGGCGCGGCATCCGCGTGATCACCAACGAGGCCGAGCTCGCCGACGCCTACGAGCGCACCAGCCAGGAGGCCGCGCGGGCGTTCGGCAGCGGCGTCGTGTTCCTGGAACGCCTGGTCACCGGCGCCCGGCACGTCGAGGTCCAGGTGATCGCCGACGGCCAGGGCACCGCGTGGGCGCTCGGTGTCCGCGACTGCTCGGTGCAGCGGCGCAACCAGAAGGTCATCGAGGAGTCGGCGTCGCCGGTGCTCGGTCCTGAGCAGACAGCCGAGCTCAAGGCGTCGGCCGAGCGGCTCGCCGTCGCGGTCGGTTACCGCGGCGCGGCGACCGTCGAGTTCCTCTACCACCCCGGCGACCGGCTGTTCGCGTTCCTGGAGGTCAACACCCGTCTCCAGGTCGAGCACCCGATCACCGAGTCCACCACCGGCTTCGACCTGGTCAGGGCGCAGCTGCACGTGGCGTCGGGCGGGCGGCTCGAGGGCGAGCCGCCGGCGGAGCGCGGGCACGCCATCGAGGCCCGGCTGAACGCCGAGGACCCCGACCGCGACTTCGCGCCCTCCCCCGGCCGCATCGCGCGGCTGGACCTGCCCGCCGGGCCGGGCATCCGCGTGGACACCGGCGTCAGCGAGGGCGACACCATCCCCGCCGACTTCGACTCGATGATCGCGAAGATCATCGCGTACGGCCGCGACCGCGACGAGGCGCTCGGCAGGCTGCGCCGGGCGATGGCGCAGACCACGGTGATCATCGAGGGCGGCGCGACGAACAAGAGCTTCGTGCTCGACCTGCTCGACCAGCCCGAGGTGATCGACGCCAGCGCGGACACCGGCTGGATCGACCGCGTCCGGGGCGAGGGCAGGCTGGTCACGCACCGCCACTCCGCCGTCGCGCTGGCGGCCGCCGCCATCGAGGCGTACGAGGAGGAGGAGCGCGTCGAGCGGCAGCGGCTGCTGTCGACGGCGTTCGGCGGACGCCCGCAGGTGCAGCACGAGAGCGGCCGGCCGCTGGACCTCAAGTTGCGCGGCGTCGACTACCGCGTGCGCGTCGCGCGGGTCGGCGCACACCGGTTCCGCGTCGGTATCGAAGCGGGTGGCGCCGTGCGCACCGCCGACGTCGAGCTGGACCGCTTCGACCGGCACACCGGGCAGGTCGTCGTCAACGGCACCCGCTACCGCCTGCTCATCGGCACGCACGGGCCGATCCACCTGGTCGAGGTGGACGGCGTGGCGCACCGGGTCACCCGCGACGAGGGCGGCGTCCTGCGTTCGCCCAGCCCCGCGCTGGTCGTCGCCACGCCGTTGAAGGTCGGCGCCGAGGTCGAGGCGGGCGCGCCGGTGCTGGTGCTGGAGAGCATGAAGATGGAGACGGTGCTGCGGGCGCCGTTCAAGGCACGGCTGAAGGAATGCGTCGTCTCCGTGGGCACCCAGGTGGAGACCGGCGCGCCGCTGCTGCGGCTGGAGCCGCTCGCCGACGACGCCGAGGCCGGGGAGACCGCGGCGACCGAGTCCGTCGAGCTGGACCTGCCCGAGGCGCCCGCCAGGATCCCGGCGCGGGAGCGCGCCACGCGCGGCCAGGAGGACCTGCGCAGCCTGCTGCTCGGCTTCGACGTCGACCCGCACGACGAGCGCCGGCTGCTCGACGACTACCTCGCCGCGCGCCGGGCGGCCACCGAGGACGGTCACCGGCCGCTGGCCGAGGAACTCGGCCTCATCGACGTGTTCGCCGACCTCACCGAGCTCAGCCGCAACCGGCCGACGGGCGAGGACGGCGGCGGCGCCGGCCACGTGCCGAGCGCCCGCGAGTACTTCCACACCTACCTGCAGTACCTCGACGTCGACCGGGCCGGGCTGCCGGAGACGTTCCAGGCCAAGCTCGCCAAGGCGCTCGGGCACTACGGCGTCACCGAGCTGGAGCGCTGCCCCGAGCTCGAAGCCGCCGTGTTCCGGATCTTCCTCGCCCTGCAGCGCGCGTCCGCCGATGCCACGGTCGTCGCGACGCTGCTGCGCGCCTGGCTGCGGGAGCCGCCGCCGGACGAGTCGCTGCGCGAGCCCGCCGGCCTCGCGCTGGAGCGGCTGGTGGCCGCGACGCAGGTCCGCTTCCCGGTGGTCTGCGACCTCGCGCGCGGCGTGGTGTTCGCCTGGTTCGCCCAGCCGCTGCTGCGCCGCAACCGCGCCCGCGTCTACGCCGACGTGCGCCGGCACCTGCGCCACCTCGACGCGCACCCGGACGCGCCGGACCGCGCGGAGCGCGTCGCCGAGATGGTGCGCTCCACCGAGCCGCTGGTGCGGCTGCTCGGCCAGCGGCTGGTCCGCGACGACGTGGACAACTCGGTCATGCTGGAGGTGCTGACCCGGCGCTACTACGGCAACAAGGACCTCACCGGCGTACGCACCAGCGAGGTCGAGGGCTGCACGTTCGTGGTCGCCGAGCGGACTGGCTCGTGCGTGGTCTCCGCCGCCGTGGGCTTCGACGCGCTGGGCAGCGCGCTGCGCGGTCTCGCGGAGCTGGCGAGCGGCCACGACGCCATCGACGTCGACATCTATCTGGCGTGGGAGAACCAGCCGGCGGACTTCGACGCGATGGCGGCGGCGCTGCACGAGGTCGTCAGCGCGCACCCGCTGCCGCACCAGGTCCGCAGGCTCACCACCACCGTCGCGGGTCGCAGCGGCGCGGTGATGCACCACCACTTCACGTTCCGTCCGTCGACCATCGGGATGATGGAGGAGCGGCTGATCCGTGGCCTGCACCCGTACATCGCTCAGCGGATGCAGATGGAGCGGCTGAGCAAGTTCGACCTCACCCGGCTGCCGTCGTCGGACGAGGAGGTCTACCTCTTCCAGTGCGTGGCGCGGGAGAACCCGTCGGACGACCGCCTCGTCGCGTTCGCGCAGGTGCGCGACCTGACCGAGCTGCGCGAGCACGACGGACGGCTGGTGGCGTTGCCCACCGCCGAGGACGTCCTCGCCACCTGTCTCGACTCGATCCGTCGGGCGCAGTCGCGGCGGCCGTCGAGGAAGCGCTTCAGCACCAACCGGATCGTGGTCTACGTCTGGCCGCCGAGCGACCTCACCCGCGCGGAGCTGGAGATGATCGCCCGGCGGGTGCTGCCCACGACCGCGGGCGCCGGGCTGGAGGAGATCCTGTTCATCGCGCGGCAGCGCGACCGGCGGACCGGCGAGCTGACCAAGATCGCCGTACGCGTCTCGTTCGACGCCACGGGCGGCACCGCGCTGACCGTCGGCGAGCCGTCGGACGAGCCGGTCGAGCCGCTCGACGACTACCGGCAGAAGGTGCTGCGCGCAAGCAGCCGCAACGCGGTCTACCCGTACGAGCTGACCGGCCTGCTCGGCACCTTCGTCGAGCACGACCTCGACGACGACCACGCGCTCGTGCCCGTGGACCGGCCGAAGGGGCGCAACAGCGCGGCGATCGTGGCGGGCGTGGTGACCACGCCGACCCGGCGGCACCCGCAGGGCGTCACCCGGGTCGTGCTGCTCGGCGACCCGACGAAGGCCCTCGGCGCGCTGTCGGAGCCGGAGTGCCGCCGCGTGATCGCCGCGCTGGACCTGGCCGAGCGGATGCAGGTGCCCCTGGAGTGGTACGCGCTGTCGGCCGGCGCCCGGATCTCCATGCAGTCGGGCACGGAGAACATGGACTGGGTGGCCGCGGCGCTCAAGCGGATCGTCGAGTTCACCCAGGACGGCGGCGAGATCAACATCGTGGTCGCGGGCATCACCGTCGGGGCGCAGCCGTACTGGAACGCCGAGGCGACGATGCTCATGCACACCAAGGGCGTGCTGGTGATGACGCCCGACTCGGCGATGGTGCTCACCGGCAAGCAGTCGCTCGACTTCTCCGGTGGGGTGTCGGCCGAGGA
Source organism: Micromonospora reichwaldensis (assembly GCF_031845925.1). Taxonomy (NCBI): domain Bacteria; kingdom Bacillati; phylum Actinomycetota; class Actinomycetes; order Micromonosporales; family Micromonosporaceae; genus Micromonospora; species Micromonospora reichwaldensis. The sequence continues at coordinate 66,502 of NZ_JAVRFL010000037.1, read as the reverse complement.
CAACTTCGGCATCGGCGGCTACGACCGGGTGATGGGCCCGAACGGGCAGGCGCAGTACTGGGCGCCGAACCTGGCCGCCGCGCGGGACGTGCTGATGGCGCACTACGAGCACACGTACGTCGCGCCCGGCGAGCAGGGGCCGCGGCGGACGAGGACGACCGACCCGGTCGACCGCGACATCTCCGCCTTCCCGCACGTCGTGGCGGGCAGCGACTTCACCACCGTCGGCGAGATCTTCTCCGCCGGGGCCAACCCGGACCGCAAGAAGCCGTTCGACATCCGGACGGTGATGCGGGCGCTCTCCGACCAGGACCACCCGGTGCTGGAACGGTGGGCGGGCATGGCCGACGCGGAGACCGTGGCGGTGCAGGACGTACACCTCGGTGGCATGCCGGTGTGCCTGATCGGCATCGAGTCACGGTCGGTGCCGCGGCGCGGCTTCCCGCCCACCGACGGCCCGGACACCTACACCGCGGGCACGTTGTTCCCGCGGTCGTCGAAGAAGGCCGCGCGGGCGATCAACGCGGCCAGCGGCAACCGGCCGCTGGTGGTGCTGGCCAACCTGTCGGGCTTCGACGGCTCGCCGGAGTCGATGCGCAATCTCCAGCTGGAGTACGGCGCCGAGATCGGCCGCGCGATCGTGAACTTCCGCGGGCCCATCGTGTTCTGCGTGATCTCGCGGTACCACGGTGGCGCGTTCGTGGTGTTCTCGAAGGCGCTGAACCCGAACATGACCGTGCTCGCGCTGGAAGGCTCGTTCGCCTCGGTCCTCGGCGGCGCTCCCGCCGCCGCGGTGGTGTTCTCCGGCGACGTCAACGCCCGCACCGCGGCCGACCCTCGCGTGCGGGAGTTGGAGGCCCGCGTCGCGGCGGCCTCCGGCACCGACCGCGCGGCGTTGACCGCGGAGCTCGACGAGCTGCGCTCGTCGGTGCGCGTGGAGAAGCTGGGCGAGGTGGCCGCCGAGTTCGACCGGGTGCACAACATCCAGCGCGCGGTCGAGGTCGGCTCCGTCGACGCCGTCATCCGCGCGGCGGAGCTGCGCCCGCGCATCATCGACGCCATCGAGGGCCGCCTGCGCTGACGCGGTGACGCGCCACGGCGAGGTCCTCGCCGTGGCGCGTCACAGGCGCGTCTACCGCAGGACGCCCTCGTGCAGCGCCCGCAGCACCGCGTTGGTGCGGTCCCGGGCGCCGAGCTTCAGCAGGATCGCCGACACGTGGTTCTTGACCGTGCCCTCCGCGAGGAAGAGCAGCCCGGCGATCTCCCGGTTGGTGTAGCCCTCGGCGACCAGCCGCAGCACGTCCAGCTCCCGCTCGGTGAGCTCCTGCGACGGCGGAGCGCTCACCCCGACCGGGGACGGCGCCGAGCGGATGGCGCGCAGGAGCCGATCGGTGATCGACACGGCGATGAGCGTTCCGCCCGCGGCGAGGGTCTCGACCGCCCGGGTCAGCTGCTCCAGCGTGACGTCCTTGAGCAGGTAGCCCCGCGCTCCGGCGCGCAGGGCGTCGAGGACGAGGGTGTCGTCGTCGAAGGTGGTGAGCACCAGCACCGGCACGTCCGCCCCGCGCTCCCGTAGCTGTCGGAGGACCCAGATGCCGTCCCGGCGCGGCATGCGCAGGTCGAGCAGGACGACGTCGGGCCGGGTCGCGTCGATAACGGCCAGGGCGGCCTCGCCGTCGTCGGCCTCGCCGACCACCTCGATGCCCGCCATGTCGAGCAGGGTGCGGATGCCCTGCCGGACCAGCGTCTGGTCGTCGACCACGACCACCCTGGTCACGTCGCCTCGGCCGCTCGCGCCGGTCGGATCGAGCATGCCGGTCACCGGGCCGGCATCCGGGCGGTCACCCGGAAGCCCGCACTGCCGTCGTACGCGATCTCGCCGCCGAGTGCCGCGAACCGCTCCGCGAGGCCCCGCAGCCCGTTGCCGGGGACCACGGCCCGCGCGCCCTGCCCGTCGTCGACCGCCGTCAGGCGGATCGCCTCACCGTGGCGGACGATCGTGACTCGCAGCTCGCCCGCGCAGGCGTGCCGCAGGGTGTTGGTGATGATCTCCTGTACGGCCCGCACGAGCGCCGCGGTCTGTTCCTCGTTCGGCTCGACGTCCTCGCCCACCTCGACCGTCACGTCGAGCCCGGGGATGTCGCGGCCGACGTCGCGCAGCGCCTCGGCGAGGTCGGCGGCGGACCCGGCGCGCAGCGCGCTGACGGTGTCGCGCACGTCGGCGAGCACCTCCCGGGCCACCCGGCCGGCCCGTTCGACGTGCTCCCGCGCCGGGTCGCCCGCACGGTGCCGGGCCGCCTCCAGCTCCAGGGTGAGGACGGTGAGCTGGTGACCGAGCAGATCGTGCAGCTCACGGGAGATGCGCAGTCGTTCCGCCGTGCGGGCGGACCCGGCCAGCAGCAGGCTGGCCGCCCGCAGCTCCACGTGCGCCCGGGCCAGCTCCCGGCGGTGCTGCTGCTCGCGGCGGACCGCGGTCACGCTGAACGTCGTGGCGATCTGGATCAGCCCGTAGAACACCCCGGACGCGAGCGGCGCGACCGGGTCGTCGTGGACCCGGCCGACGGTCAGGGCGATCACGGCCGTGTTCAGCGCCACCACCAGCAGGTTGACCGGCAGCCGGAGGGTCTCCGGCCCGAGCGCGGCGATCACCACCAGCAGGATCGGCAGCATGCCGGCGCGGGGCGCCGTCGCGACCACGCCCCAGCCGGCGACCACCGCCGTGCCGTAGGCCGCCCACCTTGTCCGGGGCGCTCCCCACTCGGCCACGGCGCCGAGCGCCGCGCCCAGGGTGACGACGAAGAGCCCCACCCACACCGGCGCCGGGATGTCCGGCTCGACCAGGCCGAGCATCACCGGCGACCCGACGCCCACGCACACGACGAGCATCACCAGGCCGGACCACTCATCGAGCCCGAGCCGCCGCATGCGGCAACCCTAGCCGCCGCGGCCGGCGGGCCACGGGTGCCGAAAGTCATGGGCGGCGGGGCTGACCTCCGGCACAGGCGGCGGGCGGGTGGCGCCGACCAGCATGGAGAGCATGAGCCAACCCGCCATCGAGGTCGAGAACCTACACAAACGGTACGGCGACGTCGTCGCCGTCGACGACGTCAGCCTGACGGTGGCCCCCGGCGAGGTGCTGGGCGTCCTGGGCGTCAACGGGGCTGGCAAGACCACGATGATCGAGCTGATCGCCGGCCTGCGGGTCCCCGACCGGGGACGCGTCCGGGTGCTCGGGCGGCACCCGCGCCGGGACCGCGCCGCCGTACGCCAACTGCTCGGGGTGCAGTTGCAGCAGGCCGAGCTGCACGCCGCCCTGACCGTCGGTGAGCTGCTCGGCCTCTACCGCAGCTTCTACCCCGATCCGCGCCCCGCCGACGAACTGCTCGACCTGGTCGAGCTGCGGGGGCAGGCCGGGACGCGGTTCGAGAAGCTCTCCGGCGGCCAGCAGCAGCGCCTCTCCATAGCCCTCGCCTTGGTCGGCCGACCGCGGGTGGTGATCCTCGACGAACTCACCACCGGGCTGGATCCCCGTGCCCGCAGGCGCATCTGGGCGGGCGTGGAGGGGCTGCGCGACGAGACCGTGCTGCTGGTCAGCCACGCGATGGACGAGGTCCAACGGCTCTGCGACCGGGTCGTGCTGCTCGACGCCGGCCGGATCGTCGCCCTGGACACCCCGACCGGGCTGGTGGCCCGGGCCGGCACCGCGAACCTGGAGGAGGCGTTCGTCCGCCTCACCGGCAAGGAACTCGTCACGGAGGAGGACGCATGAACGAGGTGACCGTACGACGACCCGGGCCGGGCTCGTGGCTGACCCTGATCGGGTGCGAGGCGAAGATGGTCGTCCGGGACACGGCCGGGCTGGTCGTACCGATCGGGCTGCCGCTGTTGATCCTGGTCATGAACGCCGCCGCCGCCGGTGACCAGGAGGTCGCCGAGGGGCGCTCGGCGCTGGAGGTATTCGTCCTTCCGCTGGTCTTCACCATCGTCCTCGCCACGATCGGCATCGTGAACATGCCGAGCTTCCTGGCCTACTACCGCCGCAGCGGGGTGCTGCGCCGGCTCGCGGTCACCCCGGCGTCGCCGGCGATGGTGCTCGTCGCCCAGCTGGTGGTGAGCCTGGCGCAGGTGCTGGTGGGGATCGGGCTGGCGTACGCCGTCGCGGTCGTCGGCTTCGGCGCACGTCCGCCGGCCGACGTCGGCATGGCGCTCGCGGTGGTCGGGCTCTCGGTGGCCGCGATGTACGGGCTGGGCCTGATCGTCGCCTCGGTGGCGCCCACCCCGAACTCGGCGGTCGCCATCGGCCTGATCGCCTTCTTCGCCCTCGGGGCCGTCGGCGGGTTGTTCGGCGGCACCGCCTCCCTGCCGGAACCGGTGGCCCGGGCCGCCTCGTGGCTCCCGTTCGGCGCCACCGTCGAGGCGCTCTCCAGCGCCTGGGCGGGGGCCTCGGTCGACGCGTCGAACCTGGCGGGTCTGGCGATCACCGCAGTCGTCGGTGCGACCGTCGCCGCGCTCCTGTTCCGCTGGAACTAGGGCGCGGCGGCGGTGGACGCGGCGGGCGGCAAAGGACCGGCCCGCCGCGCCGGTTCAGAAGGCGTAGAGGTCCAGTGCGATCCCGTCCGGGCCCCCGGAGTGGCTCACCGCGACCCAGTCGTCCCCGGCGCCGGCGAGCCACCCGGGGTACCGGCCGAGCTGGCGACCGGTCGACACGTCGTGGACGAGCACGACCGGTCGTTTCTCCACCGCGCCGCTGACCGCCACGAGGCGGCCGGTCACGCTCGACCGCCAGCTCGCCGAGGTGCCGGAGAGTCCCGGGTCCGGCGCGCTCCACCGCGTCGCGCCGGTGGCCATGTCGAGCAGGGCCAGCTCGCCCTCGTCGGCGGTGCGCCGCACCAGCACGGACCGGTCGTCCCCGTCGATCGGCACGCCGGGGGCGACGCCCTCCCACTGCGTCCTGCCGGTCCGCAGGTCGACCACCTGCGGCCGGCCGGCGGCGGTGACCGCGACGAGCCGGGTACCGGTCCCGATCAGGGTCAGCCCGCTGCGGTCGTGCGCCAGCCGCTTGGCACACTCGCCGTCCTCGCGACGCCCGCTGAAGACCTCGCCGGACCAGCCTCCGGCGCCGGTGGCCGCGTCGACGGTGGCGATGCTGACGGTGCACCGCCGGTCGTCCCGGGGCGGATCGTGGTCGGTGGTGACCAGCAGGTTGCCGGCCACGAAGCCGTGCCAGGCCCGGCTCGGCAGGCGTCCGGCGCCGGCCTTGCCGGTGGTGGGCGCGACGCTCGTGTAGGTACGCCCGTTCAGCCGCACCGACACGTACCGCTGGGTGGGCGCGGCATACGGCGCGCGGACGCCGAGCGCCTCGTCGCTGACCCGGGCGAACCGGTCGGCGGGCAGTTTCCACAGTTGGCGACCGTCGCGGACGTCCCGGGCGACGACGACGCACTTCGCGGATTGTCCGGTGCCGACGCACTCGCGGTCGTACACGACCTGCTGCTGGACGACGACGTCCTGGGTGTCCTCGGCCCGCCAGCGGGTGGCGCCGGTGGCCGCGTCGAGCACCTCCAGCAACCCTCCGTTGCTGGCGCTGACCACGATCAGGGCGCCGGCGACCGCGTACTGGTAGGCCATCGGGAACGGGTGCCGCCAGCGGTCCTGCCCCGTGGAGCGGTCCACCGCCCGCAGTTCCCGCGCCTCCGGCACGACGACGACCTGGCCGAGCTGCGTCAACGGCTGGTCGAGCCGCCTGGCCGTCACCGACCAGGTGGGCTCCGGGCCCTCCCCCTCCGCTCCGGTCCCGCCGCCGCGCAGGCTCTCCTGGGTCACCGCGATCCCCGGCGCCGGCCGCTCGGGCGGCTCCGCCCGTGGCGCGGTGCAGGCGGCGAGCCCGACGAGCAGGCTCAGGGCCGCCCCTGCGACGCACGAACGGGGCGGGCGGTACGACGGTGACAACGGTCTCTCCCTCGATCGGTGGCAGAGCCCACCATAGGATCCGCCCGCACCCCACGACGTGGGGGCGGCAGCGGAGAAGGGCCAGTCCCGGCGGAACTGGCCCTTCTCGACGATCAGCGCGGTGCGGTGGTCAGCTGACCGACTTGTTGTAGCTGTCGATGGCGCCCTGCACGCTCGCCGCGGCGTCCTTCATGGCCTGCTCGGCCGGCTTGCTGCCGACGATGGCCGCCTCGAGGCCGTCCTCGGAGGCCTTGCGGGCCTGCGGCATCACGCCCAGCAGGCAGCCGGCCGACGCGACCGACGGCGGCAGCGCGTGGAGCTGGTCGACGGCGGTGCGGAACTGGGGGAACTTCGCCATCCAGTCCTTGTCGATCTGCTCGTCGAGCGCCTTGGCGTTGATCGGCACGTACCCGGTGCTGGTGTGCCACTTGGCCTGCTCGACCGGGCCGGAGGCGAACTTCACGAACTCCCAGGCGGCCCGCTTCTCCTTGTCGTCGTGGCCGACGCCGTTGATCCACAGCGACGCGCCACCGATGATCGGTCCGCCCGTGGAGGAGGCGCTCACCTTCGGGTACGGGGCGGTGAGCACGGTGAACTTGCCCTTCGCGGCGTCGACGTAGCCGCGCAGCACGCTGGTGGACTCCAGATGCATGGCGACCGTGCCCGACTTGAAGGCGGCCTGGGCGTCGTCGGTCTTGCGGCCGGTGTTCGTCGCGTAGCCGCCCTTCACCAGGTCCGTCCACCACTGCGCGACGCGCACGGCCGTCTCCTGGTCGAACTGCACCTTCGTGGCCAGGCCGCTGCGCCCGTTGCCCTTGTCGCAGTACTCCTTGCCGTCGGTGGCGAGCAGTTGCTCCACCAGCCAGCCGTAGATGGCGGCGTTGAAGCCGTACTGGACGGTCTTGCCGCTGGCGTCCTTGACCGTGAGCTTCTTCGCCAGCTCGCCGATCTCGTCGAGGTTCTTCGGCGGCTTCGTCGGGTCGAGCTTGGCCCGCTCGAACGCCTCCTTGTTGAGGTACAGCAGGGGCGTCGAGGAGTTGAACGGCATCGACCAGAGCTTGCCGTCGACCGAGTAGTAGCTGGCGATGTTCGGCTCGATGTCGCCGGCGTTGAAGCCGTCCTTCTCGATGAACTTGTGCATCGGCACGACCTGCTTCGAGTCGACCATGAAGCGGCTGCCGATGTCGTAGATCTGCACCAGGGCCGGCGTGCTCTTCTGCTGCACCGACGCCTTGTACTTCGCGATCGTCTCGTCGTAGCTTCCCTGGAAGACCGCCTTGACCTCGACCTTGCCGCCGCTCTGGGCGTTGAAGTCGGCCACGAGCTGGTCGACGGCGGTGGCGTTGGCCCCCTTCATCGCGTGCCAGAACTCGATGGTGGTCTTGTCCGTTGCCTTCTCCAGCACCTCGGCGCCGGGCGCGTCGAGCGCGCCGCTGCCGCCGTCGGTGCCGGACCCGGAGTCGCCGCAGGCCGTGAGCGCGGCGGCGGCCACCACGGCGACGAACGCCGCCGCGGTCCGGCGGAGCCGAGGTCTTCTCATTGGTTCTCCTTCTCGATGGTTCAACGCAGCGCCCCGGCGGTCAGCCCGCGGACGATGTAGCGCTGGCCGAAGATCACGACGGCCAGCGTGGGGATCAGGGACAACGCGACGCCGGCGAGAACGAGACCCGGCTGCGCCGCCTCGGCGTCGTTGAGCTGGGAGATGCCGATCTGCAGCGTCTGGAACTCGGTGTCGCGGATCAGGATCAGCGGCCAGAAGTACTGGTTCCACGCCGAGAGGAAGACGTAGACCCCGACCGCCGCGATGGAGGGCTTGGACAGCGGCACGATCACCCGCCACAGCAGCCGCCAGTGGCCGCACCCGTCGATCACCGCGGCGTCGCGCAGCTCGGTCGGGAACTGCAGGAACGCCTGCCGCAGCAGGAACGTGCCGAACGCCGAGGCGAGGAAAGGCAGCACCAGACCGAGGTACGTCAGCCCGCCGCGCGTCAGGCCCCAGTCGGAGATGGCCAGGTAGTTGGGGATGATGATCGCTTCCCACGGCACCATGAGAGTGGCGAGGAAGAGGCTGAACGTCGCCGCCTTCGCCGGCAGGCGGAGGAACGCGAAGGCGTACGCGGCGAAGATGCTGGTGACGACCTGCGCCACGGTGATGATCCCGGCCTGCACGGCGGAGTTCGCGTAGAAACGGCCGAGCGGCACCGAGCGGAACACGTCGGTGATGTTCTGCCAGTGCAGCGCGCTCGGCACCAGCGCGGGCGGATAGGTCGCCAGGTCGCCGGGGCCCATCACGGCGCCGACGAAGCCGTAGTAGACCGGGAACAGCACGGGGATCGCCGCCAGGCCGAGCACGACGTAGACGGCGACCCGCCCGAGGTTGAGCTTTTTCATCGGTAGTGGACCCGCCGTTCGAGGACGCCGAATTGGACGGCCGTGCAGCCGAGCATGATGACCAGCAGTACGACGGCCTGCGCGCTGGCCGCGCCGAAGTCGGAGGAGCCGAAGGCGAACGCCTTCTCGTAGATCGAGTAGACCAGCGTCGTCGTCGCCTGGTCCGGCCCGCCCTTGGTGAGGATGTGGATCTGCCCGAAACTCTGCAGGGCGTGGATCGTGGACACCACGACGAGGAAGAACAGCTGCGGGGAGAGCAGCGGCACGGTGATCCGCGTCGCCAGCCGCCACCCGGTCGCGCCGTCCAGCCGCGCTGCCTCGACCACCTCCGGCGAGATCGCCGAGACCCCGGCGGAGAGCACGAGGATGTTGTAGCCGAAGTTCATCCACACCGTCGCGGCGCAGACGGCGGGCAACGCGATCGACGGGTCGGTGAGCCAGTTGACCCGGTCGAAGCCGAGGGAGCCGAGCAGGCCGTTCGCCACCCCGATCGCCGGGTTGTAGATGACGGCGAAGATGACCGACGCGGTCGCCACCGAGAACGCGAACGGCAGCGCGAACGCGGTGCGCAGCGCCCGTACGCCCCGGATGCGCGCCTCCAGCAGCAGCACCACGAAGAGCGCGCCCAGCACGGCCGGCACCACCGAGAAGAGCGTGAACAGCGCCGTCGTGGCCAGCACCTTGCCGAACTCACTGGACAGCATGTCCCGGTAGTGCGCCGCGCCGACGTACTCCGAGGCGGCACCGAAGATGTCGTTGCCGTGCACCGACAGGTACAGGGTCCGCCCGAGCGGCCAGAACACGAACAGTGCGAAGACCCCCACCGAGGGCAGCAGCATCAGCCACGCGAGACCGGACTCGCTGAAGCGTGCGCGCCGCACCTGTCGGGCGGTGGAGGGCGTGGATTCTGAGGTCAGGGAGCGGTCGCCCGGTGGCGCGCCGACGGTGGCAGGGGGAGGCACCGCAGCACCCTACCAACGACATTGAGGGATAGACATCATTTCGCCGACCAGCTCCGATGCCTCCTGTATGCAGGGCGATCGCCGTGGCTCCCGTCGTACACCTGCAGTCACATCGCTGTTCCTTTCGGTTGCTGACGGGGGCGTGTTGCTAGATTGCGGCTTCGGGTACCGCACTGTCGTCGATCGGGGGAAGTCGGCCGCGTGTCGCACATCGAGAAGATCACCGGGGAACTGCGCGCCTTGACCACCGGCGTCGACAGGGCGCAGGCGCTGGCGTCCGCCGCCGACAACCAGGCGCAGGAGGTCGCCCTCCGCGCCGCCGGCGCCGGCTTCGCCGCCGTGGCGGCGGGCGTGATCCGGGTACGCGACGGCATCTCGGCCGTCCGGGGCAGCCTGGGCAGCCTCGCGACCACCATCGGCGAGGCCACGAAGGCCACCACGGCCGTCCCGCAGGAGGCCAGCCCACACGAGACGATCACCGGCCTGACACCCGTGCACCACGCCGTCGACGGCATCCGCGACACCGCCGCCGCCACCATCGCCCAGGTCGGCCAGGCACGACAACTCGTCACCACCGTCCTGCACGGCGGCCAACCCGGCCCTCTCGTGCAGTCCCTGGAGAGCATCACGCAGGTCCTGAGCCTGGTCGCCCAACGCACCGCCACCGCTCGGCAGGCGGTCGAGACGGCGATCGCCGAGGCCCGACAACTGGGGTCGGCGGCAAACTGAACTGGTGGCGGTGACACGCAGTGGCGCACTCATCGAGTTCGTGCGGCGGCACTGAGGAGGGCGGCAACCTTTGGCAATCGAGTATCAGCTGACGCTGGCGGGCGATGTCCCGATCGAGCGGGTAGCCAACCTCGCCGCACCCGAAGCCACCGAGCAGCCGACCGAACCCGGTCGTCCGCGACTGTTCCGCGCCGACCTCGACGAGCGGCACGGATACGCGGTCGCCGTGTACTCGGGCAGCAACGGCTACTACGACGCGGAGGACGACGACGGATCCCAGTGGGAATGGGAGCCCGACCAGTACGTCAACCTCAGTTTCCGCATGCGCAAGAACCAGCCGTCAGAGGCGGGGGTTCGGAACATGGTGACGGCCGTGGCACGAGTTCTCGCCAGCCAGAGTGAGGACGCGGCGCTGATGCTCGACGGGAACTGGCTGCTGCTGACGCGGGCCGGAGGGATTCTCCGCAAGCACAGGCCATCGTGGTGGGAGCACTACGACGTAGCCGACATGCGGACCGAACAAGCGTAGACAGTGCCGTCGGCAGGTCCTTCCGTCGTGCTGCTCTTGGGCTAGATCGTCTCGCCTGGCTGCTTGGCACCGCCCCGGGCACAAAGCCTCGACTGCTAGCGTTCGGCGCCATGTGGACCGAGGAGATTGTGGCCGGGCGTCCGGCCTGGCGGCACACCGCGTCGGGCGTGGTGTTCCGTGAGGTGCCCGGCGACACGTTCCGTATGGGTCTGTCCGACGCGGAACTGGAGGCCGTACGTGCCATCGAGCGCGACGGAGAAGTCGAGGACACGCTCGAGCCCTTCTTCGCCGCCGCCAAGGACGCCCAGCCCGTACGCGAGGTGCGGGTCGAACCGTTCCTGATCGCCCGGCACCCGCTGACGGTCGCGCAGGTCCGGCACTGGCTGCCCGACTACGAGGACGACTACGCCGACGAGGACACCACGACGGCCCGGCTCGAGGACGACCTGGACGACCTGTTCGACGCCCTGCCGTTCCGGCTGCCCAGCGAGGCCGAGTGGGAGTACGCGGCCCGCGCCGGCACCACCACGCTGACGTTCCGCGGCGACGACAAGCCCGACGAGGACCAGATCCTCGACGACTTCAGCGACGAGGAGCGCACAGCCGCCGGCGAGAACGCCTTCGGCCTGGCGGCGATGGGCTCGGCTGGCGAGATCTGCGCCGACGTGTGGATCCCCGGCTTCGCGGATGCGCCGGCAGGCGCCCGGCCACGCACCGGCGACGGGCCCCGCTCCGTACGCGGCGGCGCCGCCGACCTCTACCCGTGGCAGGGCTGCGACGAGTGGCTGCTGCTGCTCTCCGCCACCCGAGACGAACACGCCGGGTTCACCGCGGTCCGCCCGGCCGCCCCGCTGCCGTCCCGGTAGGCCGCCTACTGGCTGGTCGGTGGGTTCGCGGAGAAGCCCACAGCCGTACGCCTGTCGACCGCCGCCATTTGCCTGCGAGCCACGGGCGTCGTTCAGCGCGGCCATGTCGATGACCCAGTTCAGGCGCCCGTCCGCAATCGTCCTGCGCCGCTCCGCGTGCACGGTGGCCGTCGTGGACGGATGGCGAGTCGCATTCACGACAGGACGAAGCCGCGATGATCAGCGCACAGCCTCCCACCTGCCCACTACGCTGACCGCCGCCGGCCGATGGACGAGTCGCTGCGGTCCCTCGACGCGCGACGTCCTGAGCCGCTTTCCCCGCCCACACTTCAGGAGCCGACGATGGACAACGAAATCCAGTTGATCAGTGACGGCGATGGCTTCGCGGTCATCGGGAGTCCGACCGCTGTCGACCGGTTCCTCACCTCTGAGCGGCTGCCGTCGAAGGACCTCGGACTGAAGCGGCTCCAATCTGCCCTCGGTGCCGGCTCCAGCATCGCGAAGGCGAGTGCCGAGATCTCCGCCAACTCGGGTCGCTGGGTGAAGCTGACCGAAGAGTCCGCACGGGCGATGAAGCAGTTCCCCCTCATGAAGGGTTCGGAGTCGGATTTCAGCCGGGCGGTGCTGACCGAGAACGGCAAGATCAAGGGGCTTCTGGAGATCGTCACGACTCCAGGGGCGCTGCTGAGCAACCCGGCGCTGCTGACCGGTGCGGCGGGGCTCATGGCGCAGCTCGCGATGAAGCAGAGCATGGAGGAGATCACCGAGTATCTGGCGTTGATCGACGAGAAGGTCGACGACGTGCTCCGCGCCCAGAAGGACGCCGTGCTGGCGGACATGATCGGGGTGGACCTCGTGATCGGGGAGGCCATGACGATCCGGGACCGGGTGGGCCGGGTCTCCGAGGTCACATGGTCGAAGGTCCAGGCCACGCCGGTGACGATCGCCCGCACCCAGGCGTATGTGCTGCGTCAGCTCGACGCGCTCGCGGAGAAGATGGAGCGGAAGACCAAGGTCGCCGATCTCGCCAAGATCACCAGGGAAGCCGAGTTGAGGGTTCAGGAGTGGCTCGCCGTGCTGGCTCGCTGCTTCCAGCTGCAGGACGCGATAGCCGTGCTAGAACTCGACCGGGTGCTGGACGCGTCTCCGGAGGAGATGGACGAGCACCTGCTCGCGCTCCGGGCGGCACGGCAGAACCGGCTGGAACTCATCTCACGCAGCACAGAGCGGCTGATGGCCCGGATGGACGCGGCTGCTGGCACGGCCAACACGAAGGTGCTGCTGAACCCCACCTCGTCTCGGGCGACGGTGCAGTCGAGGAACCATGTCGCGACCATCGTCGTCGACTTCCACGGACGGCTCGGCATCGCACGCGATCGACAGTCGTTGGACGCGAGACGGTGGCTCGACGCGGCCGTGGAGGTGCGGGACAAGGTCCTCGATACGGGCGTGGAGGTGCGGGACAAGATGCTCGTGACCGGCACGGAGGGCGTCGACGCCGCCAAGCACTTCGGCGTGGAGACCTTCGGCCGGACCAGGTCGGTGGTGGGCAGGCTCTCCAGCGGAATCGCTGAGCGTACGCAACGCCAGCGCGGGGACGACGAGAAGGGCTGAGTGCGCCGCCGAAGCTCTCTGATCATCGCTGTGGGATCGATCCGCCCGGCGCGAGGTGAGTGGGCTCTGGTCGCCTCGAGCGTCCAGAGTCGATAATCGGATCAGGCGCCCGCTGGTTTGGTGCTCGGGCCCCGAGTCCAACCAGGAGGATGGGTTGTCGCTGGAGCCGCCCACTGAGCCGACCGTCCCGGCGCTGCGTTACGCAGTGCCTGCGGAGAATGCCACTGCGGCGCCGGCGGACCATGGCGCGACAGGCGCAACGCGCTCCGGTCCGGGCACCGCGTCGACGCGATCTGCCGGGCAGGGCAAACACTCCCTGGCCGATCACATCGTGGAGGCGATCGTCCCTGGCACCAGAGAACAGCGGTGGTCGACAAAGACCAAGGCCCTGATCGGGGCGCTGGTCGCCATGCTGCTGGTGGGAACCGCGGGCTGCCTGGGGGACGTGGTCACCGGCATTCTCACCGCGGACCGGCGGGTGGCAGCCGAAGAGGGTGCGCGACAGCAGAACGACCAGCGCAAGAAGCCGTTCGCCGCCGCCGTGAGATACGACGACGGCCCAGCCCCGTTCTTCCGGGTCATCCTGGACCGGCCCCTCACCGAGGGCGAGCAGGAGGTCCTCCAATCCACCCCTCCCGAGGATCTTTGGGATTTCATGAGACCGCTCGGCGCGCGCCGGGTGTGGTACCCGTCGACAGGCTCCTCTCACATGCCGGGCGACTACGGATCGTTTGCACAAGATGCCACGGTCTTCACGATGAACATCGTCAGCGACCGTACGGCGCAAACGACAATTGTTGGCATGCGCGCGGTAAATGTCGAGTGCCGCGCCTCGACGGCCCGGACCGTCGTCGACTTCGCCCCGGACGGCGCGAGCGACTACGAAGGGGTGACTTTCGATCTCGCGAGCAACGACCCCGTTCCGTACATGAGCGATGACGACGAGCCTGAGAAGTACGGGCGACCGTACTTCAGTGAGCGAAAGATCGACCTCGGCGGCGGCATGTCTCCCGGCGGACTACGCGTCGAGGCGCTGGTCGAGGATGAATCCTGTGCGTGGGAGATCGAGGCCACCTACCACGACTCCACTGAGGGGGGTGGCGGCGCGCTCATCCTGAACGACAACGGGAAACCGTTCTTCGCGGAGGCTCGGCCGCGGAATCCGGCGCAATACTGGATGTACATCTCCGAGCCGTTGCCCACGCAACCGTTTCCCTGCCACAAGATGCCGACCGTGAGTAGTTGTGCACACCGGCACTAACTTGATCTTTAACCTGTTTGGCTTGGGCGTGGTTTGCGGGTCGTCTTCGGTTTCGTTTTCGCCTTGCCTGTCGAGGTGCTGGTCGCGCCGGAGGCGGTGTGGACGTCGTGGCGTGGGGTGGGGTGGCTGTTGCGGCGGCCGGATGGCCGTCCTGGTCCTGGTCGGGATGATTTCGGTGCGCTGGCCGGGCAGGTGGCTTTGGCTCGGAGGTGCCGAAACCCTCGGCGGACGCGGGCGGGTGACAGGCGCTGTGGTGATGCCGGCTTTTCCCAGGGCCGGCGCAGATCGACGGCCAGGGCGCGGGCCAGACGCAGTTGCGTGTAGGCGGCCAGGATCAGCCAGGTCCACCGGTCGGCGGCCTGCGGGGTGCGGATCTTCGGGCAGGTCCAGCCGAGGGTCTGCTTGAACAGGCGGAACGTGTGCTCGATGTCGAAGCGACGTAGGAACGTCTGCCAGAGCCGATCGACATCGCCGGCGGTGGCGTCGACGCCGGACCACCACAGCCATACCGGCTTCGGGGTCGCGCCGCTGGGCAGGTGCTCGACCTCCAGGCGGATGACCGTTCCCTCTATGACCGGTAATACCTTGGCCGCGTCGACCCAGGCGGATCGGTGGGTCAACCGTGGGTGCAACCGGTCCCAGGCTCGGGCTCGCGCGATGCCGTAGAGGCGGGTGTCGGTGATCGTGGCCGCGTCAGGCTTGCCCCAGGTGGCCGGGGCAGCGAAGGCGAACTCGCCGCCGTGGCGGGGTGGCCGGCCGATCGTGCCCGGCTGCCGGGGTGGCACCGCGCGGCGTAGTACCCGGTCCGAGCGCATCCGCGCGAGGACCTGCACGGGCAGGTCACGCAGGAGGAACGCGAGCCGGGGCGCGTCGTAGCCAGCGTCGGCCACGACCAGGATGTCCAGGTCGCCGGGCCGCCACTGGCCGGCCGCGACCAGCCGCTGCACGATGTCTCGCACCTGCCCGGCCGTGACTGCCGCCGCGTCATCACCGGGCGCCAACCGCACCGCGTCCAGCGGCGCGGTCCACGAGCTACGGCCCGACTCCAGGGCCACCACCATCGAGTAAGGCCAGCCCGGGACCATGATGGTCTGGTCCTTGCCCCGACCGTAGGTGTGACACAGGACGCGCTGCGGCGAGGTGTGCGCGTCCGGCCGCAACCAGCAGGTGATGTCCACCGCCAGAACGAGCCGGCCGTCAGCCGCTCGTGGCAGCGGCACCCCGGCCAGGGTGGTGCGCAGCCGGTCGATGTCCAGCTGTCCACACGCGAGGGCGTCGTACAACGCGCCGTGGCCGCGGCGGTGCTCACCCACCAGCGACAACTCCACCAACGACCGCACCGGCCCATCGGCGCACAACACCGCGTCGGCCAGCTCGAACAACGCATCCGCCCGCGCGGTCAAGCAGCCGTAGAACTCCCGCCGGAACCTGCCCAGCTCCCCGACGTCACCAACCGGATAAGGATCATGCACACTGATCACCGAGACAGCCCTTGGTTATTGATCATCTTCCCTCGACAAGAAGAATGATCAACCAAGGGCTGTCCTCATGATCAGTCGGGGTCACCGACCAACCGCCGCAGGTTAAAGATCAAGTTAGGTGTCCCTGATCATCGAAGCAACGCCCCTTGAGACCCCGCCGTTGCCTGCGTGAAGGCTTCCTCGGGCGTGGCCGCCGTCCATTTCTGGTCGGCGGGACGCAAGGGGGTGCCACGGGCGAACACGGCGATACCCGTCAGCAGCCCCTTCCACAGCTCCGCCCGCCATGCCGGTCCCGATCGGGTCACCACCAGCAGTCGCCGGCCGTTCCACCAGCCGTGAGTCTCCGGCCCGCCCTCGGCCACGACGTGGACGTCCGGGAAGTCACGCAGCGCATCCAACGCCGCGATGAGCGAGTGGCGCGCACTCCGACGGGCCTCGACGTGCACGACGCCCTTCGCGTCGACGTGGGCACCATCGAGTCGCTCGACGGCGTCGTGCAGCGCGGTACGGCCGAGAAGCCACCGCAGTTCGGCGGTGAAGTCGGTCTGTTCGAACAGCAGCCCGAGGGTGTGCCCGCCGAGCCCGGAGCAATACCGCTGGATGGTTTCCGGCGGTGCCGTGGCGAGCCAGCCCGTCCATTCCCGGTACGCGATGCGCAGCTCTTCGAACTGTCCGGCCTGCTGGCCGTCCGGCTCGTCGTGCAGGTCGATGCCCCGGCGGAGCGCAACGAGACCGACGGTGGCCAACGCCGCGTGCTCACCGTCGAGGCTCTCCTCCTGCTCGGTGTCCCACAGCTGCACCAGCACCCAGTAGAGCAGGTCGGCCCAGTCCGCCGCCTCCGACCACAGTCCACCGGCGACGAGGAGGAGCATCAGGCGGCTGACCGCGAGCTGCGCCGGCAGCGGCCATGCCTGAGAGGCGTCGACGAGCGCAGTGACATCGTTGCGGAGCCGGGTACGTTGCCCCGGGGCGAGCGTGTCCAGCACGCTGGCGAGAGTCCCGGGCACGGCCGAAATGGCCGATGCCGGTCGCGAACGCCGGGAGGGCGACGACGGGGATTCCGGGTCCGCCCCCTCGAAGATGTCCTCGTCGTCAGCTGACGTGGCCGTGCGGGCGTCGTTCAGGCCGAGGGCGAAGCGGAGCAGCGCCGGGCCCACGGCGGACTTGACGCGGTTCTCCACCTGGCGCCGGCGGCCTCCGGCGGACGTCTGCGATATCCGGTCCGGGCGCACCGAGGCCAGGTGGCGCAGCGCCTCGAACAGTGCTGCCGTGTGCGCCGAGTCCGCCAGGACCTGCGGCAGAGACCTGTCATCGAGGGGGGACGGGCGCTCGACGCGCGCCAGCGCGGCCGCCACGTCGGTGACGAGCACGTCGCGATCCTCCGTACCGTCGTCGGTGACGACGTGGCTGACCGCCCGCCCGCCCGCGGTCGCCGTCCAGCCGGAGTCCGGCACGCCCGCGTACACATGGAGTTTGCCCGTCTCCCGGTCGTGGTCGAGTCGGAGGCCGTTGACCGCCAGCCAGCGCGGCGGCGTGCCGGCCGAGCCGACGAGCACGGTCGCCTCCACCCGGTCGGCACCGATCCGGACGCCGAGCACCCGCAGGCTCTCCGTCGCGGTGGGGGCCGACGGCGAGGGGTCCCGAACGTGCAGCCGCGCCAGGTCCGACACCGACACCGCCTCGGCGGCCACCGCCGTCACCAGGGGGGCGGTGAGGGGCGAGACGACACCCAGCTCACAGTTGCCTCCCGCCGACATGGTCTTCGTGAGGGCGGCGTGACTGCAGTTGGCGCTGCCGGTCAGGGCCCAACCCAGGTCGGACGACCACCACTCGACGACCTTGCCGTGGTGGTAGCGGAAGCTCGCCGGTGTGCTCACGGCGGCGTCCGGGACTCGTTTGACCACCCGGGCGAGACTGTCCGGGTCGCACTGCACGTCCCGCGTGAGCAGCAGCCGCGCCTGCTGGGGTCGAAAGCGGTCGACGAGACGGCGCAGCGCTCCCGCTTCGGGGTCGAAGAAGGGCGCAGCCACCGCGAGCTGCGTCGCCGGCCCGACCGGACGGGGTAGTTGCTCGATGATCGGGCGCAGGGCCGTCGTCACCAAAACCGGCTGGCCCGCGGACTGATCGGGTGGCCGTGTGGTGAGCAGCTCGGCGACCCGATTGAGGCGGTCGCGGCCGAGGTCCTCCATCCACACGTCGTCGGGCAGTCGCCGTAGCCAGTCCGCGAGTTGGTGGAGAAGCGCGGGCACGGTCGGCCCTTCGCCGCGTACCAGCGTCCAGACCTCGGCGTTGTGGTGCCACCCGGAGGCGGTCGCGTTGCCGGAGCCGACGGCCACCACCGCGTCGGTCTCCGACGCGACCACCACCAGCTTCGGGTGGAACGCACCTCCGCCCTTGCAGACCACCGGCAGAGCCAGATAGTCGGCGGGCCCGGGGCGGCGGGGACCTTCGGTGAGATGGTGGGCGTCGAACAGCACGGTGGTGCGGGCCCGCACCGCCTGTGCGTCGCGCAGGCAGACGTCCTCGAAGAAGGACAGGTCGCAGGTGTAGGTGAGCACCAGGACCTCCTCGGCGTCGGGGATCAACCGGGCGTGGAGCACCGCCGGCGGGGCGGCGCCGAGCAGGTCATCCCAGTCGGTCACCGGATCACCTGCACGTGGCGACCGGCCGTCCAGGTGTCTCCGGAGACGGCGAGGATGCCCAACTGCCGCAGGAAGCTGGTGAAGGTGGGCAGCCGTAGCGACACCGGGCCGCTGCCCTCCTCCCCTTCCAGCCGCCACCGGTCCCCGATTCGCCGGAGTCGGGTCGGCAGGCGGAGCCCGGCCCGCGTCCACTGCATCTTCTGGCGGCTCACCGACTCGGCCCGCTGGAACAGGTGACCGGCCAACTCGGCGGCTGCGCCGGCCAGGGGACGATCGGCGTTCTGGTGCAACCACCTCGCCACGTACTCGGGACCCAGGTCGTCCGGCAGGGTGCCGACGAACGCCGCCCGGCTGTCCGGATCGAGGTGGTCGAGCCGCGCGGCGCCGACGGCGAGCAGTCGCAACAGGTCGAGCCCCGTCCAACCATCAGCGTTACGCGGATGGTGGTATAGATCGTGCTCAGCCGGCAACAATGTGCCGGTGCCGGCCTCGACCATGGCGGGAAGGTCACCGACGAGAGCCTGCTGGACGGTGGTGTCGGGTAGCCGCCCGGCGAACTGCTCGACGGCGTCCTCGCGCGTACCGGGCTGCCAGGCGAGGGGCGAGACGAGCTCGGCCCAGATCAGCCGCCACGCCCACACCGACCAGTTGCGCAGCAGGGCACCTCGCCAGGTGCGGGCGTGGTCGTGCAGCTCGTCGCTGCCGAGCAGGTCACGCAGCTTCGGGTGGAAGCAGCACCAGCCGTCCATCGCCATGTCGAGCGAGATGCCCACCTCGCGGCCGTTCAGAGCGCCGACGAGCAGCGCGGCGCTCAGGCGATGGGTTCTCCCGGCTGCCTGGTCGCTGTCGCGATCGACGAAGTACGCCCGCCGCACGCACTCCCCGTCCGGCGCGTCACCGATGCCACACAGGCACAGGTGCCGCAGCTCCCGCAGCTGCCGCCTGGAGAGCGGCTGCTCGCGGCCGGCGACGGCCACCACCTCGTCCAAGGCCGAGAGCAGGCCCTCGTCCGCCGCCGGGCCCGGTGCCGGAACCCGGCCGCCATCGGTGAGCCCGACCAGAAACTCGATTCCCGCGTACGTCTGCAGATAGCCGCCCGGCACCTGGCTGTAGGCGTCGGCGAGGCGGTCCACGTCGACCGCGTTCGTCTCGCGTAGCTCCTTGCCGATCGTGTTGATGCCGTGCGCCCCGAAGTCACCGGCCCTAGCCCGGTGCGGGTCGGGCTCGTCCACGGCATGGGCCACCGAGACGGCGCCCAGGACCACCTCGGCCCGGCGGACGAGGTCACGGAATCGGTCCCGGTCGTGCTCCCCGGTCCAGCCCCGCCGACGCGCTTCGATCGCGAGGCGGGCGTGCAGCGCCACGTACCGTGCGTGCGGGGTGGTGGTGATGACGCCGGGGATCAGCGCGGCGGCGTGCGAGCCGATGACCGTTTCCACGGCGAGGGGCTGACGGCCGATGTCCTCCGGGGTGTCGGGCTTGGCCGTCCATGCGGGACCGAGAACGTGTGTCACCCGACAGTCCTCACCTTCGGCGATACCCCGAGAAGATCCACCGCGCCACAGAAGCAGAAACTGCCAGCCGCACCGTCGGAATGACAGAAAGCCGACAGCCAGCCGTGGCGAGCGTCGACAGGGCGGGTGGATGGTGGGCGGCCGGAGACGCCTGCGACGTCGGTAGCCTGGGTCGATGGACTACGAGCGCGTACGCGCGCGGGCCCTGCACCGTGCGGCCGGAAACTTCGGACGCTCCCTGGCCATGATACGCAGCCGTGATCCACAGAAGATGGAGGACGGGTTCGGGCTACTACGGGACATGGCCCCGCTTCGCGTGCAGGAGTTGCTCGACGCGTACGCCCGGGAGCTCGATCACCGGACCCGGTTCCTGCTTCTGGAACTCCTCGGAGAGGCCCGGTCCCCGCTCGCGTTCGGGGTGCTCTCTCCGCGGAACTACTGAACGACGACGAGGTGTTCAGCCGCAGGGCGGAACGCGGGCTGCGCCTCCTGGACACGAAGGACGCCCGGCGGCTGTTGTGGCAGCACGGCAACAACCGAGCCCCACTGCCGGGGTCCGAACCGACGCGCTGACCCGCCGACGGTCCCGGCGGCAGGCTCGTTCCCGTCGCACGGACCGGCATCCCCGCCCACCGGGCACCGCCGGCGGCACACCACGCAGCGCCACCGGTTGGTAGCGTGTCGGCGACACCCCACCGGTCGGTGTCGATGCCCCTGGGGAGGGTCAGGCATGTGGGCGGACGAAGCCGCGCTGGACGCGGCAACGCGCCGGCTCGACGACTGGGAAGCGTCCATCGCGGACCGGGCGGCCCGGGCCAAGGAGCTGGCTTCGCGGGTGCAGGCGATGAGGGGCACGGCGACCAGCCCCGATCAGACGATCGAGGTCACCGTCGACTCGTCGGGCCTGCTGGTCGACCTGCGGCTGGACGAACGCACCCGACAGCACTCCGCGGCGCACACCGCCCGGCAGATCCTCGCGACCACCCGAGCCGCTCACGCCGACCTCCTGAGCAGGATCACCGAGGCGACCACGGGCGTCCTCGGTGCCGAGGATCCGACAGCGGTGGCGCTTGTCGAGTCGTACCGCCGCCGGCTGGCTCCCGACCGGGACACACCGGATGCCCGGCGCTGAGGGCCTCCAGGTCGACCCCGACGACCTGACCCGCCACGCCGCGCGCCTCGACCGCCGCGCCGACAGTCTCGACACCGCCCGCCAGGCCGGCCAGCACGTCCGGTTGGGAGCCGAGGCGTACGGGCGACTCTGCGCGATCATGCCGGCGCTGCTCGACGGCCTCCAGCAGACCCTCGTCCAGGGCATCGGCACCGCAGCCGGCTCGGTGCGCGACACGGCCGACAGACTGCGGACCGGCGCCGACCGCTACCGTGCCGCCGACACTCGGGCCGAGCGGTCGCTGCAACGGATACGGCACAAGGAGTGACCACCAACCCGCTCGTCGCCACCGCCGCCGACGCCCCGCCCAGCGCCTGGGCCGGCATCTGGATCTGCGAGGACATCGAGCTCATCGCCCAGGGCGTCCGCAACGGCAGCTGGATCGACGGCACCCTCGGCGTGGTCAGCGCCGGCCTGGACGCCCTCGCCTTCGTCTCCGACCCGGTCGGCGCGCTGCTCCAGTACGGCATCGCCTGGCTGATCGAGCACGTCAAGCCGCTCAGCGAGGCACTGGACTGGCTCGCCGGCGACCCGGCGCAGATCACCGCCCACGCCCGGACCTGGCGCAACGTCGCCGCGTCGCTGCGCAGGGAAGCCGCCGACCTGGCCGCCGCCGTCCGCACCGACGTCGCAAGCTGGGGTGGCGGCGCCGGCCCCGCCTACCGGGCCTGGGCCGCCGAGCAGCAGCAGGCCATCGGCGGGCTGGCCCAGGGCGCCGACACCCTCGCCGCCATCACCGAAGGAGCCGCCGGCCTGGTCGCTGCCGTCCGGCTGCTGGTCCGCGACGCCATCGCCACCTGCGTCTCCCGCCTCATCGTGTACGCCGGCGAACTGGTCGTCACCGGCGGGTTCGCCGCGCCGCTGGTGGTGGAGCAGGTGACGACGTTGGTGGCGTCGTGGGCGGCGCGGATCGCGCGGCTGCTACGAGGGCTGCTGGCGAGCCTGCGGCGACTGATGCCGGAGATCCGGCGGCTCGGTGACCTGATCGAGAAGCTGAAGCAGGCGCTGCATCGCCTCGTGGCGGCTCCTCACGGAGGTCCGCATGGGACGGCAGACAGCGTCGGTCGAGTTCACGGAGGCCACACCACACGCCCCCGCAACCTCGCAGACTACGATCGCCAGGACCGCTGGGCGGCTGCGGCGTATGAGTCCATCCGACAACAGGAGGACGCTGGCGTCATCGCCCGACACCTTACTGACGCACCTCGTCTGGACGGATCGCGCGGCTTCTCCCCTGAAGAGATCGAGCAGATCCGTCGGCACATCTTCATCGAGGAACACCCCATGGACGACTACGCCGGCGGGGTAATCCGACAGCGGTACGACCCGAGCCCTCCCATGGCTGAGGCGTGGCTACGTCTGCGACGGGGTGAACCGCTCCCGGAGGACTACGCGTTGCTGGAGCACGAGCTGGCAGAATCTCGGTACTACCAGGCGCACCCGCAGGCGGACTACCGGGAAGCGCATCTCGCCGCGAACAAGGTGTCGAACTGGGAGGCATCCGTACCCGGTCCTACGTACGAGGACTACTCGAATTTCGAAGGATGAGCCATGGGGATGATGGTGGTTGCACGCCGAGTCGAGGGCGACGCGGATGAGGTGCGGTACGAGTTCGGCTTCGAGGACAGGTTCGACCGGGTCCTGCTGATCGATCCGAGTACCTTCGAAGCGCGTGTGGACGATGGCGACTTCGATTCGGCCGCCAGCGCCATCACCGCCAAAATCGTCAACGCCCGGCGATCCGGCGGCGAGTTTCCCGGGAGGATGTTGTTCGCCGGTTGACCTCAGATCGAGTCCCCTCCCCCATCCGGTCTGCGCAGAGCTACGCGACCGGTCTACGGCTTGGTCGGCGGGTCAGCTTCCGTAGCGACGTCCACGCTCACCTGGAGAGGCGGCGGGAGCAGGCGCCGTCGTGGTCGGCACGGAGCAGGCAGCGCCGGCCGCCGGGCATCCGCAGGTCACAGAAGACCCGGTGACGCACGTGCTGGTTGTCCTCTTCCGAAACGGTGACCTCCCCCGGGTCGGTCTGCGGCAGCACCAGCAGCCAACGGCTGATCACCCGGGCCAGCCGCTGCGCGGCCGGCAGGTCTGCGGCGGCGACGGGCAGGTGGACGACGTACCGCTGGGTCATAGCTCTTGTCCACGGTCGGTGCGGGCGCGGGCCTGCTCGGACCGCCAGCGGCGCAGCGCGTCCTTGAGGACGGCGGCCTCCCGGCGGCTGGCGGCCAGGGCGGCGTAGACGTTGGCCATGTCGCCGGCGACGCGGTCGAGGAAGTTGTAGACATCAGCCGGTTCCAGGCCGCGGCGTCCGAGCCCGACCGGCTTGAAGCGGCGCTCGCGCACCTGCCACGGCAGCAAACTGGTGTACGCCGAGGAGCGGTAGGTCGCTCCTGGTCGCTGGTTGCGGACGCGCATCTACTGCCTGCCTCTCCCTCGTGGAATGGAAGGGGTGGCCCGTCCACCCTCCCCGCACGCACGGGCCACCCCGCCCTGCCGCCGCAGCTTCGATCAGCGGTACGACACCAGGGCCTGTGGTCATCCTGTGACGGTGCGCAGCATCGAAGCAACGTTGCACACGGGAATTCTCCCCAGAGGTATTGACTTTCTTTGCTGCTACCGATAGCTGCCGCAGGGGCAGGCGACGCAGTGTTGCACGGTGGAATCAGGGAGTGTCCGGGTGGCCGAGGACGTCGGATCGACCGTGCCGCGCCGGCAACTCGGCCGGCTGCTACGCCAGTACCGCACCGAGGCGGGCGTGACCCTCGACGCCGCCGCCGAGGCCCTCGAATACAGCCGGCAGAAAATCTGGCGGATCGAGTGCGGCATGGGCCCGGTCCGGGCGCTCGACGTCAAGGCGATGTGCGAGCTGTACGGGGTGTCCGCCGAGATGACCCAGGCGATGCGCGGGCTCGCCACGGAGACAAAGTCCAAGGGCTGGTGGCACGCGTACGGCGACGCGGTCCCGAGCTGGTTCGAGCTGTACGTCGGCCTGGAGTCCGCCGCGTCCCGGCTCAGGGGTTATGACGAGTCGCTGATTCCTGGGATCCTGCAGACCAAGGAGTACGCCCGGGCACTCTTCCGTCTCGGAGGGCTGTTGAACGACGAGGAACGAGAGCGAGCCGTCGAGGTGCGGCTTCAGCGGCAGGCCCTCCTGAGTCGACGACTCCCCGCGGCTCCCCGGCTGGAGTCGATATTGTCCGAGGCGGTGCTTCGGCGCACGGTTGGCACTCCGACTGTCATGGCCGCCCAGCTCGACCACCTCATGAGGCTGTCCGACCTACCGAACGTGTCGGTGCGGGTGCTGCCGTTGGCCGCCGGGCCGCAGCCGGGCGCCGTCGCCGGCACCTTCATGATCCTCGACTTCCCTCCAACCAAGGGTGGTCGGGCCACACCCGAACCATCCGTCATCTACAGCGAGTCGCTGACGGGGGCGCTCTATCTCGACAAGCCAGACGAGTTGGCCGCCTACGAACGTGTGTGGCGGGGCCTGGATGCGCTGGCGCTCGGCGAGGCAAAATCCAAGGACATGATCAAGCAGATCATCGGGGAGATGCGGCATGACTGACCTGACCGACGCCATCTGGCGCAAGAGCACCCGCAGTGGCGACAATGGAGGTGCCTGTGTCGAGGTGGCCACCAACCTGCCCGGCTTCGTCGCCGTCCGCGACTCCAAGGACCTGGCTGGTCCCGCGCTCACCTTCGGTCCGGCCGCTTGGTCCGCGTTCGCGGCTGCAGCCGCGAACGGACTTGTCCCTCACCCGTGACCTGGAGCGAGATGCGCGACCGCTCGTCGGTTCCTGACCCCGATATCCAGTGATGATCATCTGCCCGCAAGAATCTGCGCCATGACCAGCACCGATTCGTCCCTGAAGCCTCAGGAACCTCGCAAGCTCGTGTACGGCCACGCCAAGGCCCACGACTGCCTCGCCTTCGCCGACGCCGACACCGCGCCGGAGGAGGCCGGCGAGATCACCGCGATCTTCTCTGCCCGCACCTGGGGCGAGGCCCGCAGCGTCCCGGTCCGCCACACCTCGAACCCGGCTCGCGCATTCGACACGATGAGGAGCACGACGAGCACGGCGACGACGAGCCGTTCGACATCTACGAACTCAACGCGGTGAGCGAGGGTGACTGGCCAGTGATGGTGACGAGTCGAGCCCTCGGCCTCCTGCCCGAGGACATCCAGACCCGATTCGCCGAGAGCGTGGCCACCGTGCACAACGGCGACTACCTGGAGCTTTCCCTCGCCGCCGAGCATGATCTTCTGGATGCCCTGCGGGAACGGGGCTTCGAGGTGACCCGTGATGACGACCTGATCAACGAGCTGGACGCCTACGATTTTCTGTACGGCTAACGCTGTCAGCGACCGTCGCCGACTCCGCAGACGTCGGGGATCGACCTGCCGGGGACGGCCGAGCGGCCCTCGATCCGCGTGGCACGAGGACCTCCTGGTGGTGCGAAACCTTCAACAAGCTCCACCTCACCCGGAGGTCCTCACCTATTTCAAGATCCGGCCGGTGTCATCACCGTCATGGGCAGGACAGGGGTGCGTGCCCGTGTGTTGCGAGTTCTCGGACGTCGGCGGTGTGCTCTGCGTCAGTCACGGCCACGACGTCGGGGGTGGGCCAAATGCGCGACGACCGGCTCGCACAGCAAGAGTGGCGAGGGCAGCGTTGGCGCCACCACCAATCACGGCGCCGATACCGAACGGTGCCGCCCGACCGAGAACGATGATTCCCTGCTTGGTGCCATACTTCGTGATGAAGTGCTTCCCCAGGATCTTGTTGATCTGACGCAATGTCTCGGCAGGCACCTTGGCGACGACCTGGCGTCCCCAGTGTTGCCCCGTACGCTCGGCGACCTTGGTGATGGTGGCGGAGCCGGACCCGCCAAGCATGATTCCCATCACGATCGTTCGGCGGCGCTCGATCTCATCGATGGGGACTCCGTGGACTTCGGCGATCGAGAGCGCGAAGAGGGCGCTCAGCTGAAGAGATGAGAGAGCCTCGCCGGCCGACAGTGCCAGTGCGACGCCTGTGCCGACGCCGGGTGCCGCTGCGGCCCCTCCAACTGCAGCGCCCGTCCCGGCCAGGGCACTGACGTACATCCGTTCCAGACTGCGGATCACCTCTGCTGGTGTCGCCTCGGGATTCCGCTGGCGGGCCCGGGCGATGTTCTTGCGTACCAGTGGGCCCTGGAGGTCGATTGCCTTGTCCAAGAGGTCGAGGACTCGCTGCCCACGTTCGGCTGCTTCCAGAATCGGTTCGTCGTGGGCAGCTGTTGCCATGCCTTGAACTCCTTAAGTCGTCACGCCCAGCTGAGCCTTCCATTCGACCAGCCGAACGGATCTTGCGCCAAACCTGAATTACGTCCAGTCAGCGTGCGGCGGCGAACGCCATGAACGGGCTGGGCTGCCCGCTCCATGACACGTGCAGCGCCTCTCTCGCCCGGGTGCTAGCGACAAACAGTAAGCAACGCTCGCGAAGCAGGTCGCTCTCATGCTGCAAAGGATCCACCTCGGACGGCGTGATCTCCTTGACGAACGGCACCGCGCGCGCCGTAACACCGACCACCGCCACGCAGCGGAACTCCAGCCCCTTCATCGCGTGCATGGTTGCGAGCCGCACCCCGTCGACGTCCGCGCCGGGCTGGTCCCGCACCCGGACCGCCGGGATCCCAGCGGTGCCCAACGCCTCCTGTACGTCGCCCAGCGTGGTGGTGAACCTGGCGCACACCGCGATCTCACTTGCCGCCACGCCCTGCTCCAGCCACTCCCCCACCCGCTCGACCAGCGCCGCAATCTCGGCCTGGCCCGTCGGGTACCCGGCGGCATGAGGCCGTTTGCCGTGCAGTAGTGACCGGTAGCCGGCGAGGCTGTCGTCGCCGTCGCCGCCGAGGTCCTCGACCCGCGTTCCGACAAGCACCCCGGTGGACCAGGAGAGGATCTCCTCGGTACTGCGGTAGTTGACCCGCAGGCGACTGCTGCGCCCGGCAACCGAGATACCGAGGGCGTTGAGCGAAACCCGGGAGTCGTAGATCCGCTGGTGCGGGTCGCCAGTGATGAAGAGATCGTCCGCGCCGGGCGCCACCGCGGCCCGCAGCACCCGCCAC
Source organism: Micromonospora reichwaldensis (assembly GCF_031845925.1). Lineage (NCBI taxonomy): Bacteria > Bacillati > Actinomycetota > Actinomycetes > Micromonosporales > Micromonosporaceae > Micromonospora > Micromonospora reichwaldensis. The sequence goes on along the minus strand of NZ_JAVRFL010000037.1, from coordinate 39,282 downwards.
TGCATGGGATGCAGGTCCTGCGCCTCGTCCACCACGACGTGGTCGTACCCGTGGACGGTGAGGTCGGCACCGCCGAGCAGTTGCGCCGCCCGCGCACAGATCTGCAGGTGGGTGCCGCTGCCGGCCGCCGACGCCTCCTTTTGGAACATCTCGACGGCGTCCCACACCCGGTCGCGCTGCCGCTGACCCAGCGCTGACCCTCTCCCTCGCCGGTTCGCCGCGCGGTACTCCTCCCGGCTCTGCACGTTGTGGGCGAGGACCACGTGGCGAAACTCCTGGGCGAGGAACTGCTCGGTCCAGGGCAGGGTCAGCCGCCGACATACCCGTCGCCACACCTGTCGCTCGTCGGCATCACCGATCGGGGTGGGCACCCGGCCGGCGAGGGCACGCACGGCGCGACTGGCGAAGGCGTTCACCGTGGTGACCTCGACCCGCGCCAGATGCTGCTCGTCGTCGAGCAGCAGCGCCAGGTTCTCGCGCAGGGCGGCGGCCAGGGCATTGGTGTACGTGGTGAGCAGCACCCGGTTCTCGGACGAGCGGGAGAGCAGGTGCTTGACGCGGTGCAGGGCGACAACCGTCTTGCCCGTTCCCGGACCACCCGTCACCTGCGCCGGTCCCTTGAACGAGTCGCGGTACGCAAGCCGTCGCTGCGATGGGTGAAGGAACACCCGCCAGGCGGCGAACGGCTTGTCGAGGATCTCGGCCAGTTCGTCTGGCCGGGTCACCAGCATGATGCGGCTGGTGGTGTTGGCGATCGCCGCCGCCAGGCTCTCGCTCGGCTCTGGCGCCGCGGCAGCCGGCCGACGCTCGGAAACGAGGTCACGGTAGACCTCGTCTGGTGAGAAGCCCTCGGCGAGGTACTGCAGGACCTCAAACTGGTCCTCAGGCAGCAGCGTGCCGAACGCTTCGAGCTGGGGCTTGTCGACGATCGTCCGGACGGCCCGCAGCACCTGATCGTCGATGCCAAGGTGGCGCAGCACCGTGTCGGAGTGGCGGGCGAACAGCAGCGCCGGTGCCTGCGCCGCCGCCTTCTCCAGCGCCGGTGTGACCTGCTCGAGGGCGACGACGTTGCGAACCTCCAGCGCCCGCGTCGCCGTGTTGACCGTGTAGAGGCGCTTCGCCGCCCACGTGTACGCAGCGTCGTGCGGGACGACATTCAGCAGCAGAAAGGTGTCGCTGCCGTCGTCCGGCGCCAGCACCACGCCCCGCCAGAAGTCGTTGATGCGGATCGTCCGCATGCGCTGGTCGCGCGCGTTGTTCACCGACTCCAGGTGCAGGCCCTTGTCCGCGTGGAGTTCGGCGATGGTGAGCTGCTGGAACTTCGTCATCGCCTTACGTACACCGGCCTTGACCGGCTTTTCCAGGACGTCATAGCTCTCCCAGAAGCTGTTGGCGAAGGCGAGCTGAGGCACGAGGAACCTTTCTGGGGCGTGTCGACGGCGGCGGAGGCGACCGTACCGGGCCGGCAGGGACGTCTCCCGTAGCCACCGATGGAGATCCTTCGGGCGGTGTGGGATCGGTCCAGCCGGTGACCGATCCCCGCGATGTCAGACTGTTCCCTTCCAGCCGGTGTCGTGCCAGGGCACACGAATGGAGATGTGCTCGATCGGCGAGGTGTCACCCATGACGCTCTCCTCAGTCAGCGCCGCCCGGCGGCGAAGAAGTGATCGGTCGGTGCTGCGGTGCGTTGCCCCTGTGAGGAGCAGTTATCGGGAGTCCGGTCGACGCAGGCCTGACAGCAGGTCAGCGATCTCTCTGCTGCTCGGATGTGTGGCGCTGTTGAGCCGGGTCAGATCCGCGAGGAGACGGGTTAGGGTCTGCTCCGCGGCTTTCCTCTGGCCGGCGCCGAGCTGAAGCAGACCGATCTGACGTCTCAGCTCCAGCGTGCGCGGGTCGTCCGGCCCGAACGCGTCGGTCTGGTCCCGCACCAACGACTCAAGCTGCCGTAACGCCTCGCTTGTCTCCCCGAACAGCGCCCGGCAGGTGGCAGCCCTGAGCCGGCAGTGCAGCGCGATGTCGGCATGAGGTCCGGCGTCCCGGGCCACATCCACGGCGAGTTCCTCGTACGCCGGGGCGGCCCGCCGGTAGTCCCCCTCCTCGAAGAGCGCGTCGGCCAGTTCGAGCCGGACGCGTACGACGTCCTTGTCCGTCCTACCGAGGGCGGTGACCGCCGGGGCGACGGCGGCCGCGAGCACTTCCGCCGCCTGGCCGTAGCGGGACGAGCTGACCAGCCGGCTGGCTTCCGCGCGTGCGCGCCGGAGATCCGAGCGTCCAGCCCCCGACTTCACATCAGGCTGGCGTTGAGGTGGCGCCGGCGCGGCTGTGGACGGGGGCGGCACGAGCGGCCCGGCCGGCGACGTCGCGGGGGCCGCGGTGAACACCCGCCCCAGCATCGAACCGTACATCCGGGTCGGGCTCACCGTCGACGGCGCGTGGAGCACCCCTGGAATCGGGCCGAGCTCGGTGACGAAGGGCAGCAGACGGTCGTAGACGACGTGGGCGCTCTGCGGCCGGTCCTCGGGTTTCTTCCGCAGCAGGTGCAGCAGCAACTCCTCCAGCGCGGCCGGCACGTCGTCCCGGACGCCGCGCACAGGCAACGGCTCGTGGGCGACCTGCTTGCTCCACACGTCGTAGGAGGTGGAGCCGGTGAAGAGCCGCTCCCCGGTGAGCATCTCGTGCAGCGTGCAGCCCAGCGCGTAGAGGTCGGTGGCGGGGCCGCTGATGTTCGTCTGGATCTGCTCGGGCGCCATGTAGGGGGGCGTTCCAGGTGGAAGCCCGGTGGCGGTGATCTTCGAGAAGTCGGAGAGAGTGGGCGCCGCGGCGAGCCCGAAGTCGAGGACCTTGACCGCGCCGTCGGGCTGGAGCATGAGGTTGCTGGGCTTGAGGTCCCGGTGTACGAGCGAGGCATGGTGGGCGGCGGTGAGGACCGCGCAGACCTGGGCGGCGATCCCGGCCGCCCAGCCGATGGGTAGCGCACCTTGCTCGGCCACCAGGTCGGCGACGCTGATCCCCTGGATGCGTTGCATGACGAGGTAGGGCCGGCCCTCGTGCGATCCGACGTCGTAGACCGCCGGGACGCCGGGGTGTTCCAGCCGGGCAGTGATCCGCGACTCGCGGACGAACCGGCGGATGTAGTCCTTGTCCGGCTCGCCGTCGGGGAACCGGATGAACTTCACCGCCACCGGCCGGTCCAGTTTGGTGTCGTGCCCGAGCCATACCTCGCCCATGCCGCCGCGGCCAATGGGCAGGTCGTCCAGCTCGTACCGGCTGTTGATCAGTGTCCCCACCGCCGCCGCCCTCTCATTCCTCGATTCATCGACATGGGCCGGCTAGTCCGCCACCGTCGGACGGAGCGTCCCATCGCCGAGCCCACGGAACGCACGCTCGACGAGCTCCTCCCCCAGCGCCGCCGTCTCCCGCAACCCCGCCTCGAAGCTCATCAACCGCCGGAACGCCTCGCCGATGACGCGCTGCTCCTGAAGAGACAGTCGCGGTATGCGGGTCCGCCGGACGTCGAAGCGCCCGCCGAGAGACGATCCACTGGAGCCGCCGCGCTGCGCGCTGCGCAGCGAGCCGGCCAGGAAGTACGGGTCCATTTGCTCAGGGTCGACCCGCAGCAGGTACAGCCGCGGCCCGAGCAGTGGGCCCGCTGCGGTCACGACGTGCACGGCGGGCGCGCGCGGCGCGAGGGGTGTCACCACGTCGCCTGCCCGTAGGGTGACCGCGCCCGGCAGCGCAGCGCCAGTTGCGGAGGCCGGACGGCTGAGGCGTACGTCCTGAGCCGTGAGCACCGGCACGGGTCCGCCCTCCTGCGTGCTCATCTTCATCGGCGCCTGCCGGATGGTGACCGCGCCGATCCTGATCAGCTCGCCGAGGGTGGTCATCGTCGGAGCGTCGGGCCGGGGAGCATCAGTCAGGTCGGGCAGTGTCGGCACGAGAGCCTCGACGGCGGCGGTCAGCGACGCCAGCGCGGACGGGAAGGCGAACGGGGCCGCACCGACAGCATCCAGGTGCCGGGCTGGCGTGAGGTCCACGTCGTCGTCCAACAGGTCGATGACCGGAATCGACCGGCCACCGGCCGGCATCTCGCGTCCGGCCGAGAAGGCGGCCCAAGCATCTTCTGCGCGTGCGGGTTCCGAGGCGGCGTCGACCAGGAGCACCTCGTCCGGACGCCGTGCCCCGTCGGGGCGTTGCAGCAGCCACAGATCGGGTACGACGGATCCGGTCGGTCCGGACGTTGCCCGGCAGATGATCGCCCGCAGCGCACCGGCCCGCAGCAGGTTACTCCGGATGCGTCGGCCGGAACGCCGACCGGCCGCGGCAGGCGGCATGAGGATCGCGACGAGTCCTCCGGGCTCCACGTGGCGAAGACAGTGCTGCACCCAAGCCAGTTCCGGCTCACCGCGCGGCGGCAGGCCGTACTCCCAGCGCGGGTCGCCCGCCAGTTCGTCGCTGCCCCAGGCGCGGTCTGCGAAGGGCGGGTTGCAGACCACCGCGTCGAACAGTTCCCCCACATATGCATCGGCTCGCAGCGAGTCCGACACGGCGACCCGGACATCGCCGGCATGCAGCAGGAGCCGGGCTGCGGCGATGCGCGCCGACGTCCGGTTCGCCTCCTGGCCGCACACGTGCCGGGCACGGCTGTCGGTAGCGGCGAGCAGCAGGGTGCCGATCCCGCAGGCCGGGTCGAGAACGGTTCCCGCCTTCGGAGCGGCGAGCGTGACCATGAGCGAGGCGAACGCCGTCGGTGTGACGGTGTGACGACGCGAGTGGACCTCCAGATAACGCTCGCAGAGGAAGTCGAAGACGGCGCCAGAGCCTTCCTGGTCGGCTGCCTCGGCGGCAAGGCGGACGATGGTCACCGCGTCCGGGTCCGGCACGTCGGTGATGAGGTGGGCGAACTCCGGAACGCCCCTCGCCAGTGCCTCCCGCAGCTGGTCCATCACCACGTCGTCGGGCTGGTCGGCGAGGCTCTTCCATCCGGCCGGATCCCGCTCAAGAAACACCAGGAAGCCACCGAGATAGCCAATCCGGTCGCCCAACTCGAGGTCGGCGGCGGCACCACGCAGGGACTGCCACACCCGGTCCACGGGGGTGAGCTGGAACGGCCTGTCGTGCCGGCTGAGCCACCGCTCGACCTCGGTGAGCGCGAACAGAGGACTCGCGGAGCTGCCGCCGACCGGCTGCGGGAAATCGGGAAAGCGCCGTCGCCAGTTGCTCACCGCCGCCCGCCCGACGCCGGCCAGTCGAGCGATGTCACCGGCGGCCACGGTCGCACCGTCCGACATGGTCACCTCCCCTGCCCGGATGCCTGGAGCCGGGCCAGCAGCCCTCGCGTCTGCAGCTCCGCGATGTGCTCGGCAGCCCGCTTCGGCGCCGTCCCACCGCGTACCAGAAGCCCGGCCTCGATGTTGCGGTTGACCCCGGACTGGGTCAGGTTGGCGCTGGACACCAGCAGCACGCGGCGATCCGCCACGGCGATCTTCGCGTGCATCTTGGCGTGCTCCTCGGTCCTCCGCTCGGCCGGCCAGTGCCACACCTGCACGCCTGCCAGGGTGGCGAAGGCGGCGGCGGGCTCTGCACCGTTCAACGCACCGCGAGCACCGGCCAGGGTTTCGACCACCACCGCCACGGCCACACCACGTGCGACTGCCGCCGTGAGCGCGGCCAGCAGCGGCGGGTAGGGCTTGGCGGAATACGTCATCAGCAGCAGTTCCGCTTGGGCCTCCGCCACCAGGTCGACCAGTACCTGGGCGGTGGCGCGGACCGGTACCGGGTGGGTGCTCGGTCCACTCCACACCGACTCGATCCGTACCGCTGCTGACCGCTGCGCGTGGCCGGCGGCCATCCCGCGCAGGTAGGCCGCCGCCTCAACGCTGGGCAGGCCCGAGGTTCGCTGAGCAGCCAGTACCGCCCCGGCCGCCTCGGCGAAGCCGGGCACCGGTACGGCGTGCCGGACGGCCTGCTCCGGCGAGCCGTCCCCGAGGCGGTCGGCCAGCACCCGCAGATGTCCCGGGCCGAGCCGGTTCACCGCAGCCTCCGCCGCCGCCTCGAACGCCGGGTGCCAGGTCACGGCAGCTCGGGGAAGAGCGCCAGGTCCGGCTTGTCGATCGGTACTACGAACCGCCGGTCCAGGAACCGGTTGCCGCGTTCGCAGGTCGTCTCGGAGACGAACAGGCAGACGTGGCAGGCGGCACCGTGCAGAAAGTCCGCCGGGTCCTGCGGCAGCCGCTCGGCGCAGAGCGGGTCCGATGAGCAGTGCATGGCCTCGGCGAGCGCCCGCCGGGTCAGCCGGGTCAGTGCGTCCGGCTCGGCGAGGGACACTAGCCCGCCGAGGGTGCCCTCGGCGTCCGGCACGGCGGTGTAGATGAGGATGCCCGCGCGTTGCGGGTCGGCCTTGGTGCCGGAGTAGATCCGTTCGGAGAGACTCGCCGAGCTGTATCCACACTCCAGGGAGATGGTGCGGATCAGCAGGTGCGACAGGGTGTGGAGAGCGATGTAGCGCTCCCCCGGCCAGAGGTGCATCGGGTCGAACGGTCCGGCGATCCGGCCGGAGTAGCGGTTCTTTCGGAACCGGGCGTACGCGTCCCGGTGTTCCTGCATGACCTCGGTGTACTCGATCCGCTGCTCCCAGGCGGCGAGCAGGTCCTCGGGCAGGCGCAGGAAGATTCCCTCTCCGCGTACCTCGCTGGCCGGCACCCAGGTCGCCACCCCTTTCGACAGCGACGCGCGAGTGACGAGGTCCGGGTCCTCCGGGTCGGGCGAGTCGAGTCGGGTGAAGCCGACCAGCGCACGGACCTCGCGCAGCCGTTCGGCCTGGATGACGTCGGCGTAGACGTTCTTCAGCTCACCGGGCACGCCGTCGGGGTCGCGGCGGAGGGTGAAGTCGTCCGTGGCCGGCGGCAGTTGCCCGGCGGAGAAGATCTCCCATTCCGGCGTACGCAGGTCCGGGTAGCCCTTCTCCTCCTCACCGCCCTTGGCGCCGGTGCGATGCCGCTCGATCGCCGCCCAGATCTCCTGGTCGCTCCATCTTTCCAGCTCGCGGAACGCCGGCACGACCGTCCGCAGGTACGGCAACATGGCGACGTTGGGAACACCCTCCAGAGCGGCCCAGTGCTGTTCCACCTTGGCCTGGAGTTCGCTCGCGCCGGTGCGCGGCACGGCCAGGGCGGAGAGGGTCTGCGCGAACCACTGGTTGGACGCGCCGACGACCAGTAGCTTCAGCTCGGCACCACCGCAGCCCTTCGGGTCGAAGTCACCCAGGTGCGGCCGACGGCCACGGCAGCGCGGAAGCTTCTCTGCACCTCGTGGACCGAGGACCTCCTTCATGTTGCGGCGGGCACCGCAAGGGGCGCACTTGATCTCGACGTTGGCGCCCAGGTTGCCGCCGCGGTCATCCATCTTCAGCTTCGGATGGCTCGCGTTCGGGCAGGCGCCACCCTGGTGGACGAAGTGGGCGTACGGGAAGTCATCGAGGTGGCCGGCGGTGCAGGCGAGCACGAACCGGGCGCCGACCGCCATCGGTTTGCGCCCCGACTTCTTGCGACTGCACACGGTGTGGAAGAAGCGGGCCTCGTGTGGCTTACGCGGCTTGGAGTTCTCGAAGCCGAAGACGTTCGAGTCAATTGGAGCGAGGTCGTCGCAGGCCGTGCAGCGCAACCACCCGGGAAACGGCATGATCGGCACCCCGACGCGGCCGGCCGGGCCGGTCGGCTCCCGGTCGGTGCCGTCCAGCCACGGCGCCGGACGCAGCTCCTTGACCGAACGCAACCCCAGCGCCCGCACGGCGGCGAGCAGCCGGGGCTCCACGATCTCCTCCCACTGGGGCACGACCGAGTAGTTCCAGTCTTCGAGCCCACGAACCAGAACGGAGAAGTTGGGCAGGTCGACGATCGCGCCGACACCGGTGGTGAACATCAGGTGGCTGGGGCGGACGGCACCGACCCGCCGGAAGTAGTTGGCGGCCATCAGTTGCCCTTCCCGGTCAGCGTCGATTCGCCGAGCTCATCCCCGTCGGGCAGGTCCTCATCCCGTTTGACGTCGGTCTGCGGGCCGAAGGACCACTCCGGCGTCCCGTACTGCGGGTTGAAAATCTCCCCGCCGGCAGGCAGCAGCAGGTTGATCTCGTTCTCGGTCTCCCGCATGGACATGCCGACCGTCAGGCCGGTCCACCGCCCGCCACCGGCCACGGTCAGCAGGCCATCCAGCTTCTGTTGTTTGAACGTCCCCTCCGAGTAGCCGAGCCGGGACGAGCCGGTCTTCTTCTTGTTCCACTCGTCGCGGAGCCGGTTGATCCGCTCCTGGAGGTAGTCGCGACCGCGCGTCCCGCCGATCGCCTCGGCGCGGGTCAACAGCCGGCCGATGACCCGCTGCACCTCCGGACCGTCGAGCGGCACGACGTGGGCGTCGGTGTTGCGGGAGAAGCTGTCCTCACCGTTGCGGACGGCCGCGACGAGGGTAGCGGTGGTGCCCCGGTCCAGCGCCCGCCGCGTGTACGGGGTGACCGACAGCGCCTCCACCTGACGGTAGAAGGTCGCGTGGTAGTACTCGAAGTCCTCGTAGTGGGCCAGGTCCCGCGGCCTGGTCCAGTTGTAGAGGGTGACCACCAGACCGGGGCGTTTGGCGTCACGGCCGACCCGGGAGGACGCCTGGATGTACTCGGCGGTGTTCTTCGGCTGCCCGGTGACGACCATCAGACCGAAGCGGGAGACGTCGACGCCGACCTGGAGCATGGAGGTGGCGAGCACCGCGTCGACGGGCACCCGGTTCTCGTCCTGCCGTCGGTAGAAGCTCTGGGTGACCGGGTGCAGCGACAGCTTCGGGTTCGACGCGGTCTTGGCTTTGAACGCGTCGCGCATGTCCTCCAGCACCGCCCGCCGCCGGGCGGAGGTGTCGAGTTCCGGGTCGAAGCCGTTCTCCAGCCGCTTGAGCACCTCGCTGATGTCGGCGGAGGAGACCCGGGAGGTGAGTTCCTGCACGTTGAGCATCTGGGTGCCGGCGATCCGGTCGGAGAGGCCCTTGCGCCGGCCGTGGCTGCGGACGCGGGTGGTGACCTGGTCGTCGAGGAGGCGACGCATACCGGCCAGCTCGCGGGTGGCGCTGAAGTAGCCGACTGTGGTCATGTACGGGTCGGCCGGCTGCCCGTACGTGTCGAAGAGGGTCTGCCCGGCGATGAGCAGGATCTCCGAGAGGCGGATCTCCGCCGACTTCATCCGGACACCGTGCGCGCAGACACCGAGGTAGCGGCGACCAGGGTTCTGCACGGTCACCGGCACCTGCCGGCTGAAGAACGTGTCGGTGATGTCGATGACCGGCGGCGGGAAGACGGCGAGCTGTCGGCCGAAGACGCCGAGCACCTGTTCCCGGGCCCGCTTGGTGGTCGCCGTGGACGCCACGATCTTCGGCCCGGCCTCGCGACCTCCTGGCAGCGACCAGGTACAGAGCTGGTCGACGGCCGCCTCGAACAGGCCGACGATGGTGCCGAGCGCACCGGAGATGAGGTGCAGCTCGTCCTGGATGATCAGGTCCGGCGGGCGCAGCCGGACGACCGGCTCGCTGGTGACGGCCGGCAGCTTGCCCTTCTTGTTGTGCCGGGCTCCGCAGCCGGTCTTCGCGTCGAGGTCGTCGTGCCGGTAGCCGTGCCGGGGGCAGCGCTCCCGGACCCGGCCGAAGAGCATCCCGGCGAAGCCCCGCCAGGGCAGCTGGGCGAGCTTGTCGACGGTGGCGATAACCAGGCTCGGGGCGTACCGGTAGATTTCCTCGTCGATGGTGAGGATCGGCAGGCCCTCGTTGGAACGGGTCCGGGAGAACGGGCAGGCGTCCGCGCCTTCGGCCTCGGGGCAGAAGACCAGCACCCGCCGCTCGTCCTCGCGGACGGTCAGGTCACGCTCGGCGCGCAGCTTCGACCCGCACCACGGGCAGCTCAACGTCTGCAGGACGTTGGTGAACTTGCCGCTGCCGGCCTCGCGCGCCTCCGCGATCTGCTCGGAGGCTTCGGTGAACCAGTTCGGCGACACCCCGCCACCGACCCAGAGCCCGATCCGGAACGGCTCCTTACCCCAGGTACGCTCCGCCTGTCGACGCAGCACCTCGGCGGCGCAGACCAGGGCGGCGGCCCGCTGGAACTGCTGCGCGGTGAGCAGCCGCAGCGTGTACCGCATCAGCACGGCCACCCCGCCCGCGCCGCTGCGGGCGTCCGCACCGGCACCGACCACGCCCTGGAGGCGGCGAATGGCGAAGGTGAAGGCGGTCAGTCCGAGGTAGGCCTCCGTCTTGCCACCACCGGTGGGGAAGAAGAGCAGGTCGACGGTCGCGTCCCGGTCGGCGGCCCGCTCCGGATGCGCCGGGTCGGTGATCGACGGCAGATTCAGCAGTACGAACGCGAGCTGGAACGGACGCCAGGACGCGGCAGCGGCGCCACGAGCGTCGATGGAGGCCTTGGCCTCGGCGTACGACAGGCCCTGCTCCTCGCGGAGCCGGGCGACCTCGCTGTGTCGACGTTGCAGGGCCATCGCCTCGTTGGCGAAGCGGAACGCGGCGATGGCGTCGGCGTGCTTCTCGGCCTCCGGGTCGGTGAGCAGCGCGACGCCGGCGCGGATCCGCTCGGCTGCGCGGCGCGCGTTGAAGACGGCGGTCACTGCGGCCGGGCGGAGCGGCTCCGGCAGGCCAGGAATCTTGGCCTCCTCGTCGTCGAGCCAGTCCTCGTACCCGTCGGCCAGCGGCGCGAGTCGGGTGCGGAGCCGGTCGATGTCGACGGTGGCGAGGGCGTCCATGGACAGTTCCACGCCGGCCAGGCCGCTGTCCGCGCCGACCTGGGCGACGGTCGCCGGCACGTTGTGGGTGGGCAGCCACGTCGTGGCGAGCTGGTACGCGCACCGCTCGTCCTCGCGCACCGACGGGTGGACGGCGACGTTGCGGCCGGAGGCGTAGCGGCGCTGCGACCGGTAGAGCAGCCGCAGGTGCGTCTCCTCCAGGTCGTCACCGACACCCTGCACCCCGTCCAGCGGGTCGTCGATCGGCAGGAAGACGGCGGCGGCGCCGTCCAGCGCGCTCACCGTCAGGGCGGCCTGGAACAACCAGGCCGTGTCGCCGTTGCTGGTCACCTCGGACTGGGTGTTAATCAAGGCGAGCTGCACCACCCGACTGCCATCGCGCGGCCGAACCTCGACGGCCAGGTGCACGCCCGGCTCGTCCTCATCCGGCACCGTCAGCGGCATCCGGTAGGACGACTCGCTGTCGAGGCGAACCTCCTTCCGGTACGACACCGGCTCGCGATACCAGACTCGGCGCTTCTTGCCCTTCTCGTCCTCAGACTCGCGCAGGTCGTAACGGCCCCAGTCGGCGGTCACGGTGAGGACGTCGACGTCGCCGGGCACGGCGAACGACAGCCCCATGGAGGAGGCCCACATCTTGCCCAGGTTTTGCGGGGTGACGACCTCGGGCAGTTCAGCCTCCGCGCCGTCACCCTGGACGGCGGCGTCCACGTCCGCCACCTCGACCGCCTCACGGCGGTCGGAGCGCGGGCGCTGCTTCGGGCCCAACATGCCGACGAGGTACCGCTCGCGCGGGCCCATCGCACCGGGGCGGAACTCCTCGTGCTCCCCGTCCCAAGGCCCGAGCAGGTCGCGCCCGATCAGCTCCTCCAACTCGTCCCGCACCTGGTAGGAGGTCGTATCTGGGAACTCCTGCGGTACGTCGAGCGGCTGAACCAAGGCGAGCTGCTCGGTGTCATCCCTGCCCAACAGAGACAATGCCTGCTGCTCACCCCGGGGGTGCGGGAAGAGCCCGCCCTGTACGTCGACCATCAGATCAGCGTCCCCTGTTCTCCGTTGGTGGATTTGCTCCGACCCGACCTCTTCTTGTCGTGCAGACCCTGTGCCTTCTCTTCCTTGTAGCGCTGGTGGTTCAGCTCCAACAGTCGGTTGAGGACCTCGCGTTGGACAGTCGGGCCGAATGTGTAGCGGGTGTAAGCGCCGGGCTTGTGAAAGCCGTGGTCGAGGCCCTGCGTCACAAGATCGTCCCAGCCGTAAGCGCGACAGACCGCCTCGTCAATATCACGGTGGATACGCCGCAACTCCACAATGTCCTCGTCGTGACAATTTGGGGCGAAAACCGAGTTGTAGGTAGTCGTTAACCCCTGACGGCTCAGCATCACATCCCGCCGGTACGTGTCTAGCCGATTTCCCAGCTCCCGCATCTCCGGCGTCAGCTCTGGCATCGAGAAGGTTTCGAAGACGTCGGACGGGGAGTAGTTAGGTACTCCGCCAACACCTCTTCTTGACGTCTGGCCTAAGAACCAAAGGTAATGCAGGTTACTCGACAGCATGGAAAGTAATGCATAGTCCTGGGAACAGAAGACAGCCAACTTGTGAGAGAAAACCTGACCGGTTGGCACCCTCACAGGCATCAGCGTTCTGCTCACTAAGGCAAGCACAATAACCTGCTCCAAGCCCGCCACACCTTCTACGAGACCTCTCCGATACTCGGAGTACTGCCACCATCGCTCGCGCCTCGACTTTTGCTTGTTCTTGACACGTTCAGGCAGCACCAACCGGCGCACCCGGTCATAGCACTCGGGATAATCAGCAGCGTGCTCCTCTGACCAGTCGTGGAAGTTGATGACCCACCGACTTGCAGACGCATCAGGTCTGCTATTGACATCTTGGCCACCAAGGAAAGGAGCAAGAACCTCCGAGTTAACCTCACTCTTCTCAATCAACTGCTTTGCCCACTCAGGATCTACGACAAAACCAGACCCCAGGACATTAAACCCCTGAAAAGCTTTCGCCTTATTCGATGCAAGGCGAAATGGCTGACCCACTACTTGCGATACCGATTCGAGAGAAGTCGTGATTTTGGAGACAGCATTTCCATCCGCGAGCCTGCCCGCCTCTGGCGTGAGACTTGCTCTGCTAACCCAAATAGCGCAATACTCAAGCGACGCACCCCTCGAAGGCCATGGCTTGCTCTTCACCGCTTGCCGTATCTCAAGACCGTCAGAGACGATCTGATCGAGGCCAACTCGTCGAGTGTCCCCCTCCGCAAGAGTACTTGTCGCAACAATTCCAAGTTGCCCGTCGCTGTTAAGGACTGACGCAGATCGGCACACAAAATAGGCAACAAGGTCTGCCGTTCCACGAATGCCTCGTACTCCCCTACCTAGATGAGCCACTAGATAGTCGCGATAGGCGCGCCCAACAGCCTCAGCAATCTTCAACCCACCGAAAAACGGAGGATTGCCGATGATAGCGTCAAAGCCGCCTTGCTCGAAAACTTCGGGGAAGAACAAAGGCCAATGCAATGGTCGGCGGTCGAACGATCCTGACACATGGTCGGTGGCGAGCCATCGTGCACCCTGATCGCTGGCCGCGTTCTCATCCACATTACCGGCAGCGACATCGTTGGCGGCCTTGGCCGACGCCACTGAGCCAGAATTCAAACCCGGCTCGCCCTTGCCGACGTTGGCAAGTGCGGAACCAACTGCCAAGTCGGCGAAAAGACGCAGTTGCTTCGTCTTGTCTTGCGCAACTCGAAGCAGCTCGCGCTTTCGGGCCAACCCCATCACTGGGTCATTGCCGAGCGAAGTATCTGCAATCTTCCGGCGATGCCCAGCCGCCGCAGCCACCAGAGACCGCACCCCCGACGTCCAGTCCCACAGGGCTCCCTCGTGGACTTTGCGACCCTGCTTCGGGTCCAAATGCATGTATTCGAGCTGCTCTAGGGATGTGATGCCGAGCAGAGAATCTCCGTTGACGAGGCGGTCGTCGAGGAAGGTGAAGGGACGCTGCGGGTCCATGGAGACCAGCCAGAGCGACAGCTTCGCCATCTCCACGGCCATCGGGTTGATGTCCACCCCGTAGAGGCAGTGCTCGATTACCTGCCGTCGCGCCTCCACTACGAGCGGGTCCTCGTCCGCGTCCACCGGCCGATCAACCCCACGCTGCTGGTAGGCGAGCGCCCGCTCGTCACCCTCGCGGGACCACGCCTCGATCAGGTGACCGGCAAGGTAGCGTGCGGCGGCTACCAGGAACGCCGCCGAGCCCATGGCGATGTCGGCGACCTTAAGTGCCAGGATCTCCTTGCTTGACTTCGGTTTCCATTGCGATTTGTCCGCCGTCTGCAACGGCCCCGGCTCGTAGACCAGCGGCTCCAGCGCCCCCTCGACCACCTCCTCTGCCAGGAAGCGCGGCGTGTAGTGAGTACCGGTGTTGCGGCGGAGCGTCGACTCGGTGACGAAGAGCGCGCCCGGCAGGATCACCACGGGCAGACCGCGCAGGTCTTCCCGAATGATGCCGGCGAAGGGCAGCAGCCGCTCGGAGAGCGGATAGTCGCCCCCGGTGACGGCGAGCAGCTTCTTGCGCGCCTCCTCTCGCTCCACCCCGTCCAGCGGGGCCAGCTTCTTGGTCAACGCCGGGACTGAGCCGATCTTCGAGTCCTTGTACTTCTCGGCGAGCGCCTTAGCCAGCGCCGGCACGTCATCAACCTGCCGCGCAGCGGCTTCCAGGTCGGTGAGCCGGACTTCCTCCTCCAGCCCCTCCTTGCCGATCAGCCCGACCGTCACGTCCTCGGCGCGGAAGCCCTCGAAGGAGAGCAAGCCCTCGTAGACGTACCCGATCTGCTCGACGCCGAGGGTGCGAAAGCTCACCGTTCGGCGCTCCCGCGACCGACCGGCGCCAACCTCGACGTACTGCACCGACCGCAGCATGTGCAGCACGGTGCGGTCGTCGATGGTGAGCGGCAGCCACGGGGTGGCTTCCGGGTCGAAGAGCGATCCGTCGTGGCCGTGCATGATGAGCCGGGGGTGGTCGACGCCGCGGTAGACGGCGTTGAAGAGGGCGAGCAGCCGGTGCCAGGCGGCGGAGCTGTGCTCCAGGTCCTCCTCGCTGCCCTCGATGACCCGCTGCTCCAGCTCGGCGCAGAGCCGTCCCGCCGAGTACGCCGCCGCATACAGCTCGTTGTCGGCGGGGAGCAGCTTGCGCTCCTCGGCGAAGAGCAGGAAGACGATCCGCATCATCACCGCAACCGCGCCGCGGTAGACCTCGTGCGCGTCGACGTCCTGGAGGCCGCGCCCGCCGAGGTCCCGGTCCCGGACGTCGGTGCGGCCCATGGCGGCCACCAGCAGTTCGACGGCCTGGCGGACCTGGACGCCGAGCGCCTCGGTGATCTCCTCCTGACTGCCGAGGCTTGCCCGCAGCAGCGGCACCAGCCGCTCGGCGTCGGGGACGCCGAAGAACCGGTGCCGGGAGAGCAGCGAGGTGAACGCGCGGACCACGTCGCGCTCGGCCGCCTCCGGCCACGCCACGGCGTCGAAGACGGCGGTGGTGGTGACGCCGCCGCGCGGCGCCCAGACCAGCGTCCACCAGCGGCCGTCGGTAACCAGGCCCAGCTCGATGTTGTGGTGCCGGCACAGGTGGGCGAGCCGGTCGACCGGGGTCGCCGCCCATGCGGAATCACGAATCCGGGCGGTCGGCTGGCTGCCGGCCGGGCAGACCAACCCCAGCATTCGTACGCTGTCGGGCTTGATCTCCTCCCCCGGCTCGACGAGCGCGAACGACGGGCGCAGCTCGGTGTCGTGCTCCGCGACGGTGTGCGCGAGCGTGTCGAGGCCGTCGGTGTGCAGGACGTCGCCCCAGCCGAGCAGCTCACTCAGCACGTACCCGATCCAGGTCTGCTGGCCCGCGGCGGTGTCGGCCTGCCAGGTGGCGTGCTCCTGGCGCAGTCGCTCGCGGGTCTTCTTGTCGAGGGCGTCCAGGGTCGGCCAGGTGCCGCGGAGCACCGGCAGGCTGAGGAACGGCCCGCTGACCTCGACCAGGCTCAGCCAGTTGCGGTGCTGCTCGGCGCCGTCGAGCGCGGGACGTCGGAAGGTGCGGCTCATCGGATGGCCTCCCGCTTCGGTACGACGAAGACCACGGCCACCGGGAACCGGTGCGGCTTCGGGTCTCGGTAGCGGGCCGCGACGGCCGCGAGTTCGCGGTCGCGCTCGACTTCCAGGGCCGACAAGCGTTCCTCCCAGGATTGACGGTCCTTGCGGTACTGCGCCAGTTCTTCCTTGCTCTTCGCGGCGACGGCGACGCTGAACAGCGCGTCCTCGGCGTCGTCGTCGGCGAGCGCGCCGCGCAGGGTGGCGGCGAACTGGTCGAGGTTGTCGACGATGCGCTGCTGCTCAGCTGCCTGCCGCTGGTCGAGCTTGCGCTTCAGGGACTCGTAGCGGGTGGCGGTGCGCCAATCGATGGCGGCGAGCAGGCCGTCGGCGACGCGGGGCCAACGCTCTGCGAGCCGGGCCTCAACCAGGCCGGAGGCCGCGCTGCCGGTGGTGATCGCCCGGTCGAGGATGCCGCCGAGGGTGCCGAGGTTGTCCAGCCGGCGGAACCGGCCGTGCTCGGGTGCCCAACCACCGGCGTAGAGGACCTCCTCGTGCAACCGCACGCCGTCGGTGCCAACCAGCACAAACCGGGAGTACGCCCCGACCAGCACATCCTCCAGTGCCGGGTCGTCGCTGACCACGGCGGTGACCCGGTGCAGCCCGATGTCCGGGTTGGAGACGGCGGCGCGCAGCAGCCGGGTCGACATGGCGACCAGCGGGTGGTTGAGGTGGGCGAGCACGATCTCGTCCTGCCCCTTCGCCACCGCCGGCTCGAAGGTGACCGGCAGTTGTCGGGGCGGCTCGTCGTCGCGCTGCAGTTTCGCGGTCAGCCCGGCGGCAGCCCGCTGCCAGGAACCGGTCAGTGGCGGGACGGTGTAGAGGCCGTTGACCAGGTGCCGGTCATCGATGTGCCGCTTCAGCGGCTGCTGACGGGCCAGTTCTAGCGCCGTGTCAACGACCCGCTTGACGGCCGGCGGCGTGATGCCGAGTTCCTCGACGGTCTTGTCCAGCTCCGACCGGAGCCGGACGACCTGCTCGCGCAGGTTGGCCTCGGTTGGCAGGCTGCGGGTGCTCTTGGCCTTGCCCGCCTTGTCGATGTCCACGGTGACCTGCTCGCCGAGCATCCGGCGCTGCACGGCCTCGGCGAGCACAGCATTGACCGAACCGAGGTCGGCCTCCATCCGGGCCACCTTCGTGGCGACCCGGGACAGGAACTCCAGGTCCGCCTCGTAGGAGTCGACGGCCTTGCCGAAGCCGCTGCCCACGAAGTGCTTGATCTCGGGCGCGATGGTCTGTCCGTACCGGTCGACCCGACCGATCCGCTGCTCCAGCTTGTTCGGGTTGAACGGGATGTCGTAGTTGACCAGCCGGTGGCAGTACTTCTGCAGGTCGATGCCCTCGCTGGCGGCGTCGGTAGCGAGCAGGATGCGCACCGGCTGCTTCGTCGGGTCGGCCTGGAAAGCCAGCCGCAGCTGCTCCCGCTCCTCGGCGGGCGTACCGCCGTGCAGCAGCACGAGCCCCTGCCCGGCCAGACCCTCCTGGCGGAGCAGCTCGGCCAGCCAAATCTGGGTGTCGCGGTATTCCGTGAAGACCACGACGCGCTCGTTGGTCCAGTGCCGGCCATCCGGCTTGCAGACCGCGCTCAGGTAGGTGATCAGCTCGCGGGCCTTGGCGTCCGGAAGCGCCGCCTTCCCCTCGGCCCACTGGTGCATCTTCTCCAGCAGGGCCATCTCGTCGGCGGTGGCGTCGGGCTGCATGGCCCGGGTCCGGCCGAGCGCGTCGTCCTCGGCCTCGGCGAGCTGGTCGTCGGCGTAGGTGGCGACGTCGTCGAAGAAGTCCTCCATCCACTCCGGCACGTCGTCATCGGCCGGCAGGACGGCGGGTGCCTTGCGACTCCGCAGAGTCTCCAGGTAGACGCCGACGGTGTGCGCGAACGCGGCGGGGCTGGAGAAGAGCCGCTTCTTGAGCAGCAGCGTCACCAGGTCGGTCGCCTTGCGTCCCCGCTGGGAGTTCAGTCGCTTACGTCGCAGCTCGGCGAACTCCGTGAGCAGGGCATGGATCTGCCGCTCGCTCTCCGGGTAGGTGACCGGGATCGCGGTGGCGACTCGCTCCACGAAGCGGGGCTTTCCGTCGGCGTCCGTGACGTCGCGCTTGAGCCGCCGGACGACCGTGTCCCGCACCGCGGACTGGTCCGGCTCAACACCCCGGGCGAACCGCTGGTTGTCGAGGATTTCCAGCAGCGCGGTGAACGACGCCTGGTAGCCGTTGTGCGGGGTGGCGGAGAGGAACAGCCGGTGGGTGAAGTGCGGCGCCAGCCGGCGGATCAACTTCGTCTGCTGCGAGTCGACCGCGTAGACCTGCTTGGGCGCGGCCGGGGCGACGTGGTGCGCCTCGTCGAGGATCAGCAGGTCAAAGGTGCGCGGGTAGGTAGGGCCATCGGCGGGCAGCACCTCGTCGAGCAGGCGCTGCGCCTTCTGCCCCCGCAGCCACGGCAGGCTGATGATGCTCAGCGGGTAGACCTCGAACGGGTTCGCCGCCGAGCCGTGGGTCCGGCGGACCGTGGCGCAGCGTTCGGCGTCGATGATGGTGAAGTCGAGGCCGAACTTCTCGGCCATCTCGTCGCGCCACTTGAGGGTCAGACCGGCCGGGCAGACGATCATGATGCGGCGGGCCCGCTGGCGCAGCAGCAACTCCTGGGCGACCAGGCCGGCCTCGATGGTCTTGCCTAGGCCGACGTCGTCGGCGAGCAGCAGGTTGACGCGGGGCGCGTCGACCGCGCGGGCCACCGGCTCCAGCTGGTAGTCCTCGATCGCGACACCCGAGCGGAACGGTGACTGCAGCGTCTTCACGTCGGCCGAGGTGACCGCCGACCAGCGCACGGCGTCGAGGAAGGCGGCCAGCCGCTGCGGCGAGTCGAATTTCCCCTCGGTGACGTCAGGCAGCGATCCGCTGGGCAGCACCTGGCGCCCCGGTTCGACCTCCCAGATGACGTCCAGGTGGTGCCCGTAACGGCCGTCCTCGACGCTCTGCAGGCTGACCAGGCTGCTGTGCTCGCCGTCCTGCACGTCGCTGACCACCCAGCGCTGGCCGCGTACCGCGACCAGGGCGCCGATCGCCGGCTTCGCCGTCGTCACGCTCGGCATCGTTCCCCCATTGTTGGTTCCCCCACTCGAATCCGACCCGCACCGTACGCCCGCGCTGACAGGGCCGGAGCCCGCCGAAAGGCTTGTTTGTTCACTTCACAACCCGGCAGCGAATAGGAAGGAAATCACTCGGCTGCCGTCCCGTCAATCGGACTCGTCAGTCAGTTACGCGACACTGTTGCGCCGGGCGGTTCGCCAGGCCCGCCTCGAAAGAGCAGCAGCTCCACCAGCTCCGGCGTCCATCGCGCACCCGACTCCGACAACTGACCCGCCGCCCGGCACATGAAGGCCAGGTAGATCTGATAGCGCAGGGACGACCAGCGCGGTCCTCGCCAGAGCCACCGGGCGGCGGGGCCATTCACCGCGTACGGCTGGTCGGCTCGTCGTTTCCAGCAGTCACGCATCTGTCCTGCCAGCCGAGCGTCGAGGATCAGTGCGCCGCTCCGTGCGTTGTCGGCCCTGCTCGCGAAGTAGAGGAACTTCGTGAAGAAGGCGGGGCCGAACCCGCGGACGGGTGCGACCCTCAACAGCAACTCGTAGGAGGCACGGGCGCCCTGCTGGTCGAGGGCATCGACGGCAGCTGCCAGCCGGTTCCCTACCTCAGTCAGTGGAAGTCCCGGGAAGGATCCTCTGCCGTTCAGGATCCAGGAGAGCCGGGTCGGGCCAAACCCCCGCGTGCCCCAACCCCAGGCGAAGGAGGTGACGAGGAGCGGCAGCCAGGCCCCGCTTACGCGACACTCTCGCGCCACGTCCGTCACCGTACGTCGAGTCAGCGACAGGCGCGCCTGACCTTCGGTCTCGAAGGGCAGGTGCTCGCCGAACCTGGCCCAGCGTGCCGGCACGACGTCGATCGTGTGCCTGTCGACCAGTTCCTCAGCGCTGCGTGGCCCGCCCCCACACCGGGCCTCCCACTCGCGGCGCTGCCGCCTGAGCCAGTCCTGCTCTTCGGCGGCGAGGCCCCACTCCACCACGCCCCTGTCGTAGTCCGACGCGTCGCGGGGAAGCACGTTCCGGTAGTCGCAGGGTTGCTCCCCCGCCCGGTCCTCTGGGTTTGCGCTCACCTTCCACCGCCCTCGGGCCGAAGGGTGCCGGCGGCCAGTCCGTCCGCGGTGAGCCGCACCAACTCGGCACTGAGCGACCGCACCTCCGCCACAGCCGATTCGAACCTGACGAGCCGTTGGAACACCTCTCCAAGCGCTCTCTGCTCTTCCAGTGGCAGCCGTCGGATCTGGGCTCGCCGGATGTCGATGCGGGTACCCGACAGGCTCGTCGTCTGCTTGTCGTTGACGGAGCTGTGTAACTGCCCGGCCAGAAACCACGGGTCCAGCGCGGCCGGATGGGGGCGCAAGAGGTAGAGGTTGCTGCCGAGCAGCATCCCCTCGGACATGATCACCCGCGCGATCAGGTGGCGTGTCGCCCCCGGCACCACCACGTCCCCCATCAGCAGCGGCACCCGTTCCGGCATGGTGCCGTCATCGGCGCCGGACGCCTCGGTAGCGCCGATCACATCTTGGGCGGTGAGAACGGGTGTGTCGTCCGGCGCGCCAGCCGCGCCGTTCTGACTCGTGCTTGACGACGGACGGATCGGGCCGATCACTTGCAGGGCTCCGGTGCGAACCAGTTCGGCGATGGAGAGTGGCGGTTGCGGGGAGGTGCCGTCCAGTGCCGGCTCAACCCGTGGCATCAACGCTGGCAGATCGCCGACGACGGCCGTGAGGCGCTTCGTCATGTGTACCAGCAGCTTGCCGGTCGGCTCGGTCTTGACGGCGAGTTGTCGGCGGGCGGGAGTCAGGTCGACGTCCTCGTCGAAGAACTCGATCAGCGGAACCGTACGCGCGAAGCCGGCTTCCTCCACCTCTGCCGCCGGAGCCTCGGCGAATGCCCGCCAGACGGTCAGGATGCGCGGGAAGACCTTGGCCGGCTCCGCATCGGCCGCGTCGATCAACAGCGCGTGTGTCGGCGCTTGAGCGTCCGTCGCGGCGCGGCGCAAGACCCACAGGTGCAGGGGTACGCCGTGCGGCGCGGCCGCCCCTGGCGGAAGGGCGACCACTGCGCGAAGGTGACCCTGACGTAGCAACTCCTGGCGGATCCGCTTGCCGGCCCGCCGGCTCGCCACCGTGGGCGGCATCAGCAGGACGGCATGCCCGCCCACCCGGAGGTGGGCGAGGGCGTGCTGAACCCAGGCCAGCTCAGGTTCGGTGCGGGGTGTCGTGCCCACGATCCAGCGCGGATCGTGACCGAGTTCGGCGTCGCCCCAGTTGGTGGCGCCGAACGGTGGGTGGCAGACGACGGCGTCGACGGCGCGACCGGCGAACGCGTCGGAACGCAGCGAGTCCCCGGGGCACACCTCGCCGGGCACCTCGCGCAGGGCGAGCGAGAGCCCGGCGAGCTTGGCGAGGTCCGGGTCGAGTTCCTGCCCGTACGCCGAGGTGCAGCCGGCGCGCGCGGCGGCCCGCAGGAGGGCGCCGGTGCCGGCAGCCGGGTCGAGGACGGAACCGCCGCCGACCTCGGCGAGCCCAACCATCAGGTCGGCGAGCTCGTCAGGGGTGGCGTATGGGCGGCCCGGGCCGGGGGCGGAGAACCGCCGCCACAGCTCGTCGAAGGCGCCTTGAGGGCCGAGTTCGTCGGCGAGGGCGTCGACGTCGGGCAGCAGGGCGGCGAGGTGGGCGTTGGCGCGGCCAGGCGCCGGGCGGTCGCCGCGGTGCCGGGAGAGCAGCAGGGCGCCGACGGCGGCGAGCGCGGCGGCGGGGGTCTCATTCGGGGCGGCGAGGTGTTGCCAGAGCCGGTCGGCGCGGGACAGCTCGGGGAGCTTGCCCTGATCACGTAGCCACTGCTCGACCTGGGTCAGATCAAACTCGGGGCTGGCGGTGGTGCCGCCCACAGGGGGTGGGAAGTCGGGGTGCCGCTTGCGCCAGTTACTGACCGCGGCGCGACCGACCCCGGCGAGCCGAGCGATCTCTGCGGCGGTGACGGTCGGTGTCTTCACGTACGAAGCTTCGCACACCTGTCAAGGAGCACGGTGCCTGTTGACAGAGTTGTCGGACGATGCTCTTATTGACCCCGCCACGTTCACAGTTGGAGGAAAACGATGCGCAAGACCACGACCCTCGCCCTGCTCGCCACCGCCGTCGTCGCGCTGGGCTGCAGCTCCGGCGGTACCGACGACGCGAGCAGCTCGGGCGGCAGCGACGGGGTGGCCAAGGGCGACGACAAGGCGGCGAAGAGCGCGAAGGTCGGCCAGCCGGCGCGGGACGGGAAGTTCGAGTTCACGGTGAAGTCGTCCAAGTGCGGCGTCGCCAAGGTCGGCGACAGCGTGCTCGGCGAGAAGGCCCAGGGCCAGTTCTGCCTGATCACGATCAACGTGAAGAACATCGGCAAGGAAGCGCAGATGTTCGACGGCAGCAGCCAGAAGGCGTACGCGGCCGACGGCACCGAGTACTCCTCCGACACCGGCGCCGCCATCTACGCCAACAAGAACGCCGAGACGTTCCTCAACGACATCAACCCCGGCAACCAGGTCACCGGCGTCGTGGTCTTCGACATCCCCAAGAAGGTCAAGCTCACCAAGCTCGAACTGCACGACTCGCCGTTCTCCGGCGGCGTCACCGTCGCCCTGGGCTGACCGCCCGCCGTCTGGTCGGGGCGGGCGATCCCGCCCGCCCCGCCTTCAGCCCCCTTCGCCCGCGAGTTCCCAGCAGGAGAACCGTTGAACGAGCCCAGCACGCCCATGCCATCCGACCAGCCGGCTGCGTCGCCGCACCCCGTGATGCCAACTGCCGATACGACGAACCAGGAACGCGAAACGTCCCAACGTCTTCAGATGGGGCGGAAGCAGCGCCGGAATCTGCTGGCTGCGGCTGCCATAGGGATCGTGGTCCTACTTACGGCGGTGGGGATCGGCCTCGCGGTGAGCCAAGGGTCCGGCGACTCCGACGGAACCCCGAAGGCGAAGGAGGCGACCTTCCTAGAGGAGGCCAGGGAAGGCTGCGGCGACTCCGCCCTGCCGTACGCGGAGCTCGGAGACGAAGGCAGGACCTTAACCCTGCGAAGCAGCGGCAAGGAAGACGCGGGTCTCACCTGGGCTCAGCTGGAGTGCTTCTGGACCGCGCTGGAAGTCCCGGACTCCATCCGGGCGGAAATCGAGACCACGCGTGCACTCGACGGCCGGCAGACCGGCGAGTGGAACGGCAAGCGGGCCTCGTGGACGTATCACCCCGACAACGGCCTCCGGATGGTCGTGACCCTCACCGACTGAACGGCACCGCTTTCGCGCAATGCACCCCGCCCATCCCAACTCCATCCATGTCTCAGTCACGAGACGTCAGGAGGAGTCCGTGCACCGAGCTGGTCGGCCGGCGCCCGGACCTGTCCTTCGCCCACGTGAAGGGACACAGCGGCCACGCGCTCAACGAGGCCGCCGACGGCCTGTCCCACATGGCCCGCCGCCGGGTCGGCGAGCCCTTCGACGTACGCCTGCGGGCGCACGCCCTGGTCGACGCGTTCCTGCCGACTGGCACACCACGGTCGCGCCCTGATCCCCCCACTCTCACGCCTGGAGACGGTCATGCTCCTCCCCCGCCACGCCGCCACCGTTCAGTCGCCGGCTTCCTCGCTCCTTCGTCGGGCCGGGTCCCGCCGGGTCTGCGTCCCGCTGGCCACCGCCGCGCTGGCGGCCGTCGTCCTGACCGGCTGCGGCGAGGACCGGAAGGCCACGGGTAGCGCGTCAACGCCCTCGGCCAGTCCGTCCGCCACCGCGAGCGCGTCCCCGACGCCCAGCCCGACGCTGCAGCCGGACCGGGACGGCGACGGGATGCCCGACGGCCTCGACCCGTACCCGGACGACCCGAAGAACGTCCCCCAGCAGGGGCCGATCACCGTCTCGTGCGACACCGGCCAGGACTGGGATTCCGTGCTCACGATCGCCCCCGGCGTGGGCGGCCGCCCCGACTTCAGTCAGGTCTGGCTGGCGAAGCCGAGCTCGTGCGAGGTGGAGGGGACGGTCGCCATCGTCACCGCCACCGAGCAGGCCGCCTACAAGACGTCCGGCTACGACGACCAGGACATCTCGATGCTGTACGAGATCTGCGCCAGCGTCGACCCGGACGATGTCTACGCCGAGCCGGGGTTCGCCGCCAGCCCTGCGCAGATCGGCGAGATCAACGGTGCGCTGACGCTCTGCCCGAAGCACCCGTACGCGAAGAAGTGGCGCGAGGCGGTCAGGCGCGGTCAGGGCGACGTCAAGCTCGAGGCGCAGGGGCGGCTGTTCGGGCCGGGCACCTTCCGGGTCGGCAAGGAGATCAAGCCGGGCACCTACGTCGCCACCGACGTCGATGGCTGCTACTGGGAGCGGCAGAACGCCTCCGGCCGGATCATCGACAACTACTTCACCAACAGTGCCCGGCGGGTGCAGGTCACCATCCGCTCCTCGGACTACGCGTTCAGCTCCGAGAGGTGCGGCGAGTGGCGCCCCGCCCGCTGAGCCCCTGGTTGACCCAGCGAAGCAAGTCCAACTCCAGGGCCACCCGCGCTGCACATCCGTCCGCCCCAGACAGGAGTCACCGTGACCCACCAGTCCGGCTACGGTCCATACCGGCCTTCGCCACCGGTGCCGGCCCTTCCCCCGCCACCAAGCCCGCCGTACGGCTACCCGGCGACCCATGTTGTCGTGCAGGTTCCGCCGGCCTCCGGCGTCGCCGTGGCGTCGATGGTGCTCGGGATTCTCGGCGTCCTCGGCGGGTGGTGCCTGTTCGGGCTGCCGTGCCTGCTCGCCGTCATTCTCGGCCACGTCGGCCTGCACGAGACCCGCGACAACACGAAGTCGGGGCGAGGCATGGCCGTCGCGGGCCTGGTCCTCGGCTACGTCTTCGTCGTCCCGATGATCCTACTCACGATCATGGTCTTCTTCGGCGGGCTGATCGGCGCGGCCACCCCCTCCACCACCCCCACCTCCTGAGCGAAGGACGGACCGCCATGCCGACCGACCAGAACCGCCACCCGGAGCCGGACGACGACGTCGTGCTCGGCGTGAACGCGTTTCAGATCATGGCGCGCCGGTACGTCGAACACCGGCTCGCCCAACTGTCCCCCCGGCCCGAGGACGCCGACGCCCGCCTGCGCGGACTGCTCGCCATCTACGAGGACCTCACCAGCAAGGGGCACCCCGATCCGTTGACGCTGCTGGCCAGCGTGCTGGGCATCCCCGTCGACACGCTGGTGATCCACCTGCGGGCGGCCGGTCGCGACGAGCGCCCACCACGGTGACCTGCGCCGTCATTCGAGATCGCCGAGCATGCGCCGGGCTGCGAGAAGCCGGTTACCGTTGAGGGGCGCGACGCCCCGGCCCGCCTGGTCCCACCGCTCCACCGACCAGCGTCCCTTGTCCCGTCGTACGGTGACCTGGCCATGGGGCCCGACGCCGTGCCATACGGCGCCACGCAGGGAAACCCCGAAACTGCCGCGGTCGAACAATCCGACCTTGCGCATCTGCAGGCAGGTGGGGCACCGGCCGTCGGGCGACGCGACGCACCGGCCGCAGAGCCGTCCCCAGCACAGGGCGCACGGCTTCACGGGGTCGGGGCAGGCGGGGCAGGTGGCGGTCATGCAGGTGCTGCACACCGCGACCCGCCGCACCAGGTGCTTCAGCCGACAGACGTAAGCCTGGTGCAACCGCTCGCCGGTCACAGCGTCGGGGAGGTAGCCGGCGGTTTCCCCGGCCGGGACCTGGTAGGCGATGGCCAGGGTCTCGCCGGTGACGAGGCGCCACTCCTCCTCGACGTTCAGCCCGACGGTCAGGTCGGCCTCGCTGACCCGACGGTTCGCCGCCCGCTGCCGTAGCGCGGCGAGCAGCACGGCCGGCAGTTTCCCGTCGGCAGGGGCAGGAGCGGCAGGCGTGGTGTCCGGCATGACGGCCGCGATGGCGGCGGCCGGAGACAGCGCGGCCCGCCGCGGCTGGCCGAACGGCAGCCGGGTGATTTGGCGGGCGACCCGGCGGGTGAGCGGGGTGGCGCCCAGGAGCTTCGGCCCGCGCAGGTCCTGCGGCGATGTGTGCGCGGCGAGCGTCACCATCGTGTGTGCGCCGAGCAACTCGACGCCGAGCGCGCCGCGCGCCAGGTCGAGCTCCGCGTCCTCGGTCAGCTGGTACCAGGTGGGGGCGTCGGCGTCGTGACGGACGCCCAGCAGCGCGTGGCGTCCGACGGCCGCGACGACCACCGACCAGCCGTCGAGGTCGGCGGCACAGACGACCTCGGGCGCCGGATGCCAGCCGGCGCGCACCCAGGAGGCCGCCGTCAGCGGGACCTGCCATTCGACCGTCTCCTCGTGGACCTGGATGCCGAGCGCCCGCCGGCGCACCAGGCCGCGCGGGGTGACGGCGACCGTGGTATCGGTGTGCTGGCGGCAGGCGATGGCCACCCCCGGCGCCAGCGACGAGGGGGCGGCGGCTGTGGTCCCGCGGATCAGCTTCCGCCGGGCGGGCGGGGCGGACGCGGGCACCCGTACCACCTGGCCGAGCGCGTCGGCGAGGTCGGCGCGCAACTCCGGGTCCACGCCGTTGTCGGACGGCATCCCGGCCAGCGAGGAGGCGTTGCCGGCACGCCGCCGGCCGTCGGTCTGCACCAACCACTGGAAGGTGGTGCCCGCGTCGTAGGTGAGCACCAGCCAGTCCGGAGACACGGGCGCCGGCCGGCCGGCGGCGGTGCGCAGGTCCACGTCCCCGGTGCCGGCGAGCGCGGCCGCGCCCAGCCGCAGCCGGAGCAGCTCGGGATCGTCGGCGGTCGCGGTCTCCCACCGCTCGAGCCCGGAGACTCCGATGACCGCGATCTCGCTGCGATGCACGCCCCGCAGCACCGCGACGGTGCCCGACGCGTCCTGGCCGATAAGGACGGTGAGCCCGTCCACGTGCAGCTCTGCGGGCAGTCGCGCGGCTTGTTCGGCGGTTGCGGGCGTCAGTTGCGAGCAGGTCAGGCAGAAAGGGCCCGACCGGCAGGAGACGCAGACGGCCCGGTCGCAGAGTTCGCAGGCGCGGACGGGCAGGTGTCGGGCGCAGTCGCCGCAGGACGTGTCGCCGCACCGGGCGCACCGGGTCTCCACTACCGCTGCGGGGTCTTCGGATCGGCACGCCCCGCACGCCGGCCGGCTGCACGAGCGGCAGCCGGTGACGACGCCGTCCATGCCGCAGCAGGGGCCGTAGGCGCGGTGGCACACGGGGCAGTCGGCGCGCCGCTCGCCGGCGAAGAGGTGGCCGCGGCTGTCGACCGAGACGTCGCGCTCGGCCACGGTGCCGTCGGCCAGGGCCACGGTGAGTGGCTCGCCGGGCCGCAGGAACGCGTGGTTCGCCATCAGCCGGGAATCCATCGGTGGGGCCGGTGCGATCAGGTAGCGGCGGGTCACGACCCCATACGGCGACTGCCAGCGCTCGTCCACCGTCACGTATTCACCCATCGGCACAGAGGTGCAGGGCTCCGCCAGCCCGGCGAGGACCTCCCGCAGTCGATCGTCGTCGACTGGTACCGCCCCTGCGAACTCCGTCGAGGGCGGCTCGGCGGAGAGCAAGCGAGTTTCCGGTTCCCCCTCCCCCTCGGTGAGCAGGGCGTGGGACGTGGCGGAGCGGCGTACGACGGTGACGCCGTCGGCGGGGGTGCTGTAGCGCAGTTCGTCGGCGGGTGGGGCCTGCCACGGGTGGCGTACGACGGCCCGGGTGGGCGGCAACCCTGCCCCGGACACCAGTCGGGCCAGCTGTTCCTCCGCCCCGACGGTGGCCCCGGGCACACCGGGGACGAACAGGGTGCTGCTGTGGCTGCCGTCGGTGAGCAGGCACACGTACGACCGGTGCACCCCGTCGACCTCGACGCTCACCGGGCCGACGGCAGCGCCGGCAACCGGCCGGCAGTACGCGCTGACCTCGTGCTGGCTGGGGCTCAGCGGCTGGGTTTCCTCGCCGGCGAGCAGCGGCTGGCGGTCGCCCTCGTGCCACAACTCCCGGTAATGGAACTGCCCGTCCACGAGGTCGACCCGCAGCACGACCGCGAAGGGCACCGCCGCGACCGCTGGCGCTACGGGCGCCGGGTCGCGTCGCCGCAGGTCGGCCAGGAGGGTCGTGAATCCGGCCGCGCCCTCGCCTGTGACCTCCGGGCCGTCCAGCTCGGGCAGCAGGTCGACCACGCTGGCGTCGACGTCGGTGCGAGCATGTTCCTGCCAGGTCCACCAGACCGACGGCTGCACGTGTGCCCACGCGCTCCCGGCAGTCAGTTCTGCGGACGCGACGGGCGGTGTCGCGGCGACCAGCCCCGCGCCGGCCGGCAGGTGCAGGCGGGCGGCGAGACCGCGCAGCCGGGCTCGAGCGGGGTCGCGGACGTCCCGGTCGGGCACCACGGTGAGGCGGGTGCCGTGCTCGTCCACCGCGACGGCGTGCCGCTCCCCCACCAGCAGGTACGCGCTACCGCCCAGCCGCCAGCCGTGCTCCCAGTCGGTGTCGAGGTCGGGCGCTCGGCGCGGCCGGGCGCAGTCGGTGCAGAGCATGCCAACAGGTCGGCAGGTGGCGCAGGCACCACGACCGCAGCCGGCGCACGCCTGCACGGAGCGCGTGGGACCGCAGGCGCCGCACCAGTCGGTCACGCAGACCTGGCAGCCGTGCAGGGCCCCGCGGTCGACGACGTGCGCGCCGCCGCACAGCGCAAGGGTCCCGACCTTGGTGCCGGTCGCCTCGCAGACGAGCGTCTGGTTGAACAGGGTGCCGGTCCAGGGGTACCGGATCTCGCGGGTCACCCCGCTGGCGTGCTGCCAGGTTTCCACCACCACGAGCCGCGCGGAGCCGTGCATCTCCAGGGTGAGCAGCTCCGCCCGCAGTTCGGTGTCGGCCGCCGGCGGCGCGGGCCGCCGGGCCGCCTCGATGGCGCGTTCCAGCTGCCGCTCCCACTCCTCCATGTCGAGGTATGCCTGAATGTCCCGGCGCTTGTTCCAGGACTTCCGGGCCGCGCCGAGCTGCTTCTCCAGGTTTGCGACCAGTCCCTCCTGTGCCTCCCGGCGGCGCCGCTCCTCGGCCTGCCGAGCCTCGTGCAGGTGCTGTCGCAGCTGGACGGCGGCCTGCCGGTCCACGCCGTCCAGCACCGCCCGCTCGGGAAGGGTGGCCGGCATCGGTGCCCCGTCGAGAAGGGGCGTTCGGCGCTCGTCGGCGGGCACCGGGGTGCCGACTTCGACGGTGACGAGCTGCTGATTGCCACTGGTGGCGCCCTCCTGCACCCGGTACGTGGCGCGGGCCGACCAGCCGTCGTCAGGTTCCACCCGCCGCTTGACGAGCTGCACGTCGGCGGCGTGCCGGAACACGGGGCGCTGGTGCAGGTTCGGCAGCACCGCGACGGTCCCGGACAGGTCGCCCCGGTCGCGGAGCACCTCCAGCAGCTCGTCGAACAGCTCCGACCCGACGACGCAGAGCTGGGCCTCGGGATGGTGGTCCAGGGCGGCGTTGCTGAAGGCCAGGAAGAGCTCGTCCCGGCCGCCGAAGGCGGCGGCGAGGTCCGGCGGCAGCGAGGCGACAGTGAACCCCTCCGACGGGTGCGTCAGCGTGGCACCGGCTGCCTCCAGGAACGACCGCACGAAGCGTTCGAGATCCTTCTGCCGGCGGCGCGGCTGGGCGGCCGGTTGCGGCAGCAGCTCGCGAGCCTCGGGCTGCGCCGCCCGCCTGCGGCGTTCCTCGTTGCGTTGGGCGAGCCAGTCGCTGAGCCCGGCGTCGGCCGTCATCATCGTCATGGCCCGGCCGCGGGCCTGTTCGAGCTGGGTGCCGAGCTCGTCGAGCCGCCGTTGCATGGTGTAGTCGCTCTTGGCGTACAACGCCTCCAGCACCCGCTGCTCCATGCTGGAGTCCTGGGTGCCCTCAAGCTCGCCGAGAACAGTCACGACCTGCCCGAACAGCAGCTCGAACATCGCCAGCTTGTCGTGCAGCAGCCGATAGACGGACTCGTCGAGGGTGTCCCGGGCAAAGAGGTTGGCGATGTACACGTTGCGGGTCTGGGTCAGCCGGTGGACGCGGCCGATCCGCTGCTCGACCCGCATCGGGTTCCACGGCAGGTCGTAGTTGAGAACGCAGTTGCTGACCTGCAGGTTCTGACCCTCGGCCCCGGCATCGGTGGAAACGAGGACCTGGGCGCGTCCGGACTTGAAGTCGGCGACCGAGGCGCTTCGAGCCGCGTGGCTCATGCTGCCGTGGAACGGCGCCGCGACGATGCCCTCGGCGTCAAGCAGGCGGAGGATGCCGCCGAGCGTGTCGGTGTGCTGGGTGAAGACCAGCACACGGCCGTGTTCGTCCAGCCAGCGGCGGACGACCTTCAGGGCGGCCTGCTCCCGGGACGTGTGGCGGATGTCGCCGGCGAGGTGGCCGATCTCGGACAGGGTCCGCTTCAACGCCGGGTCGGATTCGCGTTCGGCCATCCGCAGGGCGCTACGGGAGACGGCCTGGGGTGAGGCGGTGAGCCGCAGCGCGAGCTGTCGGCGGCGCATGGTGTCGGCCGGACCGGTCATCCGGTGGCGGAGAGTGTGCAGTAGCAGGTCGTAGAGCTGACGTTCGGGGGTGGTCAGCCGCACCCCGTGGTCCTGGGGTGGCATCCGGTGTACCCGGTCGACGCCGGCCTGCTGCCGGGTGGTGCGGACGACGACGCTGCTGATCAGCTTGCGCAGTTCAGGGGCGTTGACCGGCTTGCGGGGGTCGTGGCCGTCGACGAACCGGCGGGCGAAGTCGCGTTCGGAGTCGAAGGTGCCGGGTCGGAGCAGCTCGACGAGTCGGTAGAGCTCAAGAAGGTTGTTCTGCACCGGAGTGGCGGACAGGAACAGGGCCCGGGGCGCCCCGGCGACGATGTCTCCGATGATGGCCCGGGTTTTGCGGGCGCCGGCGCCGGAGAGGCGATGGGCCTCGTCCACGATCACCAGATCGAAGCGCGCGCCGAGACGGTCGGCGTTGCGTAGCACGAGCTGCAGGGTCATGATGAGCCGGTCCTGCGCGAAGGCTTGGGCGTCCTGGCCGCTGGCGACGACCGTGAAGTCCTCGTCGAACTTGTCCCGCAGCTCCTCGCGCCACTGGTCCCGCAACGGCGCCGGGCAGATGATCAGCACCCGCTGGGCGAGGCCCCGCAGAATCAACTCCTTGAGGATCAGGCCGGCTTCGACCGTCTTGCCGAGGCCCACCTCATCGGCGAGGATGCCGCGCCCGCCCATCCGGGTCAGGACGGTGCGGGCCGCCGCCTCCTGGTGCGGCATGTGCTCAATGTGCGCGGCGTCGATCGCGAGTAGTTCGTCGAACTGGTCCAGGGTGGCCAGCCGCTCCCCGTCCAGCCGCATCCGTACGGCGTCGGCCGGATCCCAACCCCGCTTACGCAGCGCGTCGGCCATGTGGCTGTGGGCGCTGTTGAGGAACCCGATCTCGCCTTGCCAGGTGTACTCGTCACGGCCCCGTAACCGGTACCGGGTTCCGGTGCTGCCTCGCCGCTGCAGGCGAATGGCGCCGCCGCTGACGGCAGCGGCGCCCGTGGCGACCGGTCCCGCGACTGGTGTCCCGGCCCAGCTGGGCAGGCGGGGCGCTGAGGACAGCCGGGTCCCGGGAGCCAGGACGAGCAGCCGAAGGCTCTCCCCGCCCCGGCGCTCCAGACGCAGCAGCCCGCCGACACGCCCCGTGTCCTGCAGGTACTCGGCCAGCGTCTCGCTCACCAGTCGGCGGCGGCCCGCGATCCAGGCCACGGACAGGGACTCCTCGTCCACCACCAGGGCCAGGTCGGCCGAGTGCTTGGGCAGCCCCAGTCGGACGCTCTCGGCGGGGCCGAGCGGGACCTCACCGGTCTCCAGCAGTTCCTCGGTGAGGACCCGCTCGACACTCGCCACCTCACCCACGCCGGCCTCCCAACCGTTCCTGCCCGGCATCGGTGATGGCCAGACTCGTGTAGCTCCTGCTGTCGCGCTCGATCTGATCACGGATGAGCAGTCCGTCCCCGACCAGCCGGCCGGTCGCCTCGTCCCACCGGCGGTCAGCGCCGCGCACGTGGCGCAGGGCACCGAACTGGGGACACCGCCGCAACCCGGCCCCGATGGGGTGGCCGCCGGCCAGCACCTCTACGCCCAGGACCGCGGCCTTCAGCCCGGCGACGCCGTAGCGACCGGTACGCAGGGTCGACGCCCACGCGACGGCCTGCAGGACCGTCAGCTCGACGTTTACCAACTGCTCGGGGTCAGGCACCGCGGACGAGGGCAGGTCGTGCCACGGGGATGTGCCCCCGCAGTTGTCACACGCCTCGTGCTCGACACCGCACGAGTACGGCGGAAAGCCGAAGTAGTCGACCACGGCCGCGCGACGGCAGCGGACGCCGTCGAGGTACGAGATCATCGCGTCGAGCTGCCGGCGCTGCCAGACGTTCCAGCGGCGGATCTCCCGCTGCAACGCGTCGCTCTCCACCCGGACGCTGAGCAGCCGCAGCCTGCGGTACCGCCGCGACGACGAGAAGGTGACCAGCCGGTCGAGCGACCACGCGACGAGGTCACGTTCCAGCTCGTCGGGGTCGACACCGTGTTCTTCCTCGAGGCGGTCGAAGTCGATCCGGCTGCCCACCAGCGGCCGTAGTTTCAGCAGCACGGACAGCTCGCGGAACCGGCGCCGCTGCTGAAGGTCCTCCGGTTCGCGGTTGCCGACATGCACCGTGCCCCGGGCCGAGCAATCCGGGAGCTGTTCCACCGCGCCGGCGCGTTCCAGCCAGCCCAGCAGCACGTTCAACTCGTCCGGCTCGACCGCGACCGCCTCGGCCAACTCCTCCTGGTCGAACACGACGTCGCCACCGCGGCGGCGCTGGGTCAGCAGCAGCTCCAGCACCCGGTGGGCCTGGCCGAGCCGGTGGGCGTCCGAAGTGTCGGCGACCTGGGCACGACGACGGGCGACGTCCCCACCGCTGTACAGCAAGACGCACTGGCCGCGCAGGTCGGCCGAACGCGCCGCCCGGCCCGCCTCCTGCACGTACGCGTCCAGCGACTCGGGCATGTCGTAGTGCACGACCCAGCCGACGTCGGGCTTGTTGACGCCCATGCCGAACGCCTTCGTGGCGACGATGACCTGGGTGGTACCGGCGAGAAAGTCGTCCTGGACGGCCTCACGCTGCTCCGGCACCATCCCCGCGTGATAGTGCCGGGCCCGCACACCGGCGCGACGCAGCAGCGCGGCCACCTCCTCCGTCACCGCCCGGCGGGAGGCGTAGACGATGCCCGGCGACGAGCCCATCGCCATGGTGATCCGCAGCAACTCCCGGGCGCGTTCCCGCTCGCCACCGACCCGGGTGACCTGGAAGCGCAGGTTCGGGCGGTCGGCCGGTCGACTGACGGCCACGGGGTCGGACAACTCCAGCGCGCGAACGACGTCCTGCAGCACCGGTGTCGTGGCCGTGGCTGTCAGGGCCATCCGCGGGGCCCGGGACAGGTGCGCGACCGCGCGGGACACCTGTCGGAACTCCGGCCGGAAGTCGTGCCCCCAGGCGCTGACGCAGTGCGCCTCATCGACCACCAGACCGCCCAGGTCCTGGCGCTCCAGTGCCACCCGCAGCACCGGATCCCGGACCAGTCTCTCCGGTGAGACGTACAGCAGGCGCACCTTCCCGGCCGCCAGGTCCCGCAGGATCTCGTTGCGGACAGCGGCGGGGGTGTTGCCGGTGATGCCCTGGACGCCGCGCAGGCCGCGGCGACCCCGCAGGTCGTCCACCTGGTCCTTGATCAGGGCGACGAGCGGGCTGACCACCACCGTCGCCCGCTCCTCGGGGCGCAACAGCGCCGGCAACTGGAAGCAGAGGGACTTGCCGGTGCCGGTCGGCAGCACCCCTACGGTGTCCACGCCGGCCAGGTGTGCGCGCATCAACTCCACCTGGGCATCCCGCAGCTCCTCCACGCCGAAGAGCAGCCTTGCGGCCTCGCGCAATTTCGGCTCGGGGTCCTCGCCGGGCTGCAGACGCAGTCGCAGCAGGGCGGTGTCCACGTCGCTGCGGGCCAGGGACAGGGCATCGGTGAGGTCGGGCGTCTCGCCCGTGACGAACTCCAGGGCGAACCGCCACGCGTCGTCGCGGTCGGCGGCATGGTGGATCGCGGGACCGGGCAGCGTGGACAGCAGCAGCCGGTTCGCCGTACCAGGCGACTGCATCCGCCGGTCATAGACCAAGGCGACGCCCCGGTCGGTTTCACTGCGGATCAGCCGGCCGAAGCCCTGCGCCAGCAGCACAGCGGTCTTCGGCACCAGGTAGTCCAGGAACGGATCACCGCCCCGGTCGGCCGCCGCGCGGGCCCGGGCGCTGACCACAGCATCGTCGGGATGGGGATA
Organism: Micromonospora reichwaldensis; assembly: GCF_031845925.1. NCBI lineage: Bacteria > Bacillati > Actinomycetota > Actinomycetes > Micromonosporales > Micromonosporaceae > Micromonospora > Micromonospora reichwaldensis. The sequence goes on along the minus strand of NZ_JAVRFL010000037.1, from coordinate 4,952 downwards.
CGGCGGCTTTTCGATCACGAGGTAGCTGAGCGTCTCGCCGGGGGCGTCAAAGCCCTGCCAGTAAGACCGCAGCCCGTACACGACGCTCCCCGGCTCCGCCCGGAACCGCTCGGAGATCTCCGCCCGGCCGGCCTCGCCCTGAACGAGCAGGTGCACACCCCGCTCGGCGAGCGGTTCCGACTGTTGCCGAACCAGGTCGGCCACCGCCTCCATCCGCCGGCGCGCCGCAAACAACGTCATCGCGCGGCCGCCGGTCAGGGACAGCAGACCAACCTGGTCACGGGCGAACTCCTCGACGAACTCCCGTTCCTGACCGGGCACCGGCACAGGCAGGTGGTTGGTGAGCACGACCGCGGACTGGGCCGCATAGTCGTACGGGCTGCACAACTGCCTCCCGTCGAAGACGCCCGGCTCCGCGCTACCCCGCTCCACCCGGATCCCCAGCCGGTCGGCCAGGTAGTCGAAGGTGCCGCCGGTGGTCAGGGTCGCGCTGGCGAGAGTCACGCTCCGTGCCGGACGGACGATGCCGTCAGCGAACGCCGGACCGACGTCGACCGGAATGCACTCGAAGGACCAGTCGACCTGCCGCGGCTCTTCGACCGCGCCGTCGATCGCAGCTCCGGTCTCGGGCAGATGATCCGTCCGGATTCCGGCCTTCGGGTCGAGCAGGCCGGAGAGCCGGTAGACCCAGAGGTGCTCGTCGGGAAGGTCACGAAGCCGCCCGAGCACTTCACCAACCTCCCGGACGGCGCGAAGCAGCCCAACGACGCGGGTCAGCACCGCCTTCAGGGGCATGCGTGCGCGTTGGCTCGCCTCGGGCAGCCGGGCCCGGGCCCGCGTCTCGAGCCCGGTCAGCTCGTCGGTCAGCTCGCGCAGGCCACGGCTCATCTGCCGCACCTCGTCGACCAACTGCCGGTATTCCGGCCGGGTCTGCACGACCCCCGTCCGGAAGACGGCGGATCGCGTCGCTCCGCCATACTCGTGCAGGTATCGCTGCACGACGTCCGTGAGCCGGTCGCCGTCCTTGCGCAACTGCCGCGCCATGGCCGGCAGCCTGCGCTCGCGGCGCAGGTCCAACCCGTGCGCCGCGAGCCGTCGCAGGTGCCGGTCCAGTCCGCTCTTGCCGTCGATCCGGGTCGCCAGGGCGACGATCTCGCGACGACCGACCGCCTCCGTCCAAGCGGCCGTCAGCGAGTCCTCCAGCTCGTGCGCCTCGTCGAACACCAGGTCACCACGGCCCTCGGCGAGCACGTCGCCCGGGCTCGGGTGCCCCTGTTGGGCGAGCTTCGCCCAACTCGCGATCAAGGCGTGGTTGACCGCTAGGAGGCCGGGCCGTTCCCGCAGCCCGACCAGGCGGGTGAACAGTGGGCATCGAGTCACCCAGGCACAATCATGCCGTTCGCAGGAGGGGGCATCGGTGCGCAGAGTGTCCCGCAGTCCGCGGTAGTCCAGGCTCACGCGGGTGATGTCCGTGTCCGCGACGTCGTCCCACACTCCGGCCTCCCCGACGGCGAGGGCCCGGACAGCGACGGCCAACGCCAGCCAGTGGTCGGCGCCGGCGCTCTCGTCGGAGGACTCCAGCGCCGCGGCGATCTCTCGGGAGCAGAGATAGTTCGCAACCCCGAACAGTTGACGGAACGGCGCGTGGAGGAGGCCCTCGCCACGCAGGCGGGTCACGTCCCGTCGCAGTTGTTGCTGTAGGACCTTCGTCGCGGTGGCCACCACCACGGGCTGTTCTCGGCCGGCCCGTCCCCCGGCCGGCGTGAGGTAGGCCAGCGACTTGCCCGTGCCCGTCGGCGCCTCGATCGCGAGCAAACCACCCGCGTCGAGAACCTCGGCGACCGCTCCGGCCATCTCCCGCTGCGCCGGCCGCGCCGCGTAACCACGCTCGCCCAACTGGCCGAACACCTGGCGGACGGCATCGGCCGCCGTACGGTATTCAGGTCCGGCCGCCGGCTCGAGCAGTGGATCCGGGGCACAGAGCAGCACATCCCGCACGCCCTGCGGCAACGGTGCCTCGGGCAACAGGCTGGCCAGAGGCGAGCCGCCAGCAACGAGGCACGCCCGAGCCAGTTGCCAGGACCCGTCTGCGCTGTCGACCTTGCCGACGAGGATCCGCAGACAGTCGGCCACCGCCCGCGCTGCCCCCAGCACATCCTGCTCTGGGTACGCGACACCGAGGAGCGCGCACACCTCGCTCAGTCGTCCGCTCGGCCGGGTGGGCTCGTGCAGCAACGTCAGGATCCGCAGATCTGATCGAGCCTCAGGCAGGCACCGGAGGATGTCGTCCGGCATCCGAGCCCACAGATGGCTGGTCAGGCCAAAGCCCACCAAGCCAGCGGCGCCGGCGACGAACTCGCGAATCATTCCCGGCCGGTCCGGTCCCGCAGCGAAGACGCGGGCTTCATGGTCACGCATCCGTATGACGGCCAGATCCACCTCGTCACCGCACCTGGAAAGCCCCGGCATCACGACGACGAGATCGTCCAGCGGAACTGCCACGGGCGGTTTTGCCGTGTGCCACGCCAGGCCGGCGTCCGCGTGGTCAACTGAGGTCGGGGTTGACCGCTCGCGATCAGCAGACGACGCAGGGCGCGGCGGGAAACTGAGACGGTTGTGGGCGTCCATGACGAACGCCAGAGGGAAGCGTTCCGGCAGTTTCGCCACCCGGACGGCGGTCAACACGATGCCGCTTTCCCGTAGGACGTTGACGATCTCGTCCGGTGTGAGGGGCCCCCGTTGGGCGATCACATCGCAGGCTGCAGCAACGTTCGGGGGCAAAGCCCGAGAATCCATAGCGCTCACTCCCCGTAGCTGCCCCTGTCGCTGCGGCGGGGCCAAGCCGCAGTGGACCCGCGAGGCAGGCCCCTGCCGTACATCGACCCGCCCGTTGTCCGGGCCAGCGCTCGTCGACCACGCAGGAGGACTGCGCCTTGCGGGCCGTCCGGCGAGTCAGCGAGCGACCCAACCTTGCCAGATACACATCCGGTCGGGATCGCCCGGATGGACGTACCGTGCCCAGCGAAGCTGCGTTCAATTTCACCGAGTCGGTCCTCAAACCTCCCGGGCCCGGGCACGCGACCCCTGCTCATTCGGCAAGCACTGCCGCGCAAGAAGAAATAGCGTACGGCGGCCGGGCCGTCGCACCTCGTGTCGGATGCCCGACACCGCGGGCGACAACTACTGGGGCTACATGACCCTCAACTACTTCGCCCCGGACCGCCGGTACGCCTACGACCGCTCGCCGGGCGGGCCGACCCGGGAGTTCCAGCAGATGGTGAAGGCGTTCCACGACGCCGGGATCAAGGTGCTCCTCGACGTGGTCTATAGCCACACCGGCGAGGGCGGTGTCTACAGCTCCGGCGGGTCGAACGTCTACGACATCGTCTCCTGGCGTGGGCTGGACAACCCCACCCACTACTCGCTCACCGCCGCCCCGCAGTCCTCCTGGGACAACACCGGCGTCGGCGGCAACTACAACACCTACAATTCGGTCGCCCAGGACCTGATCGTCGACTCGCTGGCGTACTGGAAGAACACGCTCGGGGTCGATGGCTTCCGGCACGACCTCGCCTCGGTGCTCGGCAACACCTGCCAGCACGGCTGCTTCTCCTACAGCCGCACCGACCCGAACACCGCACTCAACCGGATCACCCGGGAGATGCCGCCCCGACCGGGCGGCGGGGGCACCGGCGTCGACTGGATCGCCGAGCCGTGGGCCCTCGGCGCCGGGACCTATCAGGTGGGCAACTTCCCCGCCGGTTGGTCGGAGTGGAGCGGGCAGTACCGGGACACGCTGCGCCGCGACCAGAACAAGCTCGGCGTCAGCCCGGTCACCCCGGGCCAACTCGCTGACCGGTTCGCCGGCTCCTCCAACCTCTTCGGCGACGACGGCCGACGACCGTGGAACTCGGTGAACTTCATGGTCGCCCACGACGGGTTCACCCTGGCCGACCTGTACGCCTGCAACAGCAAGAACAACAACCAGGCGTGGCCGTACGGGCCGTCGGACGGCGACAGCGACAGCGACAGCGACGACAACATCTCCTGGGACCACGGCGGGATCGCCGCCGACCAGCGCCGGGCCGCCCGCAACGGGCACGCCTTCCTGATACTGTCGGCCGGCACCCCGATGGTCACCGGCGGCGACGAGGTGCTGCGCGGCATCCGCTGCAACAACAACCCGTACAACCTGGACTCGTCGGCGAACTGGCTGGGCTGGAGTCCGACTGCCGAGCAGAGCACCTTCCGCACCTTCGCCTCCCGGCTGGCCGCCTTCCGTCACGCGCACCCGGCGCTACGGCCGGCGAACTTCTACTCCGCCGCCGACACCAACGGCAACGGGCTGGCCCAGCTGGCCTGGTTCACCCCGGCCGGCACCAGCCCGGACGGCGCGTACTGGGGCAACGCCAACAACCACGCGCTGGTTGGCGAATCGACGGCACCGAGTTCGGCAACCCGGCCCCGGCGATCTACGTCGGCTACAACGGCTGGTCCAGGGACGTGAACTTCATTCTGCCGTCCCCGGGAGCCGGGAAGAGCTGGTACCGGGTCACCGACACCGCCACCTGGGCGGAGGGCGCCAACCAGGCCGCCGTACCCGGGTCGGAGACGCTGCTCGGCGGTCAGGGCGCAACTACCTGCTGCGCGGTCGCAGCCTGCTGCTGCTCATCGCCCGCTGACCCAAAAGGCGGTGCGCCGCCGTCGAACTGGGAGCGACGGGCGCGCCTACGCGTCAACCCTCGCAACTCACGCCGAACGGCGTCAGGTCAGGGGGAGTGCGGCCACGGCCTGAATCTCGATGAGCAGGTGCGGGTGGGGTAGCTGGTGCACGGCGACGGTGGTGCGGGTGGGTCCGGTGGCGTCGAAGTACTCGGCCCAGACCTGGTTGTAGCCGCCGAAGTCGTTCATGTTGACGAGGTAGGTGGTGACCTGCACGAGGTCGCTCAGGT
>NZ_JAVRFL010000036.1:0-82604 GCF_031845925.1 Micromonospora reichwaldensis | reverse complement strand
GGGTTCAGAGGTTCAGGGTCTTGGCCATTTCCGTGCGGAGGGTGGTTACCGCGGCGGTGGCGCGGGCGCGGGCTCCGGCGACGTCGCCGTCCGCCACCGGCTCCACCACCTCCAGGTACGCCTTGAGCTTCGGCTCGGTGCCCGAGGGGCGGATCACCACCCGGGCGGTGCCGGTACGCAGGATCACCACGTCCGCCTCGGGGAGCAGGTCCTGCGCCTCGGTGACCGGCTGCCCGAGCAGCGTCGTCGGGGTGGCGGCCCGGATCCGGGCCATCGCGTCGGCGATCAGCCGCAGGTCGTCCACCCGTACGGAGAGCTGGTCCGTGTGGTGCACGCCGAACTCGGCGGCCAGCTCGTCCAGCCGGTCGGTCAGGGTGCGTCCCTGCGCCTTGAGCCCGGCGGCCAGCTCCGCCACGGTCAGCGCGGCGGTGATGCCGTCCTTGTCGCGTACGTGCCCGGGGGCGACGCAGTAGCCGAGCGCCTCCTCGTAACCGAAGACCAGCGGTTCGGTCCCGCCGCCGGCCCGCACGATCCACTTGAACCCGGTCAGCGTCTCGTCGTAGGGCAGGCCCCGGGCGGCGCACATCGCCCGCAGCAGCGACGACGACACGATCGTGGTGGCGTAGAGACCGGTCACGCCGCGCCGCATGAGGTGGTCGGCCAGCAGCACGCCCACCTCGTCGCCGCGCAGCATCCGCCAGCCGGGCGGGTTGCCCTCCGGCTGATCCGGGCCGGCGACCGCTGCCTGCGTGCTCACCGCGGGACCGGTGTCCCGGACCGCCACCGCGCAGCGGTCCGCGTCGGGGTCGTTGGCGATGGCGATGTCCGCGCCCGTCGCCTCGGCCAGCGCCACCAGCCGGTCCACCGCCCCCGGCTCCTCCGGGTTGGGGAAGGAGACGGTCGGGAACGCCGGATCGGGCTCGGCCTGCTCGGGCACCACACCGGGCACGGGGAAGCCCGCGCGGGCGAACGCCGCGGTGAGCACCGCCGCGCCCACCCCGTGCAGTGGTGTGTACGCCACCGCCAGGTCGCGCGACCCGTCCGGGTCGATGACGGCGGCGGCCCGCTCCACGTAGGAGGCCACCAGGTCGTCGCCGAGCACCTGACCGGCCGGCCCGAGCGGCACCTCGGCCAGCGGCCCGACCGACCGGATCGCGGCCTCGATGCCGGCGTCGGCCGGCGGCACGATCTGGGCGCCGTCGCCGAGCACCCCGCCCAGTTCCGCGCCGAGGTAGACCTTGTAGCCGTTGTCCTGCGGCGGGTTGTGGCTGGCGGTCACCATCACCCCGGCGACCGCCCCGAGGTGCCGCACCGCGTACGCGAGCACGGGGGTGGGCAGCGGGCGGGGCAGCAGCAGCGCCGGGCGTCCCACGCCGGTGGCGACCTGGGCGGTCCGCTCGGCGAACTCGCGGGAACCGTGCCGGGCGTCGTACCCGATCACCAGCGGGCCGGAGCCGCCCTGGGCGGCGAGCCAGCCGACCAGCCCGGCGGCGGCCCGGGTGACCACCGCGAGGTTCATCCCGTTGGGGCCGGCGCGCAGCGGCCCGCGCAGCCCGGCGGTGCCGAAGGTCAGCGGGCCGGCGAAGCGGTCGGCCAGCTCCGGGGCGCTCGCCGGCAGGCGGTCGAGCACCGCCCGCAACTCCTCCCGGCTGGCCGGGTCGGGATCGTCGTCGAGCCAGCGCCGCGCTTGCTCGCGAATGTCGTCGATGTCAGTGGTTTCCGCCGGCATGTCTCTTGATAGCACGCCGGCGGATCACCACCGCGCTTCCCCCGGGCTCAGCCGGCCTCGGTGAGCTGGAACGACTTCACCATCTCGTCGAAGATCGGCCGGCTGTCGGCGAACTTCGTGTCGGTCGAGGTGAGGTAGAACGAGTAGACCTTGCCCTCGTGGACCACGCCGCGCCACACGCCGTGCCGCTTGGCCTCGCCCTCGCCGCAGGTGTACTCGAACTCGGCCGCCGCCTTGCCGACCCACTGCACCTCGTTCATGGCGAGCTGGGCGTACGGCTTGGCGCAGGACTTGGAGCGGTTCTTCAGGCCGTCCTCGGCGACTTCGGCCCAGCGCATCGAGTTGGTGCGGAAGTCCTCCACCAGGATCCGGACCTTGCGGCCCTCGTCCTCCGGGTCGACGTAGTCCACCCAGTTGCCGGCGCTCTTGATCTCCCAGCCCTGCGGCACCATGACCCGTACGCCCTTGCCGGTGTGCTCCTTCATCTCGGGCACGCCGGCGGCCGGGGCCTGCGAGGTCGGGGCGGCCTGCGGGACGGTCGGTGCCGGGTCGTCGCCGCCGGTGAAGAGGACGACCGCCCCGATCAGCAGCAGCGCGGCCAGGCCGCCGGCGGCGGCGAGCTGCACCTTGCGCGGCCAGCCCTTGACGGTGCCGACGAGCTGGTTGCCGACGGCGCCGACCCGGCCGCCGAAGCCGCCGCCCGAGCCGTTCGCGGCGGGCGCGGTGGCGGGGGTCGCCCACGGCTGCCCGGTGCCCGGCACCGACCACTGGCCGCCGCCGTAGGTGCCGCCGAGGTGCTGGGTGGCCTCCGGCGGCGGTGCGCCGAAGACGGGCGCGCCGGCGCTCACCCGCTGGGTGGCCTCCGGCGGGATGCCGAAGGTGGGCGTGCCCGCCTTCACCCGCTGGGTCGCCTCGGTCGGGCCGCTGAAGCCGACCAGGCCGGCGGCGTTGGTGCGCAGCTGCTGGGTGGCGTCCGACCCGCCGGACGTCATCCGCTGGGTCGCCTCGGCGCCGCCGTAGGTGCGGCCGGCCGGCGGGGAGCCGCTCGGCGCGGGCATCGCGCCGGTGGGGGTGTGCAGCGGCCCGGCCAGGGCGTCGGCGCTGGTGTCGTCCATCGCGGCGGGGCTCGCGGCGAGGGCGGCCTGCGCGGGGCGCTCGCCCCGGCGCAGCGCCGCCAGCCGGTCGGTGAGCGACTCGCCGGGGTTGAGCATCGCCCGGCCGCCGATCTGCCCGCTCGGCTTCGGCTGCTCCGGCGCGGCGGCCGGCGGGGTCGGCACGGGCCGCTGCACCGGGACCACCGAGTAGGGATCGGTCACCGAGTTCACCGCGGCGGCGTTGCTGGTCAGCGGGCCGGCGAGCAGCTCGCGCAGCATGGCCCGGGCGGTGTGCACGTCGAGGCGGCGGGCCGGGTCCTTCTCCAACAGGCCCATCAGCACCCGGGCCAGCGGCCCGCTGCGCTGCGGCGGGGCGGGCGGGTCCTCGACCACGGCGTGCATGGTCTCGATCGGGTCGCCCTTGTCGAACGGGGGCCGCCCCTCCACCGCCGTGTAGAGCGTGACGCCCAGCGAGAAGAGGTCGCTCGGCGGGCCGAACTCCTGGCCCATCGCCCGCTCGGGGGAGATGAAGTGCGGCGAGCCGAGCACCATCCCGGGGGTGGTGAGCTGCACGTCGGTGGGCATCCGGGCCACCCCGAAGTCGGTCAGCACGCAGCGCCCGTCGGCGCAGATCAGCACGTTGGCCGGCTTGACGTCGCGGTGCAGCACGCCGATCGCGTGCGCCACCTCCAGCGCGCCGAGCAGGGCGATGCCGATCTTGGCGACCACCCGCTGCGCGACCGGCCCGTCCTCGATCACCATGTCGGCGAGGCTGCGGGCGTCGAGCAGCTCCATCACGATCCACGGCCGGCCGCCCTCGGTGACCACGTCGTAGACCTGGACGACGGCCGGGTGCTGGATGGCCGCCGCCGCGCGGGCCTCGCGCAGGGTGCGCTCGTACATGGCGTCGCGGTCGCTGGGGGCCAGCCCCGGGGGCAGGACGACCTCCTTGACGGCCACGTCCCGCCGCAGGAGTGTGTCCGTGGCACGCCAGACCGTGCCCATGCCGCCGTTGCCCACCGCCGAACGCAGCGAGTAGCGCTCGCCGATGGTCGTGCCGGGCGTCGCGCGTCCGTTGGGGGAACTGACTGGTCCGCCGCTCCACGTCGGGATCTGAGTCACAGAAAAGCCACCGGGGGAATTCGAGGGGGGCTGGGACACAACCCCCCTATCTTGCTGGTTCCGACGCCCGATGCGAAACCCGACGCGGCGGACGTTTGTCGAACTGGACGGTACGTGTCCGAGCGTTCACCTCTCGTCGATGCCCGTCGACGCGTCGCCCGGTGTGCGGTATCCCTCACCCGCCGACGCCGTCGCGCGTCCTACCATCCGCTAATGAGCGAACCGCGGTCAAGCGAGTCCGGTTTCCCGATCAAGGGCGTCTACACGGCGGCGGACCTTCCGGAGGATCTGGACTCCCGGCTCGGCGGCCCGGGCGAGTTCCCGTACGCGCGTGGGGTCTACCCCACCATGTACACCTCCCGCCCCTGGACCATGCGCCAGTACGCCGGCTTCGGCACCGCCACCGAGTCCAACGCGCGGTACCACCAGTTGTTGCGGGCCGGCACGATGGGTCTCTCCGTGGCCTTCGACCTGCCGACTCAGATGGGCTACGACTCCGACGACCCGATCGCGCACGGCGAGGTGGGCAAGGTCGGGGTGGCCATCGACTCGATCGACGACATGCGGCTGCTCTTCGACGGCATCCCGCTCGACAAGGTCTCGACCTCGATGACCATCAACGCACCCGGCTCGGTGCTGCTCCTGCTCTACCAGCTCGTGGCAGAGGAGAACGGGGTCGCCGGCTCGGCCCTCAACGGCACGATCCAGAACGACATCCTGAAGGAGTACATCGCCCGCGGGACGTACATCTTCCCGCCGAAGCCCTCGCTGCGGCTGGTCGCCGACACCTTCGGCTACTGCCGCAAGGAGGTGCCGAAGTGGAACACGATCTCCATCTCCGGCTACCACATGGCCGAGGCCGGCGCGTCGCCCGCGCAGGAGATCGCGTTCACCCTGGCCAACGGCGTCGAGTACGTCCGGGCCGCGCTGGCGGCCGGCCTGGCCGTGGACGACTTCGCGCCCCGGCTGTCGTTCTTCTTCGTCGCCCGCACCACCCTGCTGGAGGAGGTGGCCAAGTTCCGGGCCGCCCGCCGGATCTGGGCCCGGCTGATGCGCGACGACTTCGGCGCCAGGAACCCGAAGTCGATGATGCTGCGCTTCCACACCCAGACCGCGGGCGTGCAGCTCACCGCCCAGCAGCCGGAGGTCAACCTGGTCCGGGTGGCGGTGCAGGGCCTCGGCGCGGTGCTCGGCGGCACCCAGTCGCTGCACACCAACAGCTTCGACGAGGCGATCGCGCTGCCCACCGAGAAGGCGGCCCGGCTGGCGCTGCGCACCCAGCAGGTGCTGGCGTACGAGACGGACCTGACCGCCACCGTCGACCCGTTCGCCGGCTCGTACGTGGTGGAGGCGATGACCGCCGAGATCGAGGCGGCGGCGACCGAGCTGATGGAGCGGGTGGCCGACCACGGCTCGGCGGTCGACGCCATCGAGGCGGGCTTCCAGAAGCGGGAGATCGAGCAGTCCGCGTACCGGATCGCGCAGGAGATCGACTCCGGCGAGCGGGTGGTGGTGGGCCTCAACCGGTTCACCGTCGACGAGGAGGAGCCGTACGAGCCGCTGCGGGTCGACCCGACGATCGAGGCGGCGCAGGCCGAGCGGCTGGCCCGGCTGCGTGCCGAGCGCGACGCCGGGGCGGTCGAGCGGGGGCTGGCCGAGCTGCGGGCCGCCGCCGAGGGCACGGAGAACGTGCTGTACCCGATGCGGGAGGCGCTGCGGGCCCGCGCCACCGTGGGCGAGGTCTGCGGCACCCTGCGCCAGGTGTGGGGGCTGTACCGCCCGAGCGACCGGTTCTGATCACGCCGGCCGAGGCCGTCCGACCTCCCGCCGCGTCGGGGACGGGCGGGGAGTCGGCGTCGGTGCGGCGCGGGTTCACCCCCGCGCCGTAACCGGCCGGTGCACGTCCGGGTAACGAGCCGCCCACGGTGCGTTCCCGCTGGTCGCGGGCGTGCGGGGCGGAGCGCTACAGTCGGAGCAGACGCTGGCCGCCCATCGGCGGCGCGGGCGCGTGGAGCAGTCCCGGCGACGCCGCCGGAGGGCCGCGCGCGGTGCGGGGCGCCGTGGCCGACCGGTCACGGCGTGTGCCGGACGGGTTCGGGGGTAACCCGACCGGGTGGACGCGGACGCACACGGTGTGCGGTTGGTCGGCGACGGGGTGTGTGACCGTCTCGGGTGCCCTCGCTCGGGCGATGGTCGGGTAATTGTCGGAGTGTCCGTCGGTGTGACCGACTAATGCGACAATTCGGAAAAGCGGCCTCTGCAATCGGCATCGATTTCGCGGCGGCCGGGCCGATTACGCGTTGTAGGAGGTGGGGGGCGGATGACGGCGTTCGACCGCGATCTACCTGCTGTCCCGCAGATCTACGAGCGCTCCGAGCAGGGCATACGTGACGCTGTGCGGTCCGACGGCTACCGGAACGACGTTGCGCAGCGTCACCGTCGGAGGTCTAGGCTGTCTGCTGTTCCTGATGATCCATCCATCTCTAGCGAACGAGAATTCGACGTGACGAGTGCGTTGACGCTGCCCACCGGCAACCAGCTGGCGTCGTCCTGGCCGGAGGCGCCGTCCGGCTCCCAGCCCCTGCCGTTCGAGCTGGACCACCTGCTCGCCCTCCGGGTGCCCGGGCTGATCGCCACCCGTCGCCACCTCCACTCCCATCCGGAGCTCTCCGGCGAGGAGTTCGAGACGGCCGCCCTGATCGCCCGGGAGCTCACCCTGGCCGGGCTGAGGCCGCGGCTGCTGCCGAAGGGCAACGGGGTCATCTGCGACATCGACGGCCGCCCCGACGGCCCTGTGGTCGCGCTGCGCGCCGACATCGACGCCCTGCCGCTGACCGACTCGAAGGACGTGCCGTACCGCTCCACGGTGGACGGCGTCTGCCACGCCTGCGGCCACGACGTGCACACCACCGTGATGCTCGGCGTCGGCATGCTGCTGGCCCAGCTCGCCGACCTCGGCGAGCTGCCCGGCCGGGTCCGGCTGATCTTCCAGCCCGCCGAGGAGATCCTGCCCTGCGGGTCGCTGGAGGTCATCGAGGCCGGCGGCCTGGACGACGTGGTGCAGATCTTCGCGCTGCACTGCGACCCCAACCTGCCGGTCGGGCAGATCGGCCTGCGGGTCGGCCCGATCACCGCCGCCGCAGACAACGTCACCGTCCGGCTCACCGGCCCGGGCGGGCACACCGCCCGCCCGCACCTGACCGTCGACCTGGTCGACGCGCTGGGCCGCCTGATCACCGAGGTGCCGGCCCTGGTCAGCCGCCGGGTGCCGGCCAACAGCGGGCTGCTGCTGGTCTTCGGCCACGCCTCGGCCGGCACCCGTTACAACGTCATCCCCTCCGAGGCGTGCGCCTCCGGCACCCTGCGGGTGATGGACCGCGACACCTGGGAGCTGGCCCCCAAGATCGTGGGTCAGGTGGTCCGCGACGTCGTCGCGCCGACCGGTGCCACCGTCGACCTCGAATACCTGCGGGGCCGCCCGCCCGTGTGCAACGACTCCCGGGCCATCCAGGTCCTGACCGGCGCCACCGTCGCCGCGCTCGGGCCGGAGGGCGTCGCCGAGACCCCGCAGAGCATGGGCGGCGAGGACTTCTCCTGGTACCTGGAGTACGTCCCCGGCGCGCTCGCCCGGCTGGGCGTCGGCCGCTCCGGCCCGAACGTGGACCTGCACCGGGCCTCGTTCGACGCGGACGAACGGGCCATCCCGGTCGGCGTACGACTCATGGTCCAGACCGCGCTGCGGGCACTGGCGGCGGCGCGGTAGGCGGCAGCGGCGCGGCCGGTCCGGTCGGCGTCATCGCCGGCGGGGCCGTACGCCGCCGCCGGCGCAGCACCACCAGCAGCACCGTCAGCGGTACGCCGATCGCCAGCAGCCACGGCAGCACCGCACCCAGCACCGTCAGCAGGATGGTCATCGAGGTCAGGAAGACCTTCCAGCCGCCCTTGAGCCCCACCAGGAAGCCGACCTCGGTCTCCTCGTCGGCGGTGCTCGCGTCCGGGCCGACCAGCGACACGGTGATCGTCGACAGGCTGGTCAGGTCCGCCAGCCGCTCCTTCTTCGCCTCCAGCGAGGCGAGGTCGGCCTCCCGGCGCGACAGCTCGTTCTCCAGCGACACCAGGTCGCTGATCGAGGTGGCCCGGGCCAGCAGCTTGCGGGCGCTCTCCACCCGGGCACGCTGGGTGGTGATCCGCGCGTCCAGGTCGACCACCTGCTCGGTGACGTCCTCCGTGCGGATCTCCCGCCGCTGCTGCCGGCCGAGCTTCGCCAGCTCGTCGACGACGCCGTGGAACTTCGCCGCCGGCACCCGCAGCTCCAGCTCGGCCCGCGCGTCCGCGTCGGCGCTGCGCCGCTGGTCGCCGCCGATGAAACCGCCGGCCGCCGTCACCGTGGCGATCGCGCTCCGCGCCGCCTCGTCCACATCGTCCACCTGCACGCGCATCGTGCCCGTGTAGATGATGGAGCGCTGGTCGACCCGCAGGTCCGGTGCGCCGGCGCCGCTGCCCTGCTCGGCCTTGCCGCCCCGCTCCGCCGCGCCACCCGCCGGGTCCGCCGCGCCACCGGCCTGGTCCGCCGCGCCGCCGGCCCGGTCCCGCTCCGCCGGGGCCGCCGCCGGCCCGCTGTCGGCGTTGTCCCGCGCGTCGCTGCCGCAACCCGCGAGCGCGAACAGCGCCACCAGCGCGGCGGCCGTCAGCCGTACGCCTCGACGTCGCCGATCCCGTCCGTCCATCCCGCCTCCATCGTCCTCGCCCCCGTGCGGGGCGATACCTCAGACGTGACGCGTCCCCACGTCGGTTCCGGCAGACTGCGCTCAGGACATCACGATTCGATAATCTTGGAGTCACGATGCAGCTCACCAAGTACGCCCACTCCTGCCTGCGGGTGGAACACGACGGGGGAGTGCTGGTCATCGACCCGGGCGTGTTCAGCGATCCGGCTGCGCTCGACGGGGCCGACGCGGTGCTGATCACCCACGAGCACCCCGACCACCTCGACGTCGATGCGGTCACCCGGCAGCTCGACCGACGGCGCTTCGTCATCCACGGGCCGGCGTCCCTGGCCGACACCCTGGGCGACGCCGCCGAGGCGCTCGACGCGGTCCGACCCGGGCAGTCGTTCACGGCCGCCGGCGTGCCGGTACGCGCCCACGGCGGCCGGCACGCCGTGATCCACCCCGACATCCCGGTGATCGACAACCTGGCCTACCTGCTGAACGACGCGGTGTACCACCCCGGGGACAGCCTGGTCGTCCCCGAGGACGCGCAGGTCGACACGCTCTTCCTGCCGATCCACGCGCCGTGGACGAAGTTCTCCGAGTCGCTGGACTTCCTCCGGGCGGTCGCCCCGCGCCGGGCGTACGCGCTGCACGACGGGCTGCTCAACGACAACGGGCTCAACGTGCTCAACGGCAACTTCACCCGGCTGTCCGACGTGGAGTACCGCCGGCTCGAACCGGGCACCCGGATCGACGCCTGACGGCGATGCCCGGCCCGCCCCGAGAGCTGGTGCACCGGCTCTACACCACCCCGCCGGACCGGTTCGTCGCGATCCGCGACGAGGCCGTCGCCGAGGCCCGCCGCGCCGGCGACCCGAAGGCCGCCCGGGAGATCGCCCGGCTGCGCCGGCCCACCGTGGCCGCCTGGCTGGTCAACCTGCTCGCCATCCGCCGCCCCGAACTGGTCGCCGACCTGGCCCAGCTCGCCGAGGCCCTGCGCACCGCCCAACGCGAGCTGCGCGGGCCCCGGCTGCGGGAACTCTCCACCCAGCGGCGGGCGGTGGTCGGCGCGCTCGTCGCCGAGGTACGCAAGCTGGCGGCCGGGGTGGAGGAGGCCCCGCCGGCCGGGAAGCTGCCGCTGGCCGAGGTGGAGGCCACCCTCAACGCCGCGCTCGCCGACACCGACGTCGCCGACCAGGTCCGCTCCGGCCGGCTGCTGCGGGCCGCCACGTACGCCGGCTTCGGCGAGGTGCCCCGCCCCCAGTTGCGGCTGGTGACCGGCGGGGAGGAGCCGGAACCGGAGCCCCGGCCCGAGCCGGCCGGGAAGCAGCGGGGCGGCGTCGACCGGGCCGCGCTCCGCGCCGAGCAGGCGGAACGGGCCGCCCGGGCGGAGCGGGCGCGCCGCCGGCGGGCGCTGGAGAAGGAGCTGGCCAGGGCGCGTACCGATCAGGAACGCGCCGAGGCGGAGCTGGCCGGCGCGACGGCGGCCGAGCGCGACGGCGTCGGCGCCCTGGACGCGATCGAGGCGGAACTGGCCGAGCTGGAGCGGCGCCGGGCCGTCGCCGAGCAGGACCTGAGCCGGGCGAGGCTGGCACGGCGGGGGGCGGAACGCACGGTGACGGCCGCGCGCCGCCGCGCCGGCGAGGTCGAGGCGGCGGTGGAGGCACTCGACGCCGAAGAGGGGGATGCCGAGTCGGGCGGCGGCGCGGCAGACTGACCCCTGTGGACGGACGGGGAGCGGGCGGATGACGCCGGAACAGGTCGCCGCGGCCAGCAAGCCGATCGTGCTGGACCTCGGCGACGTCTTCACCCGCTGCCCGACCACCCTGCGTCGGGCCCGGCTGCTCGGCATCCCCGGCTGGGCGTTCTACGTCACCGGGCGGGCCGGGGCCCTCGGGGACGTGCGCGCCGAGACGGTCGCCGCCGCCCTCGGCTTCCTGGCCCCCGAAGCGGTCGCCGACGGCTGGGACGCGGCCCGCCGGGTCGTCCCGCCGGTCGAGGTGGCCGCCGCCACCATGGTCGAGTGCTGCCGGTGGGGCGAGGAACGGCTCGACGCCCTCGCCGGGGTGAGCCGGCTCGCCGCCCTGCTCAGCCGCGCGGTCGACGCCGCGGACGCCAGCGGCATGCCGCTCTTCGCGGCCTGGCGCGCCATGCCGGTGCCGGTCCGGACGGCCGGCGCCCGGGCGGCCGTCGGCCTGCGCCTGCTCCGGGAGCACTTTGCCGGGGCCCACCTGATCGCGGTCCGGGCCAGCGGGATGACGCCGCTGGAGGCCGTGCTCGCCGGCCCGGACGGGGAGGCGGGCGCGGTCGCCTGCGGCTGGCCGCCGCCGTACCCGCCGGTCGGGCCGTTGGTGCGCAGGCGGCTCTGGGCCGAGGCGGTGACCGACCGGCTGGCCTCGCCGGCCTTCGCGGCGCTCGGCCCGGCCGACGGCGCCGAACTGGTGGAGCTGCTCACCGCGACCCGGGCCCACCTGACCGACCCGGGCTGAGCCGCCGCGCCGGAACCCGGTCCGCGCAGGAACGGGGCCCGCGCCGGAACCCGGCCACCGGGGCGGGCCGGAAAATCGGCGGCGCCCCGCCGGCCCGCCTGTCAGGATCGCCCCCGTGACTCTTCCCGCCGGCTGGCACGCCCGCCGACCCACCCTGGACGACGTACCGGCGATCCTGGCGGTGGTGCACGCCGCCGACACCTTCGCCATCGGCTACCCGGACTTCGCCGCCGACGACGTGCGCGACGCGCTGACCGCGCCGTACGTCGACCCGGAGCGGGACTCCTGGGTGGTGACCGATCCGGACGGCGTGCTGGTGGCCTGGGCGATCCTGCAGAACGAGACCGGGACGGGGCGGGAGTTCGTCGATGTGTTCGTCGACCCGGACCGGGGCGCCGAGCTGCGGGCGCCGCTGCTGGCCCGGCAGCTGGACCGGGTGGCCGAGCGGGCCGCCGAGCGCGGCCTGCCGGCCCTGACCGTGCGCTCCCCCGCATGCCCGCCCGAGCGCCGGTGGGCTGCCGAGCTGACCGACGCGGGGTTCAAGGTCGTCAAGCGGTACCAGCTCATGCGCCGGTCGCTGGCCGGGCTGCCCGGCGAGCCGCCGCCACCGCCGCCGGGGGTGACGGTCCGGCCGGTGCGTCCGGGCGACGAGTCGGAGCTGCGCGACTTCCACCGGATCTACGACACCGCCTTCCGCGACACCCCCGACTACGAGCCGCTGTCCTACGACCGGTGGCGGGCCCGGATCGGGGCCGACCCGGCCTGGGACGAGTGGTTCGTCGCCGAGGTGGACGGCCGGCCGGCGGGCGTGCTCCGCTCGTCCGACCAGGCGCTCGACCGAAACGAGGGGTGGGTCAAGGGCCTCGCCGTGCTGCCCGGCCACCGGCGCCGGGGGGTGGGCGCGGCGTTGCTGAGCCACGCGTTCGCCCGGTACGTGGAGAAGGGCCGGGAGTCCGTCGGCCTCGGGGTCGACCTGGCCAATCCGACCGCGCCGCTCTCGCTCTACCGGTCGGTGGGGCTGCGCGAGGGGCGCTGGGCCGACATGTACGAGCGGGTCGTGCCGGCCGCCGGTGTGTGATTGACGACGCCGGGCGGGGCCGGATGGGGGCCCCGCCCGGTGCCGGAGCAGACTGGGGGCCGTGGGATACGCGCGGGGCCGACCGTACGGGCTAGGCCGACGCGGTGCCGGTGGGGCGGGACCGCAGCTCGGTGACGTAGTCGTCCGGTGCGCCCGCCTTCTCGGCGGCGTTCGCGATCTCCGAGAGGTACCACGCCGTGGGCAGCCCGCCCTCGTACCCGTCGAAGACGTAGATCCACGCGGTCACGTCGCCGTCGAGGGTGGAGATCCGCACGTGCAGCTTGCGGTACGTGCCGGCGGTCACCCCCTCCAGCTCGTCGAGCTGGGCGGCGTCGTAGGGGTGGATGTCGTAGATCGCCACGAAGACCCGGTCGCCGGGCGACTCGACGACCGTGCTGACCGCGCCCTCCCAGCCGATCACGTCCTCGCCCGCGAAGGTGAGCCGCCAGCCTTCCAGCCAGCCGGTGCCCACCATCGGCGAATGCGGACAGTAGGCGCGCATGCGGGCGGGGTCGAGGTTAGAGCCGTAGGCGGCGTGATGACGCACGGCGATGACGATAGCCCGCCCGCGGGGTGGGGGAGAATACGACCGAGCGTGTCGGACGCGTTCGGGAGAAGAAAGTCACTGTGAGCATCGGTCGGGGGCGGGCACGGTGAGCGCGAGGAGTGCAGCGGAGCGGAGCCCCGCAGCCGCGAACGAAAGGATGGCGCTGTGAGCCGGATCGTGATCATCGGCGGTGGACCGGCCGGCTACGAGGCGGCCCTGGTTGCCGCGCAGCTGGACGCTGATGTCACCGTCGTGGAGGCCGAGGGCGCCGGCGGGGCGTGCGTGCTGTCCGACTGCGTACCGTCGAAGACCTTCATCGCCAGCTCGGAGGTGGTGACCGGCTACCGGGACACCGAGGAGTTCGGGGTGGACTCCGACGGCCTGGAGGCGGTCACGGTCGACGCCAGCGCGGTGCACGAGCGGGTCAAGCGCCTCGCGCTCGCCCAGTCCGCCGATATCCACGCCAAGCTGGTCAAGGCCGGCGTGACCTTCGTGTCGGGCACCGCCCGGCTCGGCGAGGACACCCTCGGGCACACCCACCGGGTGCTCGTCACCCCGACCGACGGCGGCGGCGAGCAGTCCATCGCCGCGTCGACCGTGCTGGTCGCCACCGGCGCCACCCCGCGCCAGCTGCCCACCGCCGTACCGGACGGCGAGCGCATCCTGACCTGGCGCCAGGTGTACGACCTGCCGGAGCTGCCCGAGCACCTGATCGTGGTCGGCTCCGGCGTCACCGGCGCGGAGTTCGCCAGCGCCTACCTGGCGATGGGCGTGCCGGTGACGCTGGTGTCGAGCCGCGACCGGGTGATGCCGCACGAGGACGCCGACGCGGCCATGGCCATCGAGCGGGTCTTCCGCAACCGGGGCATGAGCATCCTCAACAACTCCCGGGCCGACGCGGTCCGGCGTACCGCCGACGGGGTGGAGGTCGAGCTCTCCGACGGCCGGAAGGTGGCCGGCTCCCACGCGCTGATCGCGGTCGGCTCCATCCCCAACACCGCCGACCTGGGCCTGGCCGAGTACGGCGTCGCGCTGGCCCGGGGCGGCTACGTCACCGTCGACCGGGTCTCCCGGACCAACGTGCCCGGCATCTACGCGGCCGGCGACTGCACGGGGGTGCTGCCGCTGGCCAGCGTCGCCGCCATGCAGGGCCGGATCGCGATGTGGCACGCGCTCGGCGAGGCGGTCCGGCCGCTGCGGCTGCGTACCGTCGCGGCGAACGTGTTCACCGACCCGGAGCTGGCCACCGTGGGCGTCTCGCAGGACGAGGTCGACTCGGGCAAGGTGCCGGCCCGGCAGGTCATGCTGCCGCTGGACGGCAACGCCCGCGCCAAGATGGACGGCCTCGCCGACGGCTTCGTCAAGCTCTTCTGCCGCCCGGCCAGCGGGCAGGTGATCGGCGGCGTGGTGGTGGCGCCGAAGGCGAGCGAGCTGATCCTGCCGATCACCATGGCCGTGGAGAACAACCTCACGGTCAACGAGCTGGCCCAGACGATCACGATCTACCCGAGCCTGTCCGGCTCCATCACCGAGGCCGCCCGCCAGCTCATGCTGCACGAGCTGGAGTGACCCGCCGGAGCAGGGCGACCGCGACGACGACGAGCACGGCGACCTCGGTGAGGATCAGCAGGCGCTCGACCAGGCCGAGCAGCAGCCGGTCGCCGGGGTAGGCGGACCAGACCATCGCCGCCGCCAGGACCACGCTGGCCGTGGCGAGACCGCGTACCCGGCGGCCGGCGGCTGCCGGCAGGCGTCGGGCGAGCAGCCAGCCGGCGGCCGGCAACGCCAGGAAGGCGACCACCGAGGCGTACCGGTGGACGTAGGCGGCGGTGTCCATGGGCAGGCCGGGCTCGTTCGTCGGCACCACCGCGGCCAGCAGCAGCCCGCCGACCCAGGCGGCCAGGAACGCCTCCGCCGCCCGCCCCGCGCCGGCGGCGGCCGGCCGGTGGCCGCGCCACAGGGCGGGCAGGAGCACGGCGGTGGCCGCCGCGAGCACCAGCATGGCGACGTCGATGACGCCGCCCCGGTCGGAGACGGCGTAGTCGCTGACGGTCAGCGTCCACGGGTCCAGGTTCTCGTTGACCTCGACGTGGCCGATCACGGCGAGCAGCGTCGCCAGGGCGATCCCGCCGAGGGCCAGCAGTCCACTGTTCCGGGTTCCGCGCATGGCTCAGCCTGTCCCGGCAGGGACCCCAGACGGATCCGGGCCGCCCACCGAGATCGGCCCCCGGGACCACCCCTAGGCGGCGCCGGGGCGGCCGGTCAGTCCGCCCCGGGCGCGTCCCGCCTCGCCGTGACGACGACCGGCACCGCGACCGACTCGGCCGCCCGCCGGGCCCCGACGGCGGTCATGGCCCAGCCCGCCGCCGCGAAGCCGGCCGCCGCGACCCCCGCGATCAGCGCCAGCCGCCACGCGGACTCGGTGAGCGCCGTCCCGCCGAGGTGCCCGACCAGCCCGCCGTACGTCGCCCAGGCCAGCGCCGCCAGGCCCTCGTAGAGCAGGAAGAGGCGGTACGGGTACCGGCTGCGGCCGGCCGAGAAGCAGGCGGCCATCCGTCCGCCGGGCACGAAGCGGCAGAGCAGGATCACGAGCGGCCCGGGCCGGCGCAGCCCCTGGGTGACCCGGCTGGCGACGCGCCGGGCCCGGCCGCGTTGGGCGTCGCGCGGCGCCCGGCGGTCCGGCGCGCCCCGCCCGAGCAGGTAGCAGGCCAGGTCCCCGACGAAGACGCCGAGCGCGCCGACGGCGATGGTCACCGGCAGGTTCAGCCCGCCGTAGACGGTGAGCGCGCCGCCGGTGATCATCACGACCTGGGTGGGGATCACGGGGACGAAGGCGTCGGCGACCAGCAGCGCGAGCAGTGCGAGGTACGCCCAGGCCGGCGTTGCGACCTCAGTGAGTAGTTCGGGCACGACTGCCACCTCGCCGGACGGGGCCGATTGCGGGTACCGAGCCTGACGGGTCGTCCGGCGTCACGGGGCGGGACCCTGGCGCGTGGTGACCACCGACACGGCAGGGCCACCGGAAACAACGAGCGGAGACCGCCGCAGGTGACGGGTGGGCGCGGCGCCGAGGGTCGGCGGACCGGGGCGTCCCGGCGTACCGTTGTCGGGGCGCGGCCCCACGACCGTCGGGTCCCCCGTTCCTGACGGTGCGGCCGCCGCGGGCCGTCGGCAGGTCCCGTGCCGGCGGCCCGCCCCTGTGCCCGTCCGCGCTTCCGCCTCCGCCGCCCCCGTGCCGGACCGCCCGGAAAAACCGGCTGCGGTCCCCGCGGGCAGGGCCGTACCGTCGCGGCATGCGCAGTGCGGTATCCACCACGACGCCGGGAGACCCCGGCGCGCCGTACTGACCTGACCGTCGACGAGGCCCCGGGGCGATCCGCCCCGGGGCCTCGCGGCGTCCGGTGACCGGGTCGCCTCCGGGTCGTACCCGATCAAGGAGCGCGACATGATCGACCACCGCAGGCTCGGCCGGGAGCTGGAGCTGTTCGCCTCCGACCCGCTGGCCGGCGCCGGGCTGCCGCTCTGGCTGCCGGCCGGGGCCGCCGCCCGGCACGCCGTCGAGGAGTACGTCCGCGAGCTGGAACGCCGGGCCGGCTACCGGCACGTGTCCACCCCGCCGCTGGGCAGGCGGGAACTCTTCGAACTCTCCGGCCATCTCGGCTACTTCGCCGACGACATGTTCCCGCCGATGGCGCTCGGCGCCGACGACGAGCTCGTGCTGCGGCCGGCGCTCTGCCCGCACCACGCCCTGGTGTTCCGGGCCCGGGGCCGCTCCTACCGGGAGCTGCCGCTGCGGATCGCCGAGCTGGGCGGCATGTACCGGGCCGAGCGCTCGGGCGTGCTCGGCGGGCTGTCCCGGGTGCGGGCCATCTCGCTCAACGACGCGCACAACTTCTGCGCCCTGGAGCAGGTGGGCGAGGAGGTCGTCGAGATCCTCCGGCTGATCCGCGAGGCGCACGCCGCGCTCGGCGTACGGCCGGCGGGGTTCCGGCTGTCGCTGCGCGGGCCGGGGGAGAAGTACGTCGGGGACGACGCCCAGTGGGCGCGGGCGGAGGAGCTGCTGCGCGCCGCGCTCGACGGGGTGGAGTTCACCGAGGCCCCGGGGGAGGCAGCGTTCTACGGCCCGAAGATCGACATCCAGGTGCGCGACGCCGCCGGCCGGGAGTTCACCCTCTCCACCGTCCAGCTCGACTTCGACAAGCCGGAGCGGTTCGACCTGTCGTACACCGACGCGTCCGGGGCGCGGCGTCGACCGGTGATGGTGCACCGCAGCCTCGTGGGCAGCATGGAGCGGCTCTTCGCGTACCTGATCGAGGTGCACGAGGGCGCCTTCCCCGCCTGGTACGCCCCGGTGCAGCTGGTGGTGCTGCCCGTCGGCGACGACCAGGCCGGGGCGGCGGCCCGGCTCGCCCGCGACGCGCTGGCCGCCGGGCTGCGCGTCGAGGTCGACGGGGCCGGTTCGCTGGGCTCCCGCATCCGCGACGCGGCCCGCGCCCGGGTCCCGTACGCCGCCGTCGTCGGACCCCGCGAGGCGGCCGAGGGCGCGGTCTCCCTGCGGTTGCGCGGCGGCCGGGCCCTGGACCCGATGCCCGCCGCCGACGCCCTCCGGCTGATCGGCGCGGTGGTGGCCGACCGCGGCCCGGCCCTGCTGCCGGCCGGCTGAGCCCTCGCCCGGCCCCGACCCCGTCGACCGCCCGCCCGTCGCCGCCGGCGGTCTCCCCGTCACCGGGACGACCCTTCGAGCGGCGCGGGCTCGGGGCCGGCCTGGAGGTCGAGGCCGGGCTGGGGTTCGGGGTCGGGTTCGGGCTGGAGGGCGGCGGTGAACTGCGACCGGTACAGGCGGTGGTACGCGCCCCGCGCGGCGAGCAGTTCCTCGTGCGTTCCCTGCTCCACGATCCGGCCGTCCTCCATCATCAGGATCAGGTCGGCGTCGCGGATGGTGGAGAGCCGGTGCGCGATGACGAAGCTCGTCCGGTCCGACCGCAGCGCGGCCATCGCCCGCTGGAGCAGCACCTCGGTGCGGGTGTCCACCGAGCTGGTCGCCTCGTCCAGGATCAGCAGCGACGGCTCGGCGAGGAAGGCCCGGGCGATCGTGATGAGCTGCTTCTCGCCGGCGCTGACGTTGCTGCCCTCCTCGTCGATCACCGTGTCGTAGCCGTCGGGCAGGCTGCGCACGAACCGGTCCACGAACGTGGCCCGGGCCGCGGCCAGGATCTCCTCCTCGCTCGCCCCGGGGCGGCCGTACGCGATGTTGTCGCGGATGGTGCCCCCGAAGAGCCAGGTCTCCTGGAGCACCATGCCGATCCGGCCGCGCAGGTCGTCGCGGCGCATCGTGGTCACGTCCACCCCGTCGAGCGTGATCCGGCCGGCGTCCAGCTCGTAGAAGCGCATGACCAGGTTGACCAGCGTGGTCTTGCCGGCCCCGGTCGGTCCCACGATGGCGACCGTGTGGCCGGGCTCCGCGACCAGGGACAGGTCCTCGATCAGCGGCTTGTCGGGGGTGTACCGGAAGGAGACGTTCGCGAACTCGACCCGGCCGTGCGGGTCGCGTACGCGGGCCGGCTCGGCCGGGTCGGGGCTCTGCTCCTCGGCGTCGAGCACGGCGAAGACCCGCTCGGCGGAGGCGACCCCGGACTGGAGCAGGTTCGCCATCGAGGCGACCTGGGTGAGCGGCTGGGTGAACTGCCGCGAGTACTGGATGAACGCCTGCACGTCGCCGAGGCTCATCGACCCCGACGCCACCCGCAGGCCACCGACCACGGCGATCGCCACGTAGCTGAGGTTCCCGACGAACATCATCGCCGGCATGATGATCCCGCTGATGAACTGGGCGCCGAAGCTCGCCCGGAACAGCTCGTCGTTCTTGGCGGTGAAGGCGGCCTCCACCTCGCGCTGCCGGCCGAAGACCTTGACCAGCTCGTGGCCGGTGAACGCCTCCTCGATCTGGCCGTTCAGCTCGCCGGTGTGCTCCCACTGGGCGATGAACTGCTGCTGCGACCGCTTGGCGATGGCACCGGTGACGACCACCGAGACCGGCACCGCGACCAGGGCCACCAGGGCCAGCAGCGGCGAGATCCAGAACATCATGGCGAGCACGCCGACGACGGTGAGCAGCGAGGTGAGCAGCTGGCTCAGCGTCTGCTGGAGGCTCGTCGAGATGTTGTCGATGTCGTTGGTGACCCGGCTGAGCAGCTCGCCCCGGGGCTGCCGGTCGAAGTAGGGCAGCGGCAGCCGGTTCAGCTTCTCCTCCACCTCGGCGCGCAGCCGCAGCACGGTGCGTTGCACCACCCCGTTGAGCAGCCAGCCCTGCCACCACATCAGCAGGCTGGCCACAAGGTAGAGCCCGAGTGCCAGCAGCAGCACCCGCGCCAGCGCGGTGAAGTCGATGCCCTCGCCGGGCACCACGTCCATCCGGGCGAGCATGTCGGCGAAGTTGTCGTTGCCGGCCGCCCGCGCGGCGGCCACCGCCTGGTCGGCGGTGGTGCCCGCCGGCAGCTGCCGGCCGATCACCCCGGTGAAGATCAGGTCGGTGGCCCAGCCGAGCACCTTCGGCCCGACCACGCTGAGCCCGACGCTGAGCACGGCCAGCGCGATCACGGCGACGAGCTGGAGGCGCTGGGGGCGCAGCCGGCCCAGCAGCCGCCGGGCCGAGGGCCCGAAGTTCATCGACCGCTCGGCGGGCATCCCGACGCCCGCGTGCGGACCGCCGCGCTGCCCGCCGGGCGGCAGCCGCTTCGGCGTCGCGGCGTCGGCGGCCGGCTTCTGCTGCGGTACGGCGCTCGCGCCCGCGCCGCTGTGCCTGACGATGGGCTCGCTCCGCTCGCTCACGCGACCACCTCCGTGGTGTTCTGCGACGCCACGATCTCGGCGTAGGTCGGGCAGGTGAGTAGTAGCTCGTCGTGTCGGCCGATCCCGACCACGCCCCCGTTCTCGAGCACGACGATCTGGTCGGCGCCGACGATGGTGGAGACCCGCTGCGCCACGATCACCACGGCGGCGTCCGCGGTGACGGGGCGCAGCGCCGCCCGCAGCCGCGCGTCCGTGCCGAGGTCGAGCGCGGAGAACGAGTCGTCGAAGAGGTAGATCTCCGGCCGCCGGACCAGGGCCCGCGCGATGGCCAGCCGCTGCCGTTGCCCGCCCGAGACGTTCGTGCCGCCCTGCGCGATCGGCGCCGCCAGCCCCTCGGGCATCGCCTCGACGAAGTCCCGCGCCTGGGCGATCTCCAGCGCGTCCCAGAGTTCCGCGTCGGTCGCGTCCGGGTTGCCGTAGCGCAGGTTGCTGGCCACGGTCCCGGTGAACAGGTACGGCCGCTGCGGCACCAGCCCGATGCGGCGCCACAGCTCGTCCGGCGCCAGCTCCCGCACGTCGACGCCGTCGACCAGCACCGCGCCGGCGGTCGCGTCGACCAGTCGGGGCACGAGCGACAGCAGGGTGGTCTTGCCCGCGCCGGTGCTGCCGATGACCGCCGTCGTCGTCCCCGGCGTCACCCGGAACGACACGTTGCGCAGCACGGGCTCGGCCGCCCCCGGGTACTGGAACGCGACGTCGCGCAGCTCCAGCTCGCCGTGGCTCGTCACCTCGGTCACCGGGCGGGCGGCGGGCACCACGGAGGAGTCGGTGTCGAGCACCTCGACGATCCGTTCGGCGCAGACCGCCGCCCGCGGCACCATCATCAGCATGAAGGTGGCCATCATGACGGCCATCAGGATCTGCATCAGGTACTGGAGGAAGGCGGTGAGGGCGCCGACCTGGATCGCCCCGGCGTCCACCCGCTCGGCGCCGAACCAGAGCACCGCGACGCTGGAGACGTTGAGCACCAGCATCACCACCGGGAAGATCAACGCCATCAGGCGGCCGATCCGCAGGGCGGTCGCGGTGAGGTCGGCGTTCGCCGTGGCGAAGCGATCCGTCTCGTACGGCTCCCGGACGAACGCCCGCACCACCCGGATGCCGGTGATCTGCTCGCGCAGCACCCGGTTGACCGTGTCGATGCGGGTCTGCATGAGCCGGAAGCCCGGCACCATCCGCCGGATGATCAGCCACAGGGCGACGGCCAGCACCGGCACGCTGACGAGCATCAGCCAGGAGAGCCCGACGTCCTCGCGCAGCGCCATCACCACGCCGCCGACGCTCATGATGGGCACGGCGACGAGCATCGTGCAGCTCATCAGCACGAGCATCTGCACCTGCTGCACGTCGTTGGTGTTGCGGGTGATCAGCGAGGGCGCGCCGAACCGGGCGACCTCGCGGGCGGAGAAGCGGTTGACGTGCCCGAAGATCGACGATCGGACGTCCCGGCCGAAGGCCATCGCCGTGCGCGCGCCGAGGTAGACGGCCGCCACCGAGCAGACGATCTGGATCAGGCTGACCGCGAGCATCCAGCCGCCGGTGCGCATGATGTAGCGGGTGTCGCCCCGGGCCACGCCCAGGTCGATGATGTCGGCGTTGAGGCTGGGCAGGTAGAGCGACGCCATGGTGCCGACGAACTGGAGCAGCACCACGGCGGCCAGCGGCCGGTGGTACGGGCGAAGGTGCGTACGCAGCAGCCGGGTCAGCACGCCGGGCTCCCTTCCGGGGTGCCGTGGTCGCCGTTGCCGATGACCTCGAGGAGGAACTCGCGGATCACCGCCGCCTTCGCCGGGTCGGCGTCGACCGAGGTCAGCGGCTGCCCGGAGCGGATCATGGCGGTCAGCGCGTCGATCCGGGCGCGGCCGGCCGGGGTGATCGCGATCTTGACGCTGCGCCGGTCGGCCTCGTCGCGCTGCCGCTCGACGAGGCCGTCGCGTTCGAGGGTGTCGACGATGCCGGTCAGGGTGGCAGGCCGGACGAAACAGTGCTCGGCGACCGCGCGGTGCGCCAGTTCGCCGTGCTCGGCGAGGGTCATCAGAGCGACCATCCCGGCCTGGGTGAGGCCGTGCGCCTCGGCCAGGTAGCGGTTCCACCGCTGTCCGGTGACGTGCCCGGCGACCACGAGCAGTCGCGCTATCGGCACGTCCCGTAGCGTCATCAGTTCCATGGACGGCAGATTAGCGCCCTGAACGTCAGGCCCCAAACGAAATAGCGACCGCCACTCCGACGAAGAGGATCTGCTCCGCCGTGCGTGGGCCGAGGGGGGTCGCCGGGCGGCCGGCCAGGGTCAGCCCGCGCCGCACCGCCGAGACGTTCGCCGGGAACATGGCCAGCATCAGCAGGGCCAGGCCGGCCGCGGTCCAGCGGGCGGTCGCCGGCACCAGCAGCCCGACCGCGCCCACCAGCTCCAGCGCGCCGGTGACGGTGACCAGCAGGTCGGGCCGGGGCAGGCGCGGCGGCACCATCGCGATCATGTCGGCCCGGTAGGCGGGGGCGAAGTGCGCGACGCCGGTCACCACGAACATCAGCGCCAGGCCCACCCGCAGCGCCGGATGCCAGCCGTCGAGGGCGGCCACGCCGGCCAGCCCGGCCAGCCGGGCGAGCGCGGTGCCGGCCACGAGTGCGATCAACGGAGCCATCGGTACCTCCTCGGTCGGAACTTGTCGGCGACAAGATTGCCTCCGGAAGTGTCATCTTGTCAATGGCAAGATATGATGGCGGCATGACCGGAACGCGCGGCTACCACCACGGCGACCTGCGTCGCGCCCTGCTCGCGGCGGCGGTGCAGGTGATCGAGGAGTCGGGCCCGGCGGCGCTGAGCCTGCGCGACCTGGCCCGCCGGGCGGGCGTCTCGCACGCCGCCCCGGCCCACCACTTCGGCGACAAGGCCGGGCTGCTCACCGCCCTCGCCACCGAGGGCTTCCACCTGCTGGCCGAGGCGCTGCACGGCGTCGGCGGCGAACTGCTCGACCGGGGCGTCGCGTACGTCGACTTCGCGGTCCGCCACCGCGCGCACTTCGAGGTGATGTTCCGTCCGGACCTCTACCGGGCCGACGCGAAGGAGCTGGTGGCGGCCCGCCAGCGCGCCGGGGCCGCGCTGCACTCGGGCGTCGCCGGGCTGTCCGAGCGACGCCCGACGGCGGAGGATCCGCAGGGCGACGCGCTCGCGGCCTGGTCCATCGTGCACGGCTTCGCCACGCTCTGGATCTCGGGCGCGCTGCCGCCCCGCGTCGGCGACGACCCCCGGAAGGCGGCCCGCGAGGTGATCCACCGCCTCTTCCCGCAGCCCTGACGGCCACCGGCGGGCAGCGTCAGCCGGCTGCGGCGCGGCCCGGGGGTGGCGGCGGGGTCACCAGCTGGTGGGCAGCGGCATCCCCTCGGTGTAGCCGGCCGTGCTCTGCACGCCGACCAG
Source organism: Micromonospora reichwaldensis (assembly GCF_031845925.1). Taxonomy (NCBI): domain Bacteria; kingdom Bacillati; phylum Actinomycetota; class Actinomycetes; order Micromonosporales; family Micromonosporaceae; genus Micromonospora; species Micromonospora reichwaldensis. The sequence goes on along the minus strand of NZ_JAVRFL010000036.1, from coordinate 59,572 downwards.
GGCCCGCTCGTGGAATTCCGCGAGGTCGCGGGCGCCCGCGTAGGTGAAGGCGCTCCGCACCCCCGCGATGATCTCGTCGATCAGGTCCTCCACGCCCGGGCGGGCCGGGTCCAGGTACATCCGCGCAGAGGAGATGCCCTCCTCGAAGACCGCCTTGCGGGCCCGGTCGTACGCGCTGTCGTCGGCCGTCCGCGCGCTGACCGCCCGCGCCGAGGCCATGCCAAAGCTCTCCTTGTAACGCCGGCCGTCGGCGTCGGTGTAGAGGTCGCCGGGGGACTCGTAGGTGCCGGCGAACCAGGAGCCGATCATCACGTTCGAGGCCCCGGCGGCCAGCGCCAGCGCCACGTCGCGCGGGTGTCGCACGCCGCCGTCGGCCCAGACGTGCCGGCCGAGCTGCCGGGCCGCCGCGGCGCAGTCGAGCACGGCGGAGAACTGCGGCCGGCCCACCCCGGTCATCATCCGGGTGGTACACATCGCGCCCGGACCGACGCCGACCTTGACGATGTCGGCCCCCGCCCGCACGAGGTCGCGTACGCCCTCGGCGGTCACCACGTTGCCCGCCGCGACCGGGACCGCCGGGTCCAGCGCACGGACCGCCCGCAGGGCGGTGATCATGCGTTCCTGGTGGCCGTGCGCGGTGTCCACCACCAGCGTGTCCACCCCGGCCTCCAACAGCGCCGCCGCCTTGCCGGTCACGTCGCCGTTGATGCCCACGGCGGCGGCGATCCGCAGCCGGCCCCGGTCGTCCACCGCTGGCCGGTAGAGGGTCGCCCGCAGCGCGCCCTGCCGGGTCAGCACCCCGACCAGGCGTCCCTCGGCGTCGACCGCCGGGGCCAACCGGCGCCGCCCCGCCGAGAGCCGCTCGAAGCCGGTACGCGGATCCGCGTCCGCCGGCACGGTGTGCAGCTCCGTGGACATCACGTGCCGGAGCTGGGCGAAGCGGTCCACGCTGACCGTGTCGGCCTCGGTCACCACGCCCACCGGCCGGCTCTCCTCGTCGATCACCACCACGGCGCCGTGCGACCGCTTCGGCAGCAGGTGGATCGCGTCGCCGACGGTGTCGGTCGGGCCCAGCGTGATCGCCGTGTCGTGCACCAGGTGCCGCCGCTTGACCCAGGCGACGACGTTCGCCACCACCTCGATCGGGATGTCCTGCGGGATGACCGCGATCGCGCCGCGCCGGGCGACCGTCTCGGCCATCCGGCGGCCGGACACCGCCGTCATGTTCGACACGACCAGCGGGATGGTGGTGCCCGTGCCGTCGGTGGTGGCCAGGTCGACGTCGAGCCGCGAACCCACCTCGGAACGGACGGGCGCCATGAAGACGTCGTTGTAGGTCAGGTCGTGCGCGGGGACCGCGCCGTGAAGGAACCGCACGTCGCCCATCATTCCCGCCCGCCGGCGCCCGCGCCCCGGGTGGTCGCCGAAAACACCCCGACCGGCAGGTGCGCGTCGTCAGTCGAGCAGCAGGGTGGCCGCGACCGCCACCATCACGACGGCCACCGTCCCGTCGATCACCCGCCAGGCCGCGGGGCGGGCCAGCACGGGCGCGAGCCGGTGGGCGGCGGCGCCCAGGACCGTGAACCAGACCGCGCTGGCCAGCACGGCGCCCGCGCCGAAGACCCAGTGGTGCGGGTGCTGGCGGGCCACCCCGCCGAGCAGGAGGACGGTGTCGAGGTACACGTGCGGGTTGAGGTAGGTGAACGCGAGGCAGGCCAGCAGCGTCGCCCCGAGCGTGGCCGGCGGCCGGTCGGCGGGGGAGAGCGCGCCGGGACGCAGCGCGCGGCGGGCGGCCAGCGCGGCGTACCCGAGCAGGAACGCGGCGCCGAGCCACCGGACGGCGGTGAGCGCGGTGGGGTGCTCCGCCGTCGCGCCGCCCATGCCGGCGATGCCGAGCGCGATGAGCAGCGCGTCGGACGCGGCGCAGACGGCGACGACCGGCAGGACGTGCTCGCGGCGCAGGCCCTGCCGCAGGACGAAGGCGTTCTGCGCGCCGATGGCGGCGATCAGCGCGATGGCGAGGGAGAAGCCGGCGGCGGCGGAGCCGGCCACGGAGCTGCTGAGGATGTCGGGCACGAGCCGAGGCTACGAGCCCCGCGTGATGCAGCCCAGCTAAAGATTCTCATGCCGGATAAGCTCTGCTTCAGAATGCTGGACACCACGCAGCTCCGGACCTTCGCCGCGGTGGTCCGCGAGGGCAGCTTCGAGGCGGCGGCGCGGTCCCTGCACGTCACCCCCTCGGCCGTCAGCCAGCGGCTCAAGGCGCTGGAACAGTCCGTCGGTCAGGTGCTCGTCCAGCGGACGAAGCCGTGCCGGGCCACCGACGCGGGCCGTCCGCTGCTGCGGCTCGCCGGGCAGGTGGCCCTGCTGGAACGGGAGGCGCTGGACGCCGCCCGGCCCGCTCTCGGTGGTCCCGCGCCCACCAGAGTGACGGTCGTGGCGAACGGGGACTCGCTGGGCACCTGGTTCGTCGGCGCGCTGGCGCGACTGCCCACCGGGCTGGCGCTGCTGTTCGACGTCCGCCGGGACGACGAGGACCACACGGCGGAGCTGATCCGCGACGGCACGGCGATGGCGGCCGTGACCGCGCAGCGCGAGGCCGTGCAGGGCTGCCGGGTGGAGCGGCTGGGTGCCATGCGGTACGTCGCCCTCGCCGAGACCGGCTTCGCCGCCCGCCACTTCCCCGACGGTCTCACCGAGTCCGCCCTGGCGTCGGCGCCGATGATGGCGTTCGACCGCAAGGACCAGCTCCAGCAGCGGTTCGCCCGCACCGTCACCCGGCGGCGACTCGACCCGCCGGTCCACTACGTCCCGTCCTTCGACGGCTTCAACGAGGCGGTGCGGCTCGGGCTCGGCTGGGGGATGGTCCCGGAGCGGATCGCCCGCGCCGACATCGCCGCCGGACGCTGCGTCGACCTCGGCGCCGGACGCCACCTTGACCGCCCGTTGTACTGGCAGCACTGGCGGGTGGACTCCGCCACCCTGGACGCGCTGACGGCCGCCGTCCGGGCGGTGGCCGGCGCCGAACTGCGCTGACCGCCCGGCGGGCCGGCGCCACGCCCTGTCCGGCGGGCTGCTGCCACACCGGGGGCGTGTCCGTCCTGCCGCGCCGCGCCGCGCTACGCCGTGCCGAGCCGAGCTGTGCCGTGCCGCGCCGAGCCGTGCTGCGCCGTTAGGAAGGGCACCTTCCTATACCGGAAACGTTAGGAAGGTGCCCTTCCTTACACCTCAGGCGATGGTGCAGATCGCCGCGCCGGCGGTGATGACGGCGCCGACCTCGGCCGCGAGGCCGCTGACGGTGCCCGCCTTGTGGGCGTGCAGCGGCTGCTCCATCTTCATCGCCTCCAGCACCACGACAAGGTCACCCTCGGCCACGGTGTCGCCGTCGGCGACCGCGATCTTGACGATGGTGCCCTGCATCGGGGAGGTGAGCGCGTCGCCGCTGACCGCGACGCCGGCCTTGGCCCCGCCGCCCCGGCGGGCCGGCTTGCGCGCGGCGGGCGCGGCGGTGGCCGTACCCCCGCCGAGGCCGGCGGGGAGGCTGACCTCCAGCCGCTTGCCCCCGACCTCCACCACGACGGTCTCGCGCTCGGCCGGCGCCTCGGCGGGGCCGGCGGCGGCGGTGAACGGCGTGACGGTGTTGTCGAACTCGGTCTCGATCCACCGGGTGTGCACGGTGAAGGGCTCGGCGGTGAACGCCTCGTCCCGGACCACCAGCCGGTGGAACGGCAGCGCGGTGGCCATGCCCTCGACGACCATCTCGTCGAGGGCGCGGCGGGCGCGCTCCAGCGCCTCGGTACGCGTCTCGCCCGTGATGATCACCTTGGCCAGCAGCGAGTCGAAGTTGCCGCCGATCACGTCGCCGGCGGAGATGCCGGTGTCGACCCGGACGCCGGGGCCGGTGGGCAGCCGCAGCGCGGTGACCGTGCCGGGGGCGGGCAGGAAGTTGCGGCCCGGGTCCTCGCCGTTGATCCGGAACTCGATCGAGTGCCCGCGCGGCGTCGGGTCCTCGGTGAACCGCAGCTTCTCGCCGTCGGCGATCCGGAACTGCTCGCGGACCAGGTCGATGCCGGCGGTCTCCTCGGTGACCGGGTGCTCGACCTGGAGTCGGGTGTTGACCTCCAGGAAGGAGATGGTGCCGTCGGCGCCGACCAGGTATTCCACCGTGCCGGCGCCGTGGTAGCCCGCCTCGCGGCAGATGGCCTTGGCGCTGTCGTGGATCTGGGCGCGCTGCGCGTCGGTGAGGAACGGCGCGGGTGCCTCCTCGACCAGCTTCTGGTGGCGGCGCTGGAGCGAGCAGTCCCGGGTGCCGACCACGATCACATTGCCGTGCCGGTCGGCCAGCACCTGCGCCTCGACGTGGCGAGGCTTGTCCAGGTAGCGCTCGACGAAGCACTCGCCCCGGCCGAACGCGGCGACCGCCTCGCGGGTGGCCGACTCGAACAGGTGCGGGATCTCCTCCATGGTGCGGGCCACCTTGAGCCCGCGCCCGCCGCCGCCGAAGGCGGCCTTGATGGCGACCGGCAGGCCGTGGTCGACGGCGAACGCCAACACCTCGTCGGGGCCGCCGACCGGGTCGGGGGTGCCGGGCACCAGGGGAGCGCCGGCGCGCTGGGCGATGTGCCGGGCCGTGACCTTGTCGCCGAGGTCCCGGATCGCCTGCGGGGTGGGGCCGATCCAGGTCAGCCCGGCGTCGATGACGGCCTGGGCGAAGTCGGCGTTCTCGGAGAGGAAGCCGTAGCCGGGGTGGACCGCGTCGGCGTCGGCCTTCGCGGCGATCTCCAGCAGCTTGTCGATCCGCAGGTACGTGTCGGTGGCGGTGTCCCCGCCGAGCGCGTACGCCTCGTCGGCCAGCGTGGCGTGCAGGGCGTCCCGGTCGGAGTCCGCGTAGACGGCGACGCTGCCGAGGCCGGCGTCGCGACAGGCACGGATGACGCGGACGGCGATCTCGCCGCGGTTGGCGATGAGTACCTTGCGCACCTTGCTGGCTCCTCCCGGAGGGTCACTGACCGGGAGTGTATCGGCCACCGAGGCGGCCCTAACGATCGCTCAGTGTGGGATGCCGCACTGTTCACCGCGCCCTAGTCAAATTTGCTTATTACGCTCATCCGGTGTCTGCCACGCGAATGATGATCCTCGGCCTGGTGCGCTGGATGCAGCCCGTGCACGGCTACGACGTGCGCCGCGAGCTGCTCAGTTGGAGCGCCGACAGGTGGGCGAACGTGCAGCCCGGATCGATCTACCACGCCCTGCGCAAGCTGACCCAGGAAGGGCTGTTGCGCGAGGTGGCCACCGAACAGGTGGGCGCCCGTCCGGCCCGCACCACGTACGAGGTGACGCCGAAGGGCGAGGAGGAGTTCGAGTCGCTGCTGCGCGGCCTGTGGTGGCAGCTGCACGAGCCGCCGGATCCGTTCGCGGCGGCGTTCTCCTTCCTGCCCGCGATGCCGCGCGAGGAGGCGGCGGCCGCCCTGCGCAACCGGGCGAACCTGCTGCGGGCCGGTGTCGAGTGGATGCGTACGTCGTTGAGTTCTGGCTGGATGCGTTCGACCAAGCCGGTGCACGTGGGGTGGATGTTCGAACTCTGGACCGCCCGCTCCGAGGCGGAGATCTCCTGGTGCGAGCAGATCGCGGAACGGATCGAGTCGGGGGTGTCGTACCTGCCCGAGGGGCTGGAGCGGGCGCAGGGCTGGGAGGGCTGGGAGGAGCAGTTGCCGCCCCGGCCGACGGAGGGCGAATAATCAACGTTGACCAAAAGAGCTATATCGCGTTAGCCTGCCCGGGGCGCCACGGGGGAAGCATGCCGTCCGGCGTCGTCTCCGAGGGACAGACAGGTGGCCGGTGGCACCGGCCCGGACGACCAGGAGCAGACATGATCGAGACCAGAGGGTTGCGGAAGTCGTTCCGCTCCCGAGAGGGTCGCCAGACGAAGACCGTCGACGCGGTGCGCGGCGTCGACCTGAAGGTCACCGAGGGGGAGATCTTCGGTTTCCTCGGCCCCAACGGCGCCGGCAAGACCACCACCCTGCGGATGCTGGCCACGCTCATCGAGCCGGACGGCGGCGAGGCGACCGTCGCCGGGGCCGACCTGCGCAAGGACCCGGCCGAGGTGCGCCGCCGCATCGGCTACGTCGCCCAGGGCGGCAGCACCTGGGACGAGTCCACCGCCCGGGAGGAACTCGTCCTGCACGCCCGGATGTACGGCATCGGCAAGGCCGACGCGCACCGGCGGGCCGCCCGCGCCCTCGACGCCTTCCAGCTCACCGAGTACGCCGACCGCAAGTGCAAGACCTACTCCGGCGGTCAGCGCCGGCGGGTGGAGATCGCCCTCGGCATCATCCACGAGCCGAGCATCGTCTTCCTGGACGAGCCGACGACCGGTCTCGACCCGCAGAGCCGGGCGCACATGTGGGACGAGATCCGCCGGCTGCGGGGCGACGGCATGACCGTCTTCATCACCACCCACTACCTGGAGGAGGCCGACGCGCTCTGCGACCGGATCGCGATCATGGATCACGGCGAGGTGGTCGCGGAGGGCACCCCGACGGAGCTGAAGCGCGAGATCTCCGGCGACGTCGTGCTGGTCGGGCTCGACGCGGCGGCCACCCCGCAGGCCGCGCAACTGCTCGACGGCGAGCCGTACGTCAACAAGCTGGAGACCGCCGAGGAGGGCGGGCTACGGCTCTACGTCGACGAGGGCGCCACCGCCATCCCGCAGATCCTGCGCCGCGTCGACACCGCCGGCCTCGGGCTCAGGTCCATCGAGCTGCACCGGCCCAGCCTCGACGACGTCTTCCTCACCAAGACCGGCCGCTCGCTGCGCGAGTCCTGATCCCGACCGGAGAGATCCCAATGAAACTCGCCCGTGACACCTGGCTGATCTTCCAGCGCCAGCTCCAGCTGCTGCTGCGCAACCCCGTCTGGGTCTTCGTCGGCGTCTTCCAGCCGGTGATGTACCTGCTGCTCTTCGCCCCGCTGCTCAAGCCGGCGCTGAACGCGCCCACCCAGGCGGAGGCCTACAAGATCTTCGTACCCGGCCTGCTGGTGCTGCTGGCCATCTTCGGCGGCCTGTTCCAGGGCTTCGGGTTGATCGCCGAGCTGCGCGCCGGGGTCATCGAACGCTCCCGGGTCACCCCGGTCAGCCGCCTCGCCCTGCTGCTCGGCCGCTCGCTGCGCGACGTGGTGTCGCTCATCGTGCAGGCGGTCATCATCACCCTGCTCGCGCTCCTGTTCGACCTGCGCGTCTCCCTCGTCGACCTGCTGCTGGCGTACCTCATGCTCGCCCTGATCGCGCTGATGACCTCGGCCGTCTCCTACGGCATCGCGCTCAAGGTCAAGAGCGAGGACGCGTTGGCCCCCCTGATGAACACCGTGGCCCAGCCCGTGCTGCTGCTCTCCGGCATCCTGCTGCCGCTGACCTTCGCCCCCGGCTGGCTCCAGGGCATCGCCGAGTGGAACCCGTTCTCCTGGGCGGTCGACGGCACCCGGGCCCTCTTCGCCGGCCAGCTCGGCGACGACAAGGTCTGGCAGGGCCTCGGCATCATCGCGCTCCTCGCCGCCGCCGGCGTCGTCTGGGCCGCCCGCCAGTTCGCCCGCAGCGTCCGCTGAGGTGTAAGGAAGGGCACCTTCCTAACGCCTGCGGTAGAGGAAGGTGCCCTTCCTAACGCCGGGGGAGAGTTGCCTCTCACCACGGGCGGAGCGCCGGCCCGACGCTTGTAGCGTGAGGCCGGTGCCCCGCCTGACCCGTGACCGGCTCACCTGGCTGACCTACGCCCAGCTGGGGCTGTGGGGCTTCTTCCTCTACGGCTTCGGGCCGGTCGTGCCGCTGCTCCGCGACGAACAGGGCACCTCGGCCGCCGTCGCCAGCCTGCACAGCACCGGCATCGCCGTCGGCGCGCTGGCCGGCGGGGCGCTCTTCGCACCCCTGGCCCGCCGCCTCGGCCGGGGCCGGGCGATCTGGATCGGGCTGGCCGGCGTGGCGGCCGGCGTCGCCGCCCTGGGCGTCGTCCGCGCCCTGCCCGCCACGATCACCGCCGTAGCCGTGATCGCCACCTTCGGCATGCTGGTGATCAGCGGCGTGTCCGTGGTGCTCACCGACCGGCACGGCGCCGGCGCGCCAGCGGCGCTGACCGAGGCCAATGCCGTCTGCGCCGGCGCCGGCATCCTCGCCCCGCTGGTCATCGGTGCCAGCGTCGACGCAGGATGGGGCTGGCGACCGGCGATGGCCGTCGAGGTCGGCCTGATCGCGCTGGTCGCGCTCGCCGCCGTGACCTTTCGCGTACGCCTGCCGCAGCCTGCTCCCGCTGCCGCGGCTCCCGGCTCTCCGGCTCCCGGGTCTTCGGCTTCCGGCGGGGTCGCCTCGGTGGCCGGCGCCCACGGGGCCGGTCGACGCCTGCCGGTGGCGTACTGGATCGCCTGGGTGTTGATGGCGGTCACCGGCTCGATCGAGGTCTGCCTGTCGCTCTGGACGGCCGACGTGCTCCGCTCGCACGCCGGGATGGCGGCCGGCGGCGCCTCGGCCGCCGTCGCCGCGATCGTCTGCGGCATGTTCGTGGGCCGACTCGCCGGGGGGCGTCTCGCCCTGCGGTACCGGCCCGTGCCGCTGCTGCTGGTCGCGCTGGGCGTGTCGCTGGCCGGGTTCGCGCTCTTCTGGATCGCGCCGGTCGGCTGGCTCGCCGTCACCGGCCTGGTCGTCCTCGGCCTCGGTAACGCCCTGCACTACCCGCTGGCGATCTCGATCGCGCTCGCCGTCGCCGGGCCGGCCGCGGACCGGGCGGCCGGCTATGCGTCGTACTCGATGGGGGTGGGCTTCGGGATCGCGCCGGTCGCGCTCGGCTGGGTGGCCGACGGCGTCGGACCGCACCTGGCCTTCCTGCTGCTGCCGGCCTTCATCGCGGCGGCTGCGCTGCTCGCCGCCCGCCTGGGCCGCGCCCTGCGCCCGGCCCCCGTCGACCTCCGATCCCCGACCCCCGTCTGACGCCAGCGCCCCTCGCGGATCTTGGATCTCCGGCGGATCTTGCGTCCTCCGGCGGTTCTTGCATCTCCCGTGGATCTTGGGTTCCGGTGGATATTGCGTCCCGGTGGACCTTGGGTTCCGGTGGAGCTTGGGTCCCGCTGGATCTTGGTAGGAAACGGCCCCTGGAGGGGCGGTTTCCTACCAAGATCGCGATGAGGTGGGGCGTCAGTGCACTCGGGCCAGGGTGAGGCCATCGGCGATCGGGAGCATCACCGCGTCGACGCGGACGTCGGCGAGCACCTCGTCGTTGAACGCCGCGATGGCCCGGTCGTCGGCGTTCTGCGGGGCGATCACCCGGCCACCGCGCAGCACGTTGTCGACCGCGATCACCCCGCCAGGACGCATCCGGGGCACCAGCTCCGCCCAGTAGACCGGGTAGCCGGTCTTGTCGGCGTCGATGAACGCGAAGTCCAGGTGGCGCTCGTGAGGCAGCTCGCGCAGCGTGTCGCCGGCCGGGCCGATGCGCAGCTCGATCCGGTCGTCCACGCCGGCGCGGGCCCAGTACCGCCGGGCGATCCCGGTGAACTTCTCAGAAATGTCGAAGCAGGTCAGCCGCCCGCCCTCGGACAGCCCACGGGCGATCGCCAGCGACGAGAGGCCGGTGAACGTGCCCACCTCGACGGCCTGCCGCACTCCGAGCAGCCGGGTGAGGAAGGTCAGGAAGGCGGCCTGCTCCGGTGCGACCTGCATCTGCGCGTCGTTCGGCAGAGCCGCGCGGGTCTCCTCGGCCAGGTCCCGCATGATCTCGTCCGGCGGCGCACCGTGCTCGACCAGGTACGCGTGCAGTTCCGACGTGAGCGGGATCGACTTGGTGGTCATCGAAAACCTCCGTGGAACCCCTGGCTTTAGCCGTGGGGAGGGAACGGAACTCTTGCAGAGCGGGACAGGAAAGGCCGATCCGCGGCCAAGGAGGATGGGTGTCCACCCGCATGTCACCGTAAAGCTTACTGGCTATCTTGCTAGGCTGTGAGCCATGGCCAGGGCTGTGAAGCGGGCGTTCAGGTTCCGCTTCTACCCGAGCTCCGAGCAGGCTTGCGAGCTTGCCCGCACGTTCGGCTGTGTCCGGCTGGTCTACAACATGGCATTGCAGGCCCGCACTGAGGCGTGGACGCTGCGCCAGGAACGGGTCAACTACAACACCACGTCGGCGATGTTGACCGCGTGGAAGAAAACCGACGACCTGGCGTTCCTCAACGAGGTGTCGTCCGTGCCGTTGCAGCAGACGCTGCGGCACCTGCAAGTCGCGTTCACGAACTTCTTCGCCAAGCGCGCCCGGTACCCGAGCTTCAAGAGCAAGAAGAAGTCGCGCCGGTCGGCGGAGTACACCACCAGCGGGTTCCGCTACCGCGACGGCCAGTTGACGCTGGCGAAGATGGCCGAGCCGCTGGATATCGTGTGGTCCCGGCCGCTTCCCGAGGGCGCGGCGCCGTCCACGGTGACCGTGTCGCAGGACGCGGCCGGTCGCTGGTTCGTGTCGCTGCTGTGCGACGACCGGATCGAGCAGGCTCCGGCGCCGAGCCCGGCCGTCGGGGTCGATGCCGGCCTGGACAGCCTGCTCACGCTGTCCACCGGCGAGAAAGTCGTCAACCCGAAGCACGAACGCCGCGACCGAGCCGCACTCGCCAAGGCGCAGCGGAACCTGTCCAAGAAGGAGAAGGGCTCCGCGAACCGGGCCAAGGCCCGGCTCAAGGTCGCCCGCGTGCACGCTCGGATCGCCGACCGCAGGCGGGACCATCTGCACAAGTTGACCACTCGGCTTGTTCGTGAGAACCAAACGATCGTCGTCGAGGACCTGACCGTGCGCAACATGGTCACAAACCACAGCCTGGCTCGCGCCGTCAGCGACGCGGCTTGGCGGCAGTTCCGCACCCTGCTCGAATACAAGGCCGACTGGCACGGCCGCAACCTCGTTGTTGTGGACCGCTGGTTCCCGTCGTCCAAACTGTGCTCGGTGTGCGGTGCGCTCGCGCAGCGGATGCCGCTGAACATGCGGTCGTGGACCTGCCGATGCGGGCAGACCCACGACCGCGACGTCAACGCGGCCCGCAACATTCTCGCGGAGGGGCTCTCCGTGATTGCCTGTGGAGGCGGTGTAAGACCCCAACGGACGAACGTCCGGACGGGGCGGCCGTCGGTGAAGCAGGAAACCCAGCGGGCGACCGCTGGAATCCCCCGCCTCTAGGCGTGGGAAGGAAGTCAAGAACGGACGCTAACCGAGCGGCTCGACCGTCTGGTTGCCGGGCGCGACCTTCGTCCACAAATCTGTGAGCCGCAGGTCCAACTCGGCGAGAAGGCGGCGCAGCATCGGCAGGCTGAGCCCGATCACCGTGCTCGGATCACCCTCGATCCGCTCCACGAAGGGCCCGCCCAGGCCGTCGATCGTGAAGGCACCCGCCACGGCCAGCGGCTCGCCCGTACCCACGTACGTGGCGATCTCGTCGTCGTCTATGTCGGCGAAGTGCACGACGGTGGAGGCGACCGCCTCGGCCCGCCGCCCGGCCTCGACGTCGATCAGGCAGTGCCCGCTGTGCAGCACGCCGCTGCGCCCGCGCATCCGCTCCCAGCGCCGGGTGGCGTCGGCCGCGTCGGTCGGCTTGCCGAAGATCTCCCCGTCGAAGGCCAGCACCGAGTCGCACCCGATCACCAACGTCCGCTGGTCGTCGGCCGGCCGCAGCCGGGTGAGTACCGCCTGCGCCTTCATCCGGGCCAGTTCCAGGCAGAGATCCTCGGCCCGCTCCGTGACCACGAGGGACTCGTCGACGCCGCTGACCAGCACGTCCGTTTCGATCCCGGCGGCCTGGAGAATCTTGCGGCGGGCAGGGCTGGCGGAGGCGAGCACGAGGCGGAGCGGCAAGGACTTGGACACGTCGCCGACGTTACCGGCTGACCGGGACGACGACGTCTCGGGTGGGACGTGTCGGCCCTTCCTCGCCCGTCTCCGACTTCCGGGTTGCTCAGCGACTGATGCGGGGCGGCGGGTCGTCGCCCCGACGACGCCGACGGGCGATGAACGTCCACGCGCCGCCGGCCGCCACGATCACGCCGAGGGTGACCAGGCCACGGGCCGTCGCCGCACCGTTCCCGTCGCCCGCCGGCTCCGCTACCGCCGTCGTGGTCGAGGGGGTGTGGGCCGGCACGCTCGCCGTCGCCGATCCGAAACCCAGCGGCGGTACGTCAGCCGTCAACGCCGCCACCAGGTCGATGATCCCGTGGCCGTACTCGTCGTCCCGTCCCGGCGGGCCCTTGTCGATCGCTGTGGCGGTGAGCCTGTGCGCCACCTCGGAGGCGGGCAGGTACGGGTACTTGGATCTGATCAGTGCTGCCGCTCCCGCAACGATGGCAGTGGAGTCCGAGGTTCCTGTCCCTTTCCGGTATTTGCCGTCCACACTCGTGCTGTATATGTCAACAGCAGGTGCTACCAAATCCACCTCGGGGCCAGCAACCGAGACAGCGGCAAGGCGGCCGGTTCGGTCGATCCCGCCCACTGCAATTACGCCGGGGTGAGAGGCGGGGAAGCCGACTCGTTCGCTAAGTGGCTTGTTGCCTGCTCCGGCGACAACAACAATGTCCGCACGGAGCGCGGCTTCGACTGCCGAAAATAACCGGCTATCTGCCGCTCCTGCTGCTGAGATGCTGATTACCTCGACATTCTTAGTAATTGCGAAGTTGATCGCATCTGCCAATTGATGGCTGGTGCCCTCCTGGTTGTTTATTTTTACCCGTATGGGCAGGATCTTTGCCCTTGGTGCGATGCCGAGGGCGCCCTTGCTGCCGGTGTTTCCATGGGCAGCGATTAGTCCTGCCATGCCCGTTCCATGGCTGTCTTGGTCTTGCGTGCCGTCGCCGCTACCTCCAGCAACGAAATCTGTGCCTCGCCGCAGATTACTGGCAAGATCGGGATGCGGGTAAACACCGGTGTCTGGCACCGCGACGGTTACGCCTTCGCCTTGATTGATCCGGTGCGCTTCGGCAATTTTGAGGAAGCTCAGATGCCACTGATCCCCCCGGATTCGGTCGCGGCCGTGCAGATCTGGAGCGGTGCGGATGGACCAAGCATGTGAGATGGTCGATGGCGGGAGCGCTGCCGTAAGACTAACCAGCGCCAAGATGGCTTGAATGGCCCTAGTTTTCAACGGTTAAAGCCAATAGCCGGACCTGGGTCGATGGGGCCATCTTCGTCCGGAGGGCGGACTACCGGGCTTACGCCTTGGTCCACTTCCCATGGGTGGTCCGGATCCCAGCGTCGCGTCTCCTTGTCGCTGCCGTCGTATCGCCCCGACCGGCCCGGCATCCCGCCTGCGCGGGCAGTGCCCATGCCGGGTGCTCCACCGATTGGCGGTATACCCTGCACCGCGCTGAAGTTGCGGCCAGCCCCAGGGCGGGAGCCTGCGCCCCCGGTCGGAGCGGTGCCTGCGCCCCCGCCACCGATCACTCCACCAATCGGGTTAACCCGACGTTGTTGTGCACCGCTGCCGCTCGATGGGCCAAATCCCATTCCGGGGGTTCCGCCGATCAGACCACCTGGTGGCATGGGCCGGGGCGATGCCGGTGGCGTGGCAGGCGGGAGCCCCGGAATGGCTCCGTTGACCGGCCGGCCGCTAGGGCCAGGCTGACCGATCGGCAATCCAGAGATCCCGTGTCCAGGCCGCACGCCTGGCGGCATCGCAGGCATTGGTCCACTGCCGGAGCCGGTGGGGAGGCCGGGTGGAGTTGCACCTGGCATCGCGGGATTGATCGGAGAAGGCGCTAGACCGGGTTTGACCCCGCCGAGGACAGGCCCGACGTTACGGGTGGTTGGTGCGGAGATCTGTCGCGTGTTCGTGGTCGGCCGGGCAACGGACGAAGTACTCGAACTTGACAACGGCACGGGAACGACGGGAGGAATTACCGGAGCGGCAGAGCTGGCGCCTCCGTAGATGTCGGGGTTGTGCTGGTCTATGCCAGGTGAAGGCTTAGGCCTAGGTGGTGGTTGGCGGAGCATTACTCGGGCGTGTTGGAGTTCGCCGCTGAGGCCGTACATGATGCCGCGCGCCTGGACGTTGAGGCGTTCGAGATCGGCGTCCGTCACCGGGCGGTCGGGGACCCGGCTGCCCATGGCCGCCTTCGGGTCGGCGAGCGTCGCGTCGTACGTCTGCTTCTCCTGGACCTTGACGGCGTACGTCTCGTAGATCTTCTTCAGTTCGGTGCGGGTGGCGCTGATGGCCTGCGTGGCGGCGGAGAGCGCGGTGTAGTTGGCGCTGGCGGCGTCGTGCGTGCGCTGCACCTTGTCGATGAGCCCGTCCAGTTCGCGGACGTAGGCCCGGGCCGCCTCGTTGGTCTCCGGGGGCCATGCCTCGGCGAGCCCCTTGCGGTATTCCTGGAGCCGGCTCAGGTGCATCCGGGCGAGGTCGCAGATCTTGCGCCAGCCGGCGACCTGCTTCCAGTGGTTGGTGGTGTCGTGGTCCTGGAGGCAGGCCCACATGCTGGCGACGTCCATCAGCCGCCAGTCGGTGAGGGCGGACGTGCGGCCACCGGTGCCCCGTTCGATCATGGCAGCACCACCCGGCCCTGTCCCTGTCCCTGATCCGGCGCGGGTGCCGGCCCGGTGGGATCGGGCAGCATCGGCGGCGCGCCCCGAGGCGCCGTGGGGGCCGGGTGGGCGAGGGCCCGCTCGATGTCGGTCACGCGCGCGGCGGCGAAGGCGTCGGACCCGGTGTAGCGGGTGGCGACGGTGCCGGCGGCGACGGCCAGGTGGCCGGTGACGTCGCGGACGCCCCAGACCATGTCGGCGGTGGCCTGCTGGGTCTCGTGGTGCGCGCGCAGGAAGTCGACCAGCTCGATGAACGCGTCGGCCGGGTTGGGCACCGGGGCTGTGAGGTCCGCGGCGATGTACGACAGGTGGGGGGCGTAGTTGCGTTCCACCTCGGCCTGGAGCTTGTCGGCGAACTCGCGGAGCTGGCGGATGTCGGCCTCGATGCCGCCGTAGCCGCGGAGCCAGGACGCTGGACCGTCCTCCTCGGGGATCATCGGCCCTCCCTGCCCGTCACTGCGTCGTTTCCCTGAGTGAGGTTAATAGGTCCCCGGGGGTGTCGGCAGCCCCGCCCCGGCACACACCGGCTGCCCCGCGGGTGTGCAGGGGCGCCGAGCTGCGGTGATCCGTGCGGAAAAGGTCAGCGGGGCAGGCCGGACGCCCGCCAGGCGCCGGGGCCGGCGACCGCCGCGGCGACGGGCCGGCCGGAGCGCGCCCAGGCGGACGCGGCGACCGGAGGGGGCGCGGCGGCCGGGCGGGACCGTACGACGATCGCGCCCACCAGCGCGGCCAGTTCCTCGGCGGTGGGGACCCCACGGACGACCCGGAACAGCGGCTCTTCGGCAGACATGGCGTCAGCGTACGCGTCGGAGAGGTTGAGCTGAACCGCACAGTGGCGTGCCGGCGGTGTGAGCGTCGTCGGCTCCGGGTACCGTCTGGGCGATGTCGAACGCGCTGCCCCAACTCGTCGCTGACCGATACCGGCTTCTCTCGCCGCTCGGTCAGGGCGGCATGGGTCGGGTGTGGAAGGCGCGCGACGAGGTGCTGCACCGGGACGTGGCGATCAAGGAGCTCGTCCCGCCGCCCAGCCTCACCGACGAGGAGCGCCGCGAGATGCGGGAACGCTCGCTGCGTGAGGCCCGGGCCATCGCCCGGCTCAACCACATCAACGTGGTCCGCATCTTCGACGTGCTGCGCACCGACGGCGACCCGTGGATCGTCATGGAGTACGTGCCGTCGAAGTCGTTGCAGGACACGCTCGCCGAGGACGGCCCGGTGACGCCGGCGCGTGCCGTGGAGATCGGCCTGGGCGTGCTGGCCGCGCTGAAGTCGGCGCACAAGGCCGGCGTGATGCACCGCGACGTCAAGCCCGGCAACGTGCTGCTCGGCGACGACGGCCGGGTGGTGCTGACCGATTTCGGCCTCGCCACGATTCCCGGCGACCCCAACGTGACCCGCACGGGCATGGTGCTCGGGTCGCCCGCGTACATCTCGCCGGAGCGGGCCCGCGAGGGCACCGCCGGTCCGGAGGCCGACCTCTGGTCGCTGGGCGCCACCCTCTACGCGGCGGTCGAGGGCAAGTCGCCGTACGCGCGACCGTCGGCCATCGCCACCCTGGCGGCGCTCGCCACCGAGCCGATGCCGCCGCCGAAGAACGCCGGGCCGCTCAAGCCGGTGCTCAACGGCCTGCTGCGCAAGGACCCGAACGAGCGGATCACCGCCGAGGTGGCGGAGAAGTTGCTGCGCCGCGCCGGCGGCAAGCGCACCCGCACGATCCCGCTGCTCGACGGCGTACGCCGGCCGGGGCCGAACGGTCCGCGTGAGCCGCGCCCGCCGCTGGTGCCGGCGCCGCGACCGGCCGAGGGTGGGCCCGACAAGCCGGTCAGCCCGCCGGCGCCGCGCGCGCCGCTGGCGGCGGCCGCCGCCGGTGCCGCCGCGGCGTCCACCGCCGAGGACGCGACAGCGGCGGTCTCCTCGGACTCCGTGCCGACCGCCAAGGTCGGATCCTCCACCTCGGACACGGCCCCGACGGCGAAGGTCGACCCGCCGAAGCCCGCGCTCGACGACACGAAGGCCGAGCCGGTGGTCCCGGCGCCCGGCAGGCCGGCGAATCCCACCTCGGTGATGCCCGCGCCGGTCAGCCCGCCGTCCGGCCGGGCGACGGTCGTGGCGTCCAGCGGTACGAAGCCGAACAACACCCGGCGCAACGTGCTGATCGGCGTGCTGGTGGCGCTGCTGCTGATCGGCCTGGTGGTGGTCGTGCCGATGCTGACCAGCGGCGACGGTGGGGACGGCGGCGGCAGCCCGCAGGCCGACCCGACCGGCGCGGCGACCTCGCAGGGGCAGCCGCCGCAGTCCTCCGCGCCGGCCCCGCCCACAAGCGCCGCGCCGAGCCCGACGCCGTCGGCCACCCCGTCGCCGACGCCGGACGCGCTGCCGGCGGGCTGGAAGCTGCACAAGGACCCGGGCGGCTTCACGGTGCCGATCCCCGCGAACTGGGTGCGCCGCAACGCCGGAGCGAACACCGTCGTCTTCGACGAGCCCGGCGGGCCGGGCGAACTGCTGGTGCAGTGGACGTCCAGCCCGAAGTCGGACGCCTACGCCGACTGGAAGGGGGCCGAACCGGCCCGCAAGAACTACGTGAACAACTACCAGTATCTGAGCATCAAGCGCTGCGACTACTGGAAGACCTGCGCGGACTGGGAGTGGCTGGAGACCCGCGACGGCACGCGGATCCACGTCCGCAACCGGGGCTTCGTCACGGCCAAGAACCGGGGCTATGCCCTGCGCTGGGAGGTCGCCGCGAAGGACTGGCAGGCCAACCTGGCCAACTTCGACCGGATCGCCAAGGGCTTCGTGCCCGACCGCAAGGACTGACCCGCGGGATTCGCGCCCGTTGCGAGATCGACTCGCATGACCTTCCGCCGTACGGGGTATCTGACCTTCACGACGGAAGGGAGGGTACGACATGGGTTACCGACGGAGGGACGCCCGGCCCCGAGTGGCACTGTGGATGCTCGTGGCCCTCGGCGACATCGTCCTGCTGCTCGCCGCCGCCGGCCTGCCGCTGCTGTTCGCGCTGCTCAGCGTCGTCACCGTCACCCTCGCCGGGGTGGGCGTCCGGCGCTTCGCCCGGCGCAACGCGCTCGTCCGCGAGAACGCGGCGACCGTGCCCGTGGCGGCCCGACGGCAGGTCTGACGCCCGCGAGAGCGGCGTGGCGGCAGCCGGACCAGTTGTCGACCGTACGGTGACAACCGATCCCGCTGCCGCCAACCGCCTCCCCAGGCGATTCAGGCTCAGGTGTTGTTGGCCAGGGCGATCAGCCGGCTCCGGTCACCGTTCCAGTGGTTGCGGTCGACGGCGCCGCTGATGCCCGCCACGCTGCCCCGGTCGGTGTACTGCCAGAAGCTCCAGAACGGCGCCCCGGCCGGCAGCGCGCCGACCGTGCTCGACCAACGGGCGACCCAGAGCGGGTGGTTCGCCCACGGGGCGCTCCAGCTGCCGGTGCACTGGTTCCACCAGCTCGTGGTCGTGTAGATGACGGCGTAGCGGCCGGTGCGGGCGCGGTAGGTGTTGAGGAAGTCCTGGACCCAGTTCCGCATGCCCGTGGTGCTCAGGCCGTAGCAGTAGCCGCCCGCGTACGGGTTGGCTTCGAGGTCCAGCGCGGCCGGGAGGGTGCGGCTGTCGGCCGACCAGGCGCCACCGTTGGAGGCCAGGTAGTTCGCCTGCACCGCGCCGGAGGAGATGTTGGGCCGGGCGAAGTGGTACGCGCCCCGGATGACGCCGGCGTTGTAGGCGGCCACGTAGTTCGTGTTGAACCTCGGGTCCTTGTAGCTGGTGCCCTCGGTCGCCTTGATGAAGGCGAACTGGATGCCCGCGTTGCGGACGCTGGTCCAGTTGATGGCGCCCTGGTAGTGGGACACGTCGATGCCGGGCGTGGTGGCGGCCGCCGCGGGGGTCGCGGTCGCGACGAGCCCCGCCGCCGCAGTGGCGAGGGCCGCCAGGGTGGCGGCCAGCAGCCGCCGCAGGGATGTTCCGGTACGGGTCATGGATGCCTCCAAGGACGCCGGACTGAATAGACGTTCATCTTTGGAGATAAGTGCCCCGAATGGCAAGGGGGGCTAAGGAAATCTTCAGGAACGGCGGAAGCCGGCCATCCCGGCGGCGGGTGGCACCGCAGCCGGCGAGCGGACCGGGTGAGGCGCTCTCCGCCTCAGCGCAACGTGGCCGGGTCGACGCGCCAGCGGATCGGCTCGGCCAGGCGGAACTCCTCGCCCGGCTTCGCCACCTGGTCCTCGACGTAGTGCGCGCCGTCGAGCCGGTGCAGCCGCAGCGAGTGGCCGGCGCCGTCCTGCTCGACCAGCAGGTACCACGGGATCCCGGCGATCGCGTAGAGCTGCATCTTGACCAACCGGTCGGCGGCCGCGTTCCCCGGCGAGACGATCTCGCAGACGAGGACGACCTCGCCCGCCTCGACCACGGTCCCCTCGTCGTCGGTGTCGGCCACCACCACGTCGGGGATGACGATGCGGTCGACACCGAGCCGGACGTTCACCGCCTCGAAGACCGCGAGGGCCCCCGCAGCGCCGTCCAGGCTGTTGGCCAGCAGCCGCGACACCCGCTGGTGTCGCTTGCTCGGGGCAGGGCTCACGATCAGGCTCCCGTCGAGCAACTCGATCCGGTTCGACGTCTCGCTCATGGCGAGGTATTCGGCCTCGGTCCACAGGCCGACGTGGGGTTCCAGGGGTGCCGCAGTCACCGGCGTCCACCTCCCGCTCCTGTCGCCACCGGATCAGCCTTCCACGATACGGGCCGGAGAGGACGCAGCGACACAGGTCGGGGCCGGTAGGCTCGCGCCCCATGGTGTCGATCGACGGGCTCGGCGGTCTCTGGGACAAGCTGTTCGCGGCGCAGCCGGACCCACCGCCCCTACTGGTGCTGCTGACCGCCGCCGTCGCCCTGGTGGTCGTCTCCACCCGGCTGCCCTGGCGGATCGCCCGCAACGCCATCACCATCGCCCACGAGGGCGGGCACGCGCTGGTCGCCCTGCTCACCGGCCGCCGGCTGCACGGCATCCGGCTGCACTCGGACACCTCGGGGCTGACCCTCTCCGCCGGCCGGCCCACCGGCCCGGGGATGATCCTCACCCTGCTCGCCGGCTACGTCGCCCCGCCGCTGGTCGGGCTGGCCGGCGCGTGGCTGCTCGGCGGCAACCGGATCACCCTGCTGCTCTGGGTCGCCGTGGCGCTGCTGCTGGCCATGCTGATCATGATCCGCAACGTCTTCGGCGTGCTCTCGCTGCTGGTCACCGGCGGGGTGGTGCTCGCCGTCTCCTGGTACGCCGAACCGCAGGTGCAGGCGGCGTTCGCGTACGCCGGGGTGTGGTTCCTGCTGCTCGGCGGGGTGCGGCCGGTGGTGGAGCTGCAACGGCTGCGCTCGCGGGGTCGGATGCCCGCCTCCGACGCCGACCAGCTCGCCGGCCTCACCCCGTTGCCGGCCCTCTTCTGGGTCACCGCCTTCGCCCTGGTCAACCTGGCCGCCCTCGGCGCCGGCGCGCTGCTGCTGGCCGGCCCGATCCTCACCGAGGCCGGCCTGACGCCCGGAAAATGACCGGCCGACCGGGCAACCGGCGGCACCGTCCGACGCGTGTCCCCTGCGACCGTCACGGGGAGGTAGCAGGTGCCGGACGTCGACGGATTCGACGAGTTCTACCGGGGCAGCCGCCAACGGCTGCTCGGCTACGTCTACGCGCTCACGGGCGACCTCGCCGAGGCGCAGGACGCCGTGCAGGAGGCGTACATCCGGGCCTGGCAGCGCTGGTCGACGGTGAGCGCGTACGAGGAGCCGGAGGCGTGGGTGCGGGTGGTGGCGAGCCGGATCGCGGTCAGCCGGTGGCGCAGCCTGCGCAGCCGGGCCCGCGCCTACCTGCGCCACGGCCCCGGCGAGAGCGTGCCCGGCCCGGACACCGCCACCGTCGAGGTGGTCACCGCGCTGCGCCGGCTCCCCGAGGAGCAGCGCACCGCGATCGCCCTCTACTACCTGGTCGGCATGCCGGTCGCCGAGGTGGCCCGGCAGACGGCCGCCCCGGTGGGCACCGTCAAGGCCCGACTCTTCCGGGGGCGCGCCGCGCTCGCCGGGCTGCTCGCCGTCTCTGACCTGGAGGAGGCCGCCGATGCGTGACGAGACGACGTTCGTCGAGCAACTGCACCGGGACCTGCGCGAGGTCCGCTGGCCGGAGCCGGCGGAGATCCGCGCCCGGGCCCGCAGGCGCAGCAGGCGTACGGCGGTGCTGGCGGCGGTCGCGGTGCTCGTCGTCGTCTCCGCCTCGGCCGTGGCGGTCGGGGACCGGTCCGGGCGGCGGGGGCTGGCCCCGGCGGCGTCCCCCTCGCGACCGGCGGCGCCGGGGAAGGTCGAGATCCCCCCGGCGGCCCTGCTGCAACAGGACGACCTGACGGCGCGCAGCGGTCTGCAGCTCAGCGAGGCCGGCCTGGGCGGGAGCGTCGACGTGGGCATGGCCCTCCGCCGGTGCGCCACGAGGCACGACAGCGGTGTGCCGGCGCAGGAGACCTGGGTGAGCCGGTCCCAGACGGTGCTGCGACCGGCGACCGGCGGGGGGCGGCTCGGCGACGTCCTGGTCGTCCAGGACCTGCACCGGATGCGGGACGACGGGGCCGCCCGGTTCTTCGACGGACTGCGCCGGCAACTCACCGTCTGCCGGGAGTGGCGGGAGGTGCGGTCGATCGAGTGGGGCGGCGAGTCCGTCACCGTCGAGGACGTGCACCGCTGGGACGTGCCGCGCCGCGACTTCGCCGGTGACGAGTCCCTGCTGCTGCGCCACTCCGTCGCCGCGACCCTCGACCCGGCCGACGCAAAGGCGCCCGGCCGCCCGTCCACGCCGGACGCGACCGTGGTGGTGCGGGTCGGCGACCTGGTGAGCGTGCTGATCCTGGAACCGACCGCCGAAGCCGACCTGGTCCGCCTCGCCGGGCTGGCCGCGCGGCGCATGTGCGCCGCCGCCAACCCGTCCTGCTGACCGCCGCCCACCGATCGGCCGCCCCGCCCCCGGGTCCGCGCGATGTCAGGGCAGCCGTGGCCTGCCACGGTCGGCGGGGGACACCGCGCGGATCCCGCGGGGGAGGGGCGTCAGAGCGGGATGTTGCCGTGCTTCTTCGGCGGCAGGGTCTCGCGCTTGGTGCGCAGCACCCGCAGCGCGCGGACGATCTGGGCCCGCGTCTCGTGCGGCGGGATGACGCTGTCCACGTAGCCGCGCTCCGCCGCGATGTACGGGTTGGCGAGGGTGTCCTCGTACTCGGCGATCTTCTCGGCCCGCACGGCGGCCGGGTCCTCGGCGGCGGCCAGTTCCGAGCGGTAGAGGATGTTCACCGCGCCCTGCGCGCCCATCACCGCGATCTGCGCGGTCGGCCAGGCGAAGTTCAGGTCCGCGCCGAGGTGCTTGGAGCCCATCACGTCGTACGCACCGCCGTACGCCTTGCGGGTGATGACGGTGACCTTCGGGACGGTGGCCTCGGCGTACGCGTAGATGAGCTTCGCGCCCCGGCGGATGATGCCGTCCCACTCCTGGCCGGTGCCGGGCAGGAAACCGGGGACGTCCACGAAGGTCAGCACCGGGATGTTGAACGCGTCGCAGGTGCGCACGAACCGCGCGGCCTTCTCCGAGGCGGCGATGTCCAGGGTGCCGGCGAAGTGCATCGGCTGGTTGGCGACCACGCCCACCGGCCGGCCCTCGACCCGGCCGTAGCCGACCACCATGTTCTGCGCGTAGAGCGGCTGGACCTCCAGGAACTCGCCGTCGTCGAGGACGTGCTCGATGACCCGGTGCATGTCGTACGGCTGGTTCGCCGAGTCGGGGATCAGCGTGTCCAGCTCCCGATCCTCGTCGGTCACGTCGAGGTCGGCGGGCGCGTCGAAGACCACCGGCTCGTCCAGGTTGTTCGACGGCAGGTACGACAGCAGCGCCTTGACGTAGTCGATCGCGTCCTGCTCGTCCGCGGCGAGGTAGTGCGCGTTGCCGCTGCGCGAGTTGTGCGTACGGGCGCCGCCCAGCTCCTCCATGCCCACGTCCTCGCCGGTGACCGTCTTGATGACGTCCGGGCCGGTGATGAACATGTGCGAGGTCTGGTCGACCATCACCGTGAAGTCCGTGACCGCCGGGGAGTAGACCGCGCCGCCGGCGCACGGGCCCATGATCAGGGAGATCTGCGGGATGACGCCGCTGGCCCGTACGTTGCGGAAGAAGATCTCGCCGTAGAGGCCGAGCGAGGCGACGCCCTCCTGGATCCGGGCGCCCCCGGAGTCGTTGATCCCGACGACCGGGCAGCCGATCTTCATGGCCAGGTCCATGACCTTGACGATCTTCTCGCCGAAGACCTCGCCGAGGGAGCCGCCGAAGACGGTGAAGTCCTGGGCGAAGACGCAGACCTGCCGGCCGTCGATGGTGCCGTAGCCGGTGATGACGCCGTCGCCGTACGGGCGGGTCTTCGCCAGCCCGAAGTTGGTGGACCGGTGCCGGGCCAGCTCGTCCAGCTCGACGAAGGAACCCTCGTCGAGCAGCATCTCGATCCGCTCGCGGGCGGTCTTCTTGCCCCTCGCGTGCTGCTTCTCGACCGCGCGCGCCGACCCGGCGTGCACCGCCTCGTCGACCCGCCGATCCAGGTCGGCCAGCTTGCCCGCGGTGCTGTGGATGTTGATCCCGGTCTCGGTAGTCACCCTGGGAATATAACGATGGTTCAGGCCACCGCCGCTGTGCAGTTCGCCTCAGCCGGGCCGCGACGTCCCCGGTCGGCCGGCTGGGGGCGGCCGTAGGCTGACGGGATGCCGGGCTCGCCGTACACCGATCTGGACCGCCCGCCGCTGTCGGCGGCGCGGCTGCGGCGGGCGCTGGTCGCCCCGCACGGGCCCTGGGCCCGCCTGGAGTTGCGCGTCGAGACGGGCTCGACCAACGCGGACGTCGCCGAGGCGGCCCGGGCCGGCGAGCCCGAGGGCCTGGTGGTGGTCGCGGAGCGGCAGACCGCCGGGCGCGGCCGGCGCGGCCGGGCCTGGCAGTCGCCGGCCCGGGCCGGCATCGCCACCAGCGTGCTGCTCCGCCCCGGGGAGGCCGTCACCGACCGTGGCTGGCCGTCGGCGCCCCAGACGGGGTACGGCTGGCTGCCGCTGCTCGCCGGCGTCGCCCTGGTCGAGACGGTGACCCGGCTGGCCGAGCTGGACGCGGGCCTGAAGTGGCCGAACGACCTGCTCGTCGGCGACGCGAAGTGTGCCGGCATCCTCGCCGAGGCGGTGCCGGGGCCCTCGCCGGCCCGGCCGCCCGCGATCGTGCTCGGTGTCGGCCTCAACGTCACGCTGCGCGCCGACGAGCTGCCGGAGAATCCGACGGGACTGCCGGCGACCTCCCTGCAACTGGCCGGCGCGGCGGCCACCGACCGGGACCCGCTGGTCCGGGCGCTGCTACGCGGGATCGCCGACTGGTACGGCGAGTGGCGCGCGACCGGCGGGGACGCGGTCGCCAGCGGCCTGCGCGACGCCTACCTGGCGAGCTGCGCGACGATCGACCGGCAGGTACGCGTGCTGCTGCCGGGCGGCGACGAGGTGACCGGCACCGCGACCGGCGTGGACGCCGACGGCCAGCTCCTGGTCGCCACCCCCGCCGGCACCCGGGCCCTGGCGGCCGGCGACGTCCTGCATCTCCGCTGATCGCGGACTCCCGCCGCGCGGCTGATCCCCCGACGGGAGGGGAGCGGCTACGGTCAGCGCGTCCGTTTCTGCGAGGAGGTTCCCGTGGCGTTCCCCGATGACGTGCTCACCGAGGACGAGCACGTCGTGCTGCACCTGCACCCGCACTGGAAGGCGCTGATCCGGCCGGTCGCGGTGCTCGTGCTCGCCGTCGCGGCGGTGGTGGCCGGCCTGGTCCTGCTGCCGTCCGGCGGGGGCGGCTCGATCGCGCTCGCCGTCATCGGCGGCCTGGCCCTGCTGGCGGTGCTGTGGCTGACCCTGTGGCCGTTCCTGGTCTGGCGGAGCACCCACTACCTCTTCACGAACGAGCGGGTGCTGCTCCAGCAGGGGGTGCTCTCGCGGGACCGGCGGGACATCCCGCTGACCCGGATCAACGACCACGCGATGAACCAGCGGTTCGTGGAGCGTCTGCTCGGCTGCGGGACGCTGACCATCGAGTCCGCCGGCGAGCGCGGCCAGTCCGTCCTGCACGACGTGCCGGGGGTCGGCCGGGTCCAGACCAAGCTCTACGAGCTGGTGGAGGCCCACCACGACAAGCACTCCCTGGGCGACGGCGAGATGCGCGACATCCTGGCGGACCTGCACGACGGCAAGCCGCTGCGCGACCCGACCGCCTGAACCGGCGCGACCCGACCGGTGTGGCCCGGGAGCGGGCCGGAACCGGTCGGGCCGGACGGCGCGTGGGTCAGGACGGCGCGTGGGTCAGGACGGCGCGTGGGTCAGCGGCGGGGCGGGCGGCGGGTGGTGGCCTGGAGTTCGGCGGCCAGTTCCGCTTCCAGCTCCCGGTCGAGGGAGCCGCCGAGGCCGGCGTCGAGCGGGACGGGGCGCCCCTGGAGCGGGGCCCCCGGGCCCGCCGCCGACGCGGGTTCGGGGCCGGACGCGCCGCGTGGGACGCGCCGCGCGGCGCCGGGCGGCGGCTCGGACTCCTCCAGCTCGGAGATCGACTCCGCCAACTCGGCCACCGGGTCCATCTCGGCCATGGTGTCCCACTCGTCGCGAGGGATGCTGTGCCACGTCTCGGCCGCGTGGGCCGGCGTCGGTTGGAAGACGAACGTGCGGTAGGACCAGAAGCGGAACAGCGTCGCGAGCAGCACGCCACCGGTCTTGGCCACGTTGAGGGCCAGCAGGCTGGTCAGGCCCAGCCCGTACTTGGCGGCGGCCAGGACGCCCAGCTCGATGAGCAGGCCCGCCCCGTTGAAGAGGAAGAAGAGGACGTACTCGCGCCGCATGGCCGATTTGGGGCGATCCCGGTACGTCCAGTGACGATTCATCAAATAAGACGTGATCGTCGCCACCACGGTCGCGATGACCGTCGCCTTCAGTTGACCGTCCACGAAAACGGTCAGTGCGAGCACATTGAACACGGCGTAATTGATTACGGTGTTGACGCCGCCGACGATTCCGAACTTGAGCGCCTCGTGGATGAACTTCTGCCAGCGCTCAGGCAGCAGACGGACAAGACGCATGCGGAACACCTTAGGGCAGTGGGCGGGGCCGGCAGGCTCCGGCCGGGACGAAGGTGGGCGGCAGGTCACGCCCGGTGGTCTCGGTCGTGCTTCTCTTCCGGAACGGAGGGGGTTCCCGCTTCGACGAAGACGAACCGTCGGTAGGACCAGAACCGGAACAGCGTCCCGAGCCCGGTCCCGACGATGAAGCTGGCGATGTTGTCGGCCAGCGGGGTCTGGAACACCTCCGGCCAGATGCTGCCCAGGCCGTAGCGGCTGACCGCCAGGCAGGCCACGGCGATCCCCAGGCCGACGCCGTTGAAGAAGAAGAACAGCGCGTACTCGCGGGCCGGGTTGGAGCGCTTGCGGTGCCGCCACGTCCAGAACCGGTTGCCGACGAACGCGACAGAGGCCGCGATCACCGTCGAGATGGTCTTCGCGGTGACCTGCTCGACGCCCCGCACGCTCGTCAGGTAGTTGAAGAGCGCGAAGTCGATCAGGAAGGCGATCCCGCCCACGGTGGCGAACTTGCTCAGCTCGCGGACCAGGTGGCCGAAGCGGTCCACCAGCGAGCGGACCAGACCCTGGCGGGTCTGCGGAGAGCCGGGCTCCCCGGTCGTCGTCGCGGCCACGACGCGAGCCTACCGGCTGAGGTCATCCCGCACGGGTAGCAACGGCGGACCGCTCACCCGCGTGTGCGCCTGTGGACAGAGCGTAACGAGATCGGGCGGCCTGCGGGGCGGTTCGCGGGTTCCGCCGCCGGCCCGGCCGGTGACGGTTCCCCACAGGATTTGCGTGAAACTGCGCGTGAAAGCGGGTATTAGCTCGTGATGCCGCAGCGTGCCCCTACCTTGTGCAGTTCTTCACAACCAGTCCCACTGACTGGTGACCTCGCCCGGTTTACGCTGAGGCCAATCCCAGGTTTCCACGAAGACGACGCATAGCGCCGTCAAGACTCGTGCATCCCATAGATCGGTCAGCGTCGACCACAAGGAGATGTGTCATGGTTGCTCCGGCTACCGTTCGGGGTATCGATCAGGCCCCGACGTCCCACCCGAAACTGCTCGCCTGGGTCCGTGAGGTCGCTGAACTGACCACCCCCGACCGCGTCGTCTGGGTGGACGGGTCCGACGAGGAGTGGCGGCGCCTCACCGACGAGCTGGTCGAGGCCGGCACCCTGATCCGGCTCAACCCCGAGAAGAAGCCCAACTCGTTCTACGCGCGCACCGACCCGACGGACGTCGCCCGGGTCGAGGAGCGCACCTACATCTGCTCCGTCGACGAGGCGGACGCCGGCCCCACCAACAACTGGATGGCGCCGGCCGAGATGAAGCGGACGATGACGGAGCTCTACCGCGGTTGCATGCGCGGGCGCACCATGTACGTCATTCCGTTCTGCATGGGCCCGGTCGAGGCCGAGAGCCCCATGTTCGGCGTCGAGATCACCGACAGCCCGTACGTGGTCGCGTCGATGCGCATCATGACCCGGATGGGTGCCAAGGTCCTGGAGGCCATGGGCGACGACGCGGACTTCGTCCACGCGCTGCACTCCATCGGCGCCCCGCTCGCCCCCGGCCAGCAGGACGTGGCGTGGCCGTGCAACGAGACCAAGTACATCTCGCACTTCCCGGAGACCCGGGAGATCTGGTCCTTCGGCTCCGGCTACGGCGGCAACTCGCTGCTCGGCAAGAAGTGCTACTCGCTGCGGATCGCCAGCGTGATGGGCCGCGACGAGGGCTGGCTCGCCGAGCACATGCTCATCCTCAAGATCACCTCGCCGGAGGGCAAGGTCTACCACGTCGCCGGGGCCTTCCCGTCGGCCTGCGGCAAGACCAACCTGGCCATGCTGGAGCCGACCGTCCCGGGCTGGAAGGTCGAGACCATCGGCGACGACATCGCCTGGATGCGCTTCGGCCCGGACGGGCGCCTCTACGCGGTCAACCCCGAGTACGGCCTCTTCGGCGTCGCGCCCGGCACCGACTGGAAGACCAACGCCAACGCGATGCGGACGCTGGACCGCGGCAACTCCGTCTTCACCAACGTCGCCCTGACCGACGACGGGGACATCTGGTGGGAGGGCATGGGCGAGCCGCCGGCGCACCTGGTCGACTGGAAGGGCAACGACTGGACGCCGGAGAGCGACAGCCTCTCCTCGCACGCGAACAGCCGGTTCTGCACCCCGATCACCCAGTGCCCGATCCTCGCCGAGGACTACTTCGACCCGAACGGCGTGCCGATCGACGCGATCCTCTTCGGCGGTCGCCGCCGGGACACCATCCCGCTGGTGACCGAGGCCCGCGACTGGGTGCACGGGGTCTACATGGGCGCGACGCTCTCCTCGGAGACCACCGCCGCCGCCTCCGGCGCGGTCGGCGTCGTCCGGCGCGACCCGATGGCGATGCTCCCGTTCATCGGCTACCACGCCGGCGACTACTTCCGGCACTGGATCGAGATGGGCAAGGGCACCGACGGCGACGAGTCCAAGCTGCCGAAGATCTACTACGTCAACTGGTTCCGCAAGGACCCGGAGGGCAACTTCCTCTGGCCCGGCTTCGGCGAGAACTCCCGCGTGCTCAAGTGGGTCATCGAGCGGATCGAGGGGCGCGCCGAGGCGGTGGAGACGCCGATCGGCATGGTCCCGGCCCAGGACGCGCTCGACGTCGAAGGCCTCGACATGACCCCGGAGGACGTCCGGATCGCGCTGAAGGTCGACCCGGAGGAGTGGCGCAAGGAGCTCCCGATGGTCACCGAGTGGTTCGAGAAGTTCGGCGACAAGCTGCCGGGCGTGCTCTGGGCGGAGCTGGACGCGCTGCGTGCGCGGCTCGACGCGGCGCCGCAGCGCTGAGGACAGGTGTGACCGAAGCCCCGACAGGGCATCATCGGATCCCATGAGGACGGCCGCCGCGACCGAGGTCCGGCGGCCGTCCGCCGTCCGGGCGCTGACCGCACTGCTCGCGCTGACCGCGGCGGCCACCGTCGTGGTCGAGCTGCTCAACTGGTGGTACGCCCCGGAGCAGGGCTTCGGGCTGGCGGTGCGGACGGGCTGGGCGATGCTCCGTTCGCTCGGCTTCCTGCTGCTGATCGGGCACGTCCGTCGGGGCCGGACGGTGGCCCGGCCGTTCGGGCTGATCCTGGCGGTGACCACGGTCTTCGCGGTCGGCCGGCTGATCGTGCCCCGGCAGGGGGTGCCGCCGCTGCCGGGGCTGCTCGGGTTCGCCCTGCTCACCGTGCTCTGCGCCGCCGTGGTCTGGCTGCTCTACCGCTCGTCCGCGGTGTCCGGGCACCTGGTCCGCCACCGGCCCCGCCTGGTCATCGACCGGGAGGGGATCTCCTGGCGGGAGACCCCGCCCCGCCGGCCGGAGGTCAGCGGTTGGCTGCTCACCAGCCGGGTCGCGGCGTTCACGTACAGCCCGCTCATGCTGGTCCCGGCGCTGGTCGCCGGCGGCGCGGTGCTGGACGACCGGCTCGCCGCCGTGCCCGCCGTGCTGCTCTGGTTCGCCGCCGGGATCGTGACCAGCTACGCGGTGCTCTTCTGCACCGCCTTCCTGATGCGCGGCAAGGGCTGGGCGCGCACGCTGCTGGTGGTCGTCACCGCGATCGTGCTCGCCGTCGATTTGCCGCTGTGCTGGTGGCTGCTCGGCCCGGACGGGCTGGTCCGCGACGGCGGCCCGCTGGTGGCCGCCGCCGCCCTGGCGATCTACGGCCTCTGGCGCGCCACCCGTGCCGAACGCGCCACCCGCCCGGCGTAGCGCGCGACCCGCGCCGAACCCCCGGCCGGGCGCACACGGTGCAGAGGTGTTCCAGGCACCGCACCTAGCCAGCGTGATCACCATCTGCCGCAGGGCCCGGACCCGCCCGGACCCGCCCCGGCCCGTTCCCCACCAGCCTGGGGGTTGGCGCGGTGGACTGGGCCCGCACCCCCGGCCGCAACCTCGCCTCGGCGGCGGGGCGGGGGAGCGGTGCCATTCGCGCTGTCGACCTGCCCCGCCCATAAGACCGCCCGAGGGCCCGCCCCGCCCCTCGTCCCCGCCCTCGTCCCCGCCCACGGAAGCGTCCGCGGGCCGTCACGCCTAGCCCTTCGCGGATCTTGGTAGGAACATGCCCCTCCAGGGGCACGTAACTACCAAGATCTCCCGCGCGCGTCATCCCGCCGTGCGTGGGGGAGGCGCCGTTGCTGCCGGGGATGGCTTGGGGGACCCCGGCCGGACCTCGGCTTCTGGTTCGTGGGGCGCAGCGAGGGCCCCGGGAGGAAGCCGTGAGGGCCCCGGGAGAACGCCGCGAGGGCCCCGGGAGGGCCTCGGGAGACCGCCGGGAGGGCCCCGGGAGGACGCCGGTGAGTTCGTGGTCCTCGTTGACGTGCCGGGCGGGTTTCGGCGTGGTGCGCGTCCGCGGCGGCAGGATGGCCGCAGGAGCCGGACCGGCGGTGGGAGGCGACGCGTGGGCGACGAATCCGTGGGCGACGAGTTCGACGTGGTGGTGGTGGGGGCCGGTCCGGCCGGGTCGGCCGCCGCGCTGGCGGCCCGGCGGGCGGGGGCGAGCGTGCTGCTGCTGGACCGGTCCGACTTTCCCCGCGACAAGGCGTGCGGGGACGGCATCGCCGCG
The DNA here is from genome assembly GCF_031845925.1 of Micromonospora reichwaldensis. Classification (NCBI taxonomy): domain Bacteria; kingdom Bacillati; phylum Actinomycetota; class Actinomycetes; order Micromonosporales; family Micromonosporaceae; genus Micromonospora; species Micromonospora reichwaldensis. The sequence continues at coordinate 29,255 of NZ_JAVRFL010000036.1, read as the reverse complement.
CACGCGCTGGACGTGCTGGACGAGCTGGGGGTGCCCGACGCGGTGACCGGGTACGCGCCACTGCCGGCGCTGCGACTGGTCGGGCCGGGCGGCGGCGCCGTGGCCCGGGCGCTGCCCCGGCCGGCGTACACCGTGCCCCGCAGGGTCTTCGACGCGCGCCTGGTGGCGGCGGCGGTCGGGGCCGGCGCGCGGCTGCGCCGGCACGCGGTGCGGCACGTCGAGGTGCGGGGCGACCGGGTGGTGCTCGACGGCGTGCTGGCGGGGCGGGCGGTGGTCGGGGCGGACGGCGCCGGGTCCGTCCTCCGGCGGACGCTCGGGCACCCGCCGAATCCCGACCGGCACCTGGCGCTCGCCATCCGGGGGTACGCCCCGGCGCTGCCCGGCCCGCCCGAACAGCTCATCGTCACCTCGTCGCCGCGCTGGCCGGCGTACGCCTGGTCGTTCCCGATCGGGGACGGCCGGGCGAACGTCGGGTACGGGGAGGTGCTGCGGGGCGAGCCGCTGACCCGGGCGCACCTGGTCGACCGGCTCGGGGCGTTGCTGCCCGGCACGGACCCGGCCACGGTCACCGACCTGCGGGCCCACCACCTGCCGCTGTCGACGCACCGTCCCGCCCCCGGGCGCGGCCGGCTGCTGCTCGCTGGCGACGCGCTCTCCCTGATCAACCCGTTCACCGGCGAGGGCATCTTCTACGCGCTGCTCTCCGGCGCGCTCGCCGGCGCGGCGGCGGCCGGCGCGCCCGAGCAGGCCGCCCGGCGGTACGCGGCGACGCTGCGCCGCCGCCTCGGCACCCACCTGCGGCACAGCTCGCTCGCGGCGTGGCTGGCCCGGCGCCGGCGGGTGGTCGACGCCGCGGTCCGCGCGGCGGGTCGGGACGACCGCGTCTACCGGACGGTGGTGGAGCTGGGGCTGGGCGACGGGCGGCTCGACGCCCGCACGCTGGGCATGATCGGCATCGGTCTGTCGGCGTGGGAGCGGACTCCGAGGCGGTGATGCGGCGCGCAGGTCGCTACGCTGCAAGGTGATGACTCTGCGGGACCTGATCTATTCCGTGTACGAGCGTCGCCTCACGGCGAAGCTCGCGGGCAAGCCGGTGCCCCGGCACGTTGGCGTGATGTGCGACGGCAACCGCAGGTGGGCCCGGGAGATGGGCTACGTCGACCCGAACGACGGTCACCGGATGGGCGCCGTCAAGATCAAGCACATGCTGGGCTGGTGCAACCAGGCCGGCATCGAGCACGTGACGCTCTACCTCCTGGCCACCGACAACCTGCGCCGGCCGGCCAAGGAACTCGACCCGCTGCTCCAGATCATCGAGGACCTGGTGGTCGAGCTGGCCGAGGAGGGCAATCCCTGGCGGCTGCGGATGGTCGGCGCGCTCGACCTGCTCCCGGCCTCGACGGCGGCCGCGCTGAAGGCCGCCGAGGAACGCACCCGGGACCGCAGCGGCGGGACCGAGGTCAACATCGCGGTCGGCTACGGCGGCCGGCGGGAGATCACCGACGCGGTGCGGTCGCTGCTGCTGGAGTACGCCGCCAACGGCGGCACCCTCGAGGAACTGGCCGAGGTGCTGGACGTCGAGCACATCGCCGAGCACCTCTACACCCGGGGCCAGCCCGATCCCGACCTGGTCATCCGCACCAGTGGCGAGCAGCGCCTCTCCGGCTTCATGCTGTGGCAGTCGGCGCACTCGGAGTTCTACTTCTGCGAACTCAACTGGCCGGAATTCCGGCACATCGACTTCCTGCGCGCCCTGCGCTCGTACGCCAACCGCCAGCGCCGCTACGGCGCCTGACCGACCCGGAGCACCTCGCCGGCCCAACCGGCGCAGAGCGCGTCTCCGGCACGGTTGACGCAGAACGCGTCCCCGGCCGGCCGCGAGCTTCCCCGGCCCAGCCGGCCATCGAGCGCGTCTCCGGCCCGGCCGAGGGGAGCGCGTCGCCCGGCCCAGCCGGGCGCGAGGGCGTCAGGTGAGGTGTCGGGTGGCGTCGGTGAGGAACGCGCCGAGGGCGGCGGGGGAGTCCAGGGTCAGGTCGGCGGCCTCCGCGACCTCGTGGCCCGTCTCCGGGTTGGCGACCGCGACGCAGACGCCGAAGAAGTCCGGATCGGCGGCGGCCCGGGCCCGCAGCGCGGCGAACGCCTTGATGTCGGAGACGTCGTCGCCGAAGTACCAGGCGCCCTCGGCGTCCCGGACGATCTCGTCGATCACCATGCCCTTGTCGCGGTCGACCGGGGGCTTGAGCTCCAGCACCATCCGCCCGGCCTGGACCTTGAGCCCGAGTCGCTCGGCCTGGGCCTGGCCCCACCGCTCCACGGCCGCGCCGAGCTGCGGCGCGGTGCGCCAGTGCAGCGCCACGGAGAGCCGCTTGTACTCCACCAGCGCACCCTCGGGCAGCTCGGCCCGGGCCAGGTCGGCCAGCTCGGCCATGGTGGGCACCCAGGGCAGGGCCGCCGGCTCCGTCACGGTCTCGCCGCCGGAGTGGCTGTGCTCCAGGCCGTAGAGGCCGTACAGGTCGACGCCGGTGAGCCCGCCGAGGTGGTCGCGGAGGAAGTCGACCGGACGCGCGGAGACGATCGCGATCCGCCGTACGACCGGAGCGAGCGCCTCGATCGCCGCCAGCACCTTCGGGGCGGGACGCACGGCGGTGGGATCGTCGTCGACCGGCGCCAGGGTGCCGTCGAAGTCGAAGAAGAGCACGGTCCCGGCCGCCCTCCCGGCGGTCGTCCGCCAGGCCTGGTCGGCGTCCAACGGGTTCCTCGGCTGCTGGTTGCCCAGATTCAACGGCGGCACGCGCGACAGCGTACCCCGGGCGGGGCGGCTCAATCCCCGGCCGAGAGGTGGCTTCCGGCCGGCGCCTCGGGGGCGCGCGGTCGGGTCGCGACGGGCCCGACGGTCAGCGTTCGGCGGCTCCCCGTCCCCGCCGGCCGAACGGCACGACGGCGGCCTCCTGGCCGTGGTTGAGCAGGTAACCCTCGACGAAGCCGCTGTTGCGGTCGCCGGTGCGGTCCTCGATCTCCTGCAACTTGTTGACCAGGAATTCGGTCAGCGCACTGACCCGGTCGTCGAGCCGGTGGTGCAGCTCGGCGACCACGGCCAGGATCACCGCGGTGCCGGCGGAGGTGAGCGCGACGAGGTTGACGAGCAGGGGAAGCTGCCCGCCGTTGACCGCCAGGGTCACCACGTTTCCGGTCACGCCCAGTGTCAGCGACACGGTGGCGATCACGACTGCCATCCACTTCAGGGTCATGGACAGACCCCTCCTTCTGTCCCGCAGGGCTGGGTTCGGCCTTGTCCCGTCCCCCCGCCGACGACGAGCCCAAGCAGTACGAGTACGGACGCTAGCGCGCCCGTTCCGGCCCCGGAGCGAAACGAATGAGTCTGACCTGCCGTTCTTTCGCCATCTGAGGAACTAGCCGGCCTGTTTACCTCGTTTTCGGACATGGACCGGGAGGGTGGGGCGATACGCGAGATATCTGATGGTTTCCCGGATGTGGAACTTCTCCGCGTCGGAGACGTCGGGGTCCACGAGCCGCCGCAGCAGCGCCTCCACGTCCGGGTCCATCGGCGGCGTGGCCGGGGAGCTGCGCGGGGCGGTCGCGCGTTCCCAGCCCAGCGCGGCGAAGGCGGTCGCCGGGCTGAGGCCGAGGCCCTCGCAGAACGCCACCACGCGTTCGGCCTCCGGGTCGCTCGCCCAGTCGCCCCGGACCCAGCGGTTGATGGTCTGCCGGGAGACGCCGGTGCGACGGGACACCTCGGTGCCGCTCCACGCCCGGGTGGCCCGGGCCTCTTCGAGCGCCCTCCGGACGAAGGTGGCGAAGGCGATCTTCCGTGCGTTGGCCGTCTCGGTCACCCGGTGACGGTACGACCATCCGGCAACCGGTGCGTGTCCTGGCACGCTGTTGTCACGCGGACGTGACGTGTTCTTCGGGGCGCCGGTAAACGATCCGGCACCGCTTCTGAGGGGTGTCACCTGGGCAGAATAGATGCCCGTAGAGGTCGCCGTAAACGGACGAAAAGCTGATACTGTCACGCCCATGAGACAATCTACGGTGTGTCACGTGCATGAGACGATCAGTGCTCACATGCGTCACGCCCCCGGCGCGAGGGGGGTGTGGTGACCGAGCTAGCCACCCGTGCCCAGGCCTTCGGCCTGATCGCGGAGGGGGTGGCCACGGGCCTGAGCGCGCCATGGCGGCTCTACCTCGCCCGGGGCTGCCGTTACCTGTCACTCAGCGTCGGCGACCGCACCGAGTGGGACGCCTGGCGTACCCACCTCGGCTGCCCCGAGGTCAGCGTCCGCGTCTACGACGCCGGCGGGGAGATCCGCCGCTCCTCGGTGGCCGAGGTCGTCCTGGACGGCTGCCGGATCAGCGTCGAGCTGGTCGAGGAGGTCAGCACCGACGACCTGGACCGGCTCCTGGTCGCCGAGCCCACGCCGACCGAGCCGGAGGAACGATGAAGCGGGACCCGCGGCGCACGGGAGCCGCCGGATGAGCCCCTTCCTCGCCGTCTTCCTCGTCCTCGTCCTCGGCGCCACGAGCTACGCGGCCGGGCGGCTGCACGGCCAGCTCAGCTACCGCATCGGCTACCGGTTCGGCTACCGGCAGGGCTACTTCGACGGCGACCGGGGGGCCTGGAACCGACGTCGCCGCGACGCCCAGGCCGCCATCGCGTCCGCCCTGGCCGGCCCGTCGCCCGCCACCACCCGGGTCACCGGCACGGTGGTGCGGCCCGGCACCACGTACACCGGCTCGTCGTTCTCGACGCCGGTCGCCCCGGTCGCCGGGCGGCACCCGACCGGCACCCTGGTGCGGCGGACCGGTTGAACCCCGGTCGGCGGGGAGCCCGAGGCCCCGCCGACCGGAACCAGGACGCGGTGCGTCGTCCGCGGCGGACACGCACCGTCGGGACCACGTCAGACCGGTGACGGTGGTTCCCGCCGGCCGGGATGCGCGCAGGGGGCATGCATCCCGGCCGGATCCGCCGCCGGCCGAGTTCACCCGCCGGTCCCCGGAGATCCACCGCCGACCACTAGCCGACGGGGTCCGACGCGGCTAGCGTCTAGGCATGGCACGGGGTTCTCCCGGGCCAGCCGGTCCGCCCGGATCTGCGACCTCGCGCACGGGGTTCCGCATCCGACCCCGTGTCCCCGGGCACCGGAGGAGGCGGAACGCGGGTGGCGGGTGCCCATCCGTCGGAGCAGGCCTGTGACGACTCGCCGTACGCCCGCCGGGACCGACCAGACCCCGGCCGCGACTGCCACGACCCGCCGCGCCACCCGGAGCCGCCGCGGCGCGTCCGCCGCCCCGGTGGACACCGAGGAGCCCCGACCAGCGGGCCAGGCGTTCGTCCTGGACACCTCGGTGCTCCTGTCCGACCCGGCGGCCTTCCACCGATTCGCCGAGCACGAGGTGGTCCTGCCCCTCGTGGTCATCTCGGAGTTGGAGGGCAAGCGGCACCATCCGGAGCTGGGCTGGTTCGCCCGGCAGTCCCTGCGCATGCTGGACGAGCTGCGGGTCCGGCACGGGCGGCTGGACCGCCCGGTGCCCGCCAACGACTCCGGCGGCACGCTGCGGGTCGAGCTCAACCACTCCGACGACGGCGTGCTGCCGCCGGGGTTCCGCACCGACTCCAACGACACCCGGATCCTCTCCGTCGCGCTGAACCTCGCCGCCGAGGGGCGGGAGGTCACCCTGGTCAGCAAGGACATGCCGCTGCGGGTCAAGGCCGCCTCGGTGGGCCTGCGGGCGGACGAGTACCGGCACGGCCAGGCCAGCGACCCCACCTGGACCGGAATGGCCGAGTTGGAACTCGCCGAGGAGCAGATCGGCCGGCTCTACGCCGGCGAGGCGCTGGACCTGGACGCCGCCGCCGGACTGCCCTGCCACACCGGCCTGGTGCTGCACTCGGGCCGGGGCTCCGCGCTCGGCCGGATGCTGCCCGACAAGACCGTACGGCTGGTCCGTGGCGACCGGGAGGCGTTCGGGCTGCACGGCCGCTCGGCGGAGCAGCGGATCGCGCTCGACCTGCTGCTGGACGAGTCGGTGGGGATCGTCTCGCTGGGCGGGCGGGCCGGCACCGGCAAGTCCGCGCTGGCCCTCTGCGCCGGGCTGGAGGCGGTGATGGAGCGCCGCCGGCACAAGAAGGTGGTGGTCTTCCGCCCGCTCTACGCCGTCGGCGGCCAGGAGCTGGGCTACCTGCCCGGCTCGGAGTCGGAGAAGATGTCGCCCTGGGCGCAGGCGGTCTTCGACACCCTCGGCGCGGTGGTGCACGAGAACGTGCTGGAGGAGGTCACCTCGCGGGGCCTGCTGGAGGTGCTGCCGTTGACGCACATCCGGGGCCGCAGCCTGCACGACGCCTTCGTGATCGTGGACGAGGCGCAGTCGCTGGAGCGCGGCGTGCTGCTGACGGTGCTCTCCCGCATCGGCCAGGGCTCCCGGGTGGTGCTCACCCACGACGTCGCCCAGCGGGACAATCTCCGCGTCGGCCGGCACGACGGGGTGACCGCCGTGATCGAGGCGCTCAAGGGCCATCCGCTCTTCGCCCACGTCACCCTCAGCCGTTCGGAGCGCTCGCCGATCGCCGCGATGGTGACGGATCTTCTGGAGGACATCCCGCAATGACGGTCGCTATGTAGGGGTTTGTCCGCATTCTCTTTGTGGCGCAGATCACAATCGGCGCTCTTCGTTTCCCATCAGCCTCACCGTGCGCGATGGTGTCCCACGAGCGCCCACGTACCGAGAAGATCGTTGGTGATCGTTCGTCACAGGACACGCCAACAGTCACCGGGGTACGTCGGCTGCGACCGGCACCGGGTCGGGGCGCTCGCGACGCGCGGACGCGACCCACCCGGGTTGACGCCCCGCGCCGTGTCCTTGCACCCGACGAAGGGACCACTTCGTGAGTCGGCTGTGGAGCCGGTTCGGCGCCCGTACGGCCGCTGTCGCACTGCTCTCCGTGGGCGTTGCCGGCGGTGTCTACCTGGGTGAAGACCGACAGACCCAGCAGCAGGGCCTGACCGCGCAGGTCGGCGTCGCTGTCGAGCAGGCCGAGTTCGAGTACCAGCGCGAGCGGCAGGCCGCCCAGCAGGTGCAGTCCGCGAAGCAGCGGACCGCCGAGTACCAGGCGAAGCTGCGCGCCGCCGCGGCCGCCAAGGAGGCCGCCAAGCGCGCCCGCGAGGCCGAGGCCGCCGCCGCGTCGCGGAAGAAGGCCCGCGAGGCCGCCGCCAAGGCCGCGGCCGAGAAGGCCGCCGAGAGCAAGCCCTACACCGGGCCCATCCCGGCCTCCTGCGCCGAGTTCAGCGGCAACCGCGAGGTCGGCTGCGCGCTCATGGTGAAGGCGGGCTTCGGGATGGACCAGTTCCCGTGCCTGAACAAGCTCTGGGACAAGGAGAGCGGCTGGAACCACAAGGCCCGCAACCCCTCGTCCGGGGCGTACGGCATCCCGCAGTCGCTGCCGGGCAGCAAGATGGGCTCGGTCGCCGACGACTGGCAGACCAACCCGGCGACCCAGATCAAGTGGGGCCTCGGCTACATCGAGGGCCGCTACGGTTCGCCCTGCAAGGCCTGGGCCCACTCGCAGGACGTGGGCTGGTACTGATCGACCTTCGACGGCGGGGTGTGTGGGCGTCCACACACCCCGCCCTCGTCGTTCCGGGTACGGATCGCCGCAGAAGTGGCGGCTGCGCCCGACACCTGATAGCTCTTGACGGGTGACCCTGCACCCGGGAAGCGGCGACCCGCACCGGTTCGGCACCGAGGCGTTCTACGCCGCGCTCGGCCGGGCCTTCGTCGCCATGTGCGCGGTGGTGCCGTTCCTCTTCCTCATCGAGGCCCTCGACCAGGGGCTCGCGGTCGGCCTCGACGCCACCGCCGGAATCATCCCGAAGCGCATCGACGGTCTCGACGGGGTCTTCTTCTCGCCGTTCCTGCACCACGGCTTCGACCACCTCTACAGCAACAGCATCCCGCTGATCCTGCTCGGCACCTTCGTGCTCGCCGCCGGCGCCCGCCGCTTCCTCTGGTCGACGCTCGTCATCATCCTGGTCAGCGGGCTGGGGGTGTGGTTCACCGGCTCGTCGACCTCCGTGGTGGTCGGCGCGAGCGGGGTCATCTTCGGCTACCTGGGCATCCTGCTGACCCGGGGCATCGTCGAACGGAGCTGGTGGAACTTCGCGGTCTTCCTGCTCGTCGGCCTGCTCTACGGCTGGCAGCTGGTCGGCATCCTCCCCACCGACGAGCGGATCTCCTGGCAGGGGCACCTGTTCGGGCTGCTCGGCGGGGTGGTCGCCGCGATCATCTTCCGGCGCCGCCGGGGGGACCTGGGCGGCCCCCACCGCTCGGAGTCCACGCTCACCATGCCCTGAGCGCCGACGCGCCGGTGCCGCGCGGCGCCGGTGGGACATGCTTGCCCCGGGCGCGCCGCCGGCCCTACCGTCGGGATCAGCACGCGTTGATCCGTGAGCGGAAAGCGACGGTACGCACATGCGCGAGGTCGATGTCGCGGTGATCGGGGCCGGCCCCGCCGGGCTGTTCGCGGCGTACTACGCCGGATTCCGGGGGCTCTCCGTCGCGGTCGTCGACGCGCTGCCCGAGCCCGGCGGCCAGATCACCGCCATGTACCCGGAGAAGCTGATCCACGACGTCGCCGGCTTCCCGGCGGTCAAGGGGCGGGACCTGGTGGCCAACCTCGTCGCCCAGGCGGCTCCCTTCGACCCGTGCTACCTGCTCGGCACCCGCGCCGAGAAGCTCTCGTACGCCGACGGGCGGCCGGTGCTCGGCCTCGCCGGGGGCGGTCAGCTGCGGTGCGGGGCGGTGATCGTCACCGGTGGGCTGGGCAGCTTCACGCCCCGCCCGCTGCCGGTGGCGGAGCACTTCGCCGGCGCCGGGATCGTCTATTTCGTACCGCAGCCGGCGGAGCTGGCCGGCCGGGACGTGCTGATCGTCGGTGGCGGCGACTCCGCCTTCGACTGGGCGTCGACGCTTGAGCCGCTGGCCCGCTCGGTGACGGTGGTGCACCGGCGGGAGAAGTTCCGGGCGCACGCGGCCACCGTCGCCCGGGTGCTGGGGCTGCCGGTGCGCGTGATCGTCAACGCCGAGGTGACCAGGCTGCACGGCGACGGCACGGTCACCGGCGCCGAGATCACCGTACGCGGCGGCGCGGCGGAGCTGCTGCCGGTGGACACGGTGGTGGCCGCCCTCGGCTTCACCGCCGACCTCGGCCCGCTGGCCGAGTGGGGGCTGCGGCTGGACCGCCGGCACATCGTCGTCGACAGCGCGATGGCGACGAACCTGCCCCGGGTCTTCGCGGCGGGTGACATCACGGAGTACCCGGGCAAGGTCCGGCTGATCGCGACCGGCTTCGGCGAGGCGGCCACGGCGGTCAACAACGCGGCGGTGGCCATCGACCCGAGCGCGCACCTGTTCCCCGGGCACTCGTCCGACGGCACCTGACGCACCGCTACGACGCCGCGACGACGCGGGCGCGCGGCGTGGGCGGCACCGGCCGGGCTCCGGGCCGGCACGCCACCGGGCACGGGCGGGTCCGGCACGGGCGGGTCCGGCACGGGCGGGCCCCGGTCCGGCACGCCCGCCGGCGGCGGCGTCAGCGGCCGGGGCGGGGCGGCGGGGCGAGGGCGGCGACTCCGACCGCGACCAGGGTCAGCGCCGCGCCGAGCAGGGTGACGGGCCCCGGGCGGGAGGCCGCCGTGGGCAGCAGCAGGTCCAGCAGTACGGCGCCGACGATCTGCCCGGCGATGGTGGACAGGCCGAGCAGCAGCACGCCGGTGAACCGGACGATCGCCGCGGCGATCGCGATGAACACGATCCCGATCGGGCCGCCCAGGTAGAGCCACGGCTCGGCCGGCGCGCCGCCCGCCGGCCAGCCCCGGAGCGCGACGTCGACGGCGAAGGCGACCAGCAGGGCCACCGTGCCGACGGAGAAGTTGACGAGCGTGGCGGTCAGCGCGCTGCCGGCGGCCATCCGTACCCGGCCGTTGACCGCCTGCTGCCAGGCGATGGCCACCCCGGCGAGCAGCGGCAGCAGGGCCAGCACGAGGGTGCCCGGGTCACCGAGCCGGTCGCCGACGGCCAGCAGGACCGCGACCACGGTCAGCGCCGCGCCGGCCAGCCGCTGGCCGGTGACCGGCTGGCGACCGCCCGGACCGACCCCGGCCCGGTCGACGGCCAGGCTGCTGCCGGACTGGCCGGCGACCACCGCGACGGTGAACACCGCCACGCCGAGGGTGCCGATGGTCAGCCCCTGGGCGGCCACCAGGAGCGCGCCGCACGCCCCGCCGAGGCAGTGCCACGGCCGCAACGTGCCGTCGGTGAGCGCGCCGCGCAGGGCGGCCAGCCCCCGCCGCCCACCCGGGGTGGCGGGGACCAGCACCAGCAGCACCAGCAGGCCCACCCCGAACGAGACGACCGCGGCGGCGATCCCGTCGGCCAGGCGTACGCCCAACTCGCCGTTGATCCGGGACTGCACGGCCACGGCCAGCCCGGAGGCGGTCGCGAGGCCCACGCCGGTGATCCGGCGGGCCGCCGACGTGGCTGGAGTGGCCAGCGTCCCGGTGCCGCTCACTCCTGCTCGGCCAGCGGCCGGCCGTCGAAGTCGACGGCCGAGTAGAGCGCGAGCTTCTCCAGCCGGTGGTACGAGTCGATCACCCGGATCGTGCCGCTCTTCGAGCGCATGACGATCGACTGCGTGTACGCGCCACCGGCCCGGTAGCGGACGCCCCGCAGCAGGTCGCCGGAGGTGACGCCGGTGGCCACGAAGAAGCAGTTGTCCCCGGTGACGAGGTCGTCGGTCGTGAGCACCCGGTCCAGGTCGTGCCCGGCGGCGAGCGCCTTCTCCCGCTCCTCGGCGTCGCGCGGCCAGAGCTTGGCCTGCATCGCCCCGCCCATGCACTTCAACGCGCAGGCGGAGATGATGCCCTCCGGGGTGCCGCCGATGCCCATCAGCACGTCGACGTCGGACTCGCCCCGGGCCGCCGCGATGGAGCCGGCGATGTCGCCGTCGGAGATGAACCGGATGCCCGCCCCGGCCCGGCGGATCTGCGTGACCAGGTCGTCGTGGCGGCTGCGGTCCAGCACGCAGACCGTGACCTCGGAGACGTCGGTGCCCTTGACCCTGGCGATCCGGCGCAGGTTCTCGGCCACCCCCGCGTTGATGTCCACCACGTCGGCGTACGCCGGGCCGACGGCGAGCTTCTCCATGTAGAAGACCGCGCTCGGGTCGAACATCGCGCCCCGCTCGGAGACGGCGAGAACCGCCACCGCGTTCGGCATGCCCTTGCTCATCAGCGTGGTGCCGTCGACCGGGTCGACGGCGACGTCCACCTCCGGGCCGGTGCCGTCGCCGACGTGCTCGCCGTTGAAGAGCATCGGGGCGTTGTCCTTCTCACCCTCGCCGATCACCACGACGCCCCGCATGGGGATCGAGTTGATCAGCTTGCGCATCGCGTCGACGGCGGCTCCGTCGCCGCCCTCCTTGTCGCCCCGGCCGACCCAGCGACCGGCGGCCATCGCCGCGGCCTCGGTGACCCGGACCAGGTCGAGGGCGAGGTTGCGGTCGAGATCCTGTGGGATCCGCGTCCTGGTGTTCGTCATGACGGCTCCTCCTCGCGACGTTGCGGGGCGGCAGGGTGCGGCGTCGCCGCTGCCGGGTTTGTCGCTGATCCTCACACGATCGCTCACCCGGCGCGGGGTCGGGGCGGTGATGGCCCGGATACGGCCGGTCGGGAGGCTGCGAAGATGGTGGGGTGGAAGCCGCACAGCCTGCCGATCGCGTACCCGCCGACTCGACGCCGCCGGACGGCCAGCCGCCGGTCGCCCCGACCCGGGCCGGGGCCGTACCGGAAGGGGAACCGGCGCTGGTCGAACCCGCCGGCGCCCCCGGGGCGGCCCCGCCCGACGGCGGGGCGGAGACGGGCGAGCGGCCTGCGCCGCCGCCCGCGGTCGACACCCGCAAGTCCGAGCGCTCGCCGAAGGACATGGCGATCTCGCTGCTCGTGCTGCTGATCCCGATCGCCCTGCTGCTCGCCTTCTACCGGGGGTTCCTCGGCGGCGACCAGCCGACGACCGTCGACCCGGCGCCCGCCCTCGAATCGGCGCGGGCCGCCAACGCCTTCCCGGTCAGCGAGCCGGCGGGGCTGGGCGACGGCTGGCGCACGGTCAGCGCGAACTTCCAGACCGTCGAAGGCGGGTCTAGCCTGCGCCTCGGCTACCTCACCCCGGAGGGGCGGGCCGCCCAGTTGGTGCAGAGCAGCGTGCCTCCGGAGCGGCTGCTGCCCGCCGAGCTGACCGCCGAGGGGCAACCGCAGGGCCAGACGGACCTGGGCGGGCGTTCCTGGCAGCGGTACACCGCCCGCGGCAACGAACAGGCCCTGGTCCTGCTCGAACCGAACCGGACCGTGATCGTGGTCGGCGACGCCCGGGACAACGAACTGCGGCACCTGGCCTCGGCGATCCGGTAGCCCGCTCCCACAGCTGCCCCCCGGGTGTCGGTCGGATCGGCTACGCTGCCCCGGCTCACTGCTCGGCGGATGAAGTCCGCCAGGTGCTTACCGTTTCACGAAGAGAGACAACTGACTGTGAACATTCGACGGTGGAGCGTCGGCGTGCTCGCCGCCACCCTGCTCGTTCCCGGCCTGACTGCCTGCAAGTCGGACGATGCCGCGCCGACCGCCGCGGGCTCGGCAGCGTCGGCCGCGCCCGCCGACCCCAAGGAGGCGCTGCTCGCCTCCACCAAGGAGATCGAGAAGGGCAACTTCACCTTCACGCTGGCCGGTGCCGGGCTGAGCGGCAAGGGCCTGGTGCACAAGCCCAGCAACAGCGCCCAGTTCAGCATGAAGTTCGACGACGAGTCCGGCGGCATGTCGATGGGCATGGAGCTGATCTACATCGAGCCGGACAGCTGGGTGATGCTCGACCTCGGCGAGCTGGGCGCCATGATCCCGGGCGCGGAGAAGTGGAAGGGCAAGTACCAGCACCTCGACCAGTCCAAGGTCAAGGGCGCCGGCGAGCTCAGCCGCTACATGGAGGAAGTCGACCCGGCCGGCAGCGCGAAGCTGACCAAGAGCGTCACCGAGGTGCAGAAGACCGCTGAGGGCAGCTACACCGGCAAGCTCGACGTGTCCGCCGCGGGCGACGCCGCCACCCTGGACGCCGACCTGGTCAAGGCCCTCGGCGCGCAGGCCAAGACGCTGCCCTTCACCGCGAAGCTGGACGGGGAGGGCCGGCTCACCGAGCTGGTGATCTCGGTGCCGGCCGCCGGTGAGACCAAGGCGCACGACATCAAGGTCACGTACGCGGACTACGGCAACGCCACCGCCGCGCAGAAGCCGCCGGCGGACAAGGTGGTCGAGGCGTCCCCCGAGACGTACGAGATGTTCAAGAAGTAACGGCGACACACGGAAACGGGGCGGCTCCGGCCGCCCCGTTTCCGCGTTCCGGGGTCACCCGTCCGGGGCAACCGGACATCCCGGTGATTGTGCGACGCGGCGACAGGGAACAGGAGTGGGGCGGACCCGGACCGGTCGCCCCGGCAGCCGGCCTCAGGGGGTTCGCGCGGCGCAGCCGACGTGGTGCGTCGCCCGGTTTCCGGCCGCCGCCAGGTGCGTCGGGTGACCCATGTGGGAGACACGTATGACTGTTCGACGCCTGAGCGCCGGCCTGGTGGCCGCCGCCCTCTTCACTCCCGGCCTGGCCGCCTGCAACTCCTCCGGGACCCCGACGGCGGGCTCGTCCGCCTCCCCGACCGTCTCGGCCTCCGGCACGCCCGCGCCCTCCGGCAGCGCGGCCCCGGCGGCCGGTGACGCCAAGCAGGCGCTGCTGGCCTCCACCCGTGAGATCAGCAACGGCAACTTCCGGTTCACCATGTCCGGCGTCGGCTCGACCGCCGAGGGACGGGTGCACGAGCCCACCCAGAGCGCCGAGATGCGGGTGACGATCGGCAAGCCGACCGACGACCTGTTCATGAAGCTCGACCTCGTCCACTACAAGCCGGACAGCTGGGTGAAGGTCGAACTCGGCGGCACTACCGCCAACAGCGTGCCGGGGGTGCAGAAGCTCAACCTCGGCAAGTACCAGCACCTGGACCAGACCCGGATCAAGGGCAACCGCAACCTCGGCTTCGACTTCGACAAGGTCGACCCCGCCGGCAGCGAGGTGCTGACGCAGGGCATCACGGAGGTACGCCAGACCGGCGACGGCGCGTACTCCGGCACGATCGACGTGTCGAAGGCGGCGGAGGCGGGTTCGGTGGACCCGACGGTGATCACGGCCCTCGGGGCGCAGGCGAAGTCGGTGCCGTTCACCGCGAAGCTCGACCCGCAGGGCCGGCTCAGCGAGATGGTCATCCAGATCCCGGCCGCCGGCCAGACCAAGGCGCAGGACATCAAGATCACGTACTCGGACTACGGCAGCGCCACCGCCGCCCAGAAGCCCCCGGCGGACCAGGTCGTCGAGGCCCCCGCCGAGCTCTACAACCTCTTCAACTAACCCCGGTCCTCCCTCGCGCCCTCCCTCGGGCGCCCCCGCCCCCGCCCGCGCCCCCGCCCGCGTCGATCATGCAGTTGTGGTGGGTGACACAAGGTGCAGAACGCCCTGTATCGCCCACCACAACTCCATGATCGCCGGGCGGGCGGGCGGGCGGGCGGGCGGGCCGGGCCGGGTCGGGCGGTCCGGGCGGGCGGGGGAGGTCAGGAGGTGGGGTCCTGGCGGGCGGCGTCGATGCGGGCGCGGGCGCCGTCCAGCCAGCGCTGGCAGGTCTCGGCCAGCTTCTCGCCGCGCTCCCAGAGCGCCAGTGACTCCTCCAGCGTGGTGCCGCCGGTCTCCAGCCGCTCGACCACCGACGCCAGCTCGGCGCGGGCCTGCTCGTAGCTGAGCTGTTCGGCCTTCTTCTCGTCAGTCATCGCTGCCATCCCACCACATCGTGATCCCGTCGCCGTTCAGCGTCGACCGTCGCGGCCGGCCCGCCATCGTGTTTCCGCTTCCGTTCAGCCGTCGACCGTCGCCGCCAACTCGCCCTCGGCGAGGCGTACCCGGAGCGGGTCGCCCTTGCCGACCTCGGACGCGGCGCGCAGGACCTGGCCGTCGGCGCGCTGGACGATCGCGTAGCCCCGGTCGAGGGTGGCGGCGGGGGAGAGGGCGCGCAGCCGGGCCAGGGTGTGCCGCAGGTCGTCGTCGGCGGCGGCGAGCCGGTGGTCCAGGCAGCGCCCCGCCCGCTGGCGCAGCCCGGTCAGGTCGGCGAGCCGCTGGTCGACCATCACCTGCGGGCGGGCCAGCACCGGTCGGGAGCGCAGGCCGTCGAGCCGGTGCGACTCGCGGTCCACGAGGTTGCGCACCGCGCGTTCGAGGCGGTGCCGGGCCTGCCGGATGACGCGCACCTCCTCGGTGAGGTCCGGAACCACGCGCTTGGCGGCGTCGGTCGGCGTCGAGGCCCGTACGTCGGCGACGTAGTCGACCAGCGGCGCGTCGGTCTCGTGGCCGATCGCGCTGACCACCGGCGTGCGGCAGGCGAAGACGGCCCGGCAGAGCGCCTCGTCGGAGAAGGGCAGCAGATCCTCGATGCCGCCCCCGCCCCGGGCGATGACGATCACGTCGACAGTCGGGTCGGCGTCCAGCACCTTGAGCGCGTCGACGATCTGCGGGACCGCGCTCGGCCCCTGCACGGCCACGTTGACCGTGCGGAACTCCACCGCCGGCCAGCGCCGGCGGGCGTTGGTCAGCACGTCCCGCTCGGCGGCCGAGGCGCGACCCGTGATCAACCCCACCCGGTTGGGCAGGAAGGGCGGCCGGCGCTTGCGCGCCCGGTCGAACAGCCCTTCGGCCGCGAGCAGCTTCTTCAGCTTCTCCAGCCGGGCCAGCAGCTCGCCGAGGCCGACCTGCCGGATCTCGTCGGCGCGCAGGCTCAGCGTGCCCCGGGCCGCGTAGAACTCCGGCTTGGCGTGCAGCACCACCCGGGCGCCCTCGCGCAGCTCAGGGGCGCCGACGTCCAGGACGTCCCGGTTGGTGGTGACCGTCAGGCTCAGGTCGGCCGACGGGTCCCGCAGCGTGAGGAAGACGGTGCTGGCGCCCGGCCGGCGGCTGATCTGCGCCACCTGCCCGTCCACCCACACCCAGCCCAGCCGGGCGATCCAGGCGCCGACCTTCTGGCTGACCACCCGGACCGGCCACGGCTCCTCGGACGTGCTCCGCCCCACCTCGCCTGTGCTCACCCGCACACCCTACGGCCCGCCCCGGACAGTCCCGCGCGGCTCGGCCGGGGCGCGGCGGCGTGTGGCCGGCATCGTGCCGTGGTGGCGGTCGCGGCCCGTGTCGCCCTCGGGGGCGGCACGTACGATGGGCGGGTGACTCAGGCTGAAGTGACGTCCCGGACCGGCAAGCGCGTGATCCTGGCCAAGCCCCGCGGCTACTGCGCGGGCGTGGACCGCGCGGTGCAGACCGTGGAGGAGGCACTCAAGCTCTACGGCGCCCCGATCTACGTACGCAAGCAGATCGTGCACAACAAGCACGTCGTGCAGACGCTGGAGGCCCAGGGCGCGATCTTCGTGGAGGAGAACGAGGAGGTGCCGGAGGGCGCCACCGTCATCTTCTCCGCGCACGGGGTGGCCCCGGAGGTCTACGAGCAGGCCCGGACCCGCTCGCTGCGGGCGATCGACGCGACCTGCCCGCTGGTCACCAAGGTGCACCAGGAGGCCAAGCGGTTCGCCGCCGAGGACTACGACATCCTGCTCATCGGCCACGAGGGGCACGAGGAGGTCATCGGCACCTCCGGCGAGGCCCCCGAGCACATCCAGCTCGTGGACGGTCCGGAGGACGCCGACCGGATCACCGTCCGCGACCCGAACAAGGTCGTCTGGCTCTCCCAGACCACCCTCTCGGTCGACGAGACGCTGGAGACGGTGGCCCGGCTCAAGAAGCGGCTGCCGATGCTCCAGTCGCCGCCCAGCGACGACATCTGCTACGCCACCTCCAACCGGCAGCACGTGGTCAAGGAGATCGCGCCCGAATGCGACGTGATGATCGTCGTCGGTTCGGCCAACTCCTCCAACTCCGTACGCCTCGTCGAGGTCGCCCTGGACGCCGGGGCGCGCGCCGGTCACCTCGTCGACTTCGCGCACGAGATCGACGACGCGTGGCTGGAGGGGGCGCGTACGGTCGGCCTGACCTCGGGCGCCAGCGTTCCCGACCAGCTCGTCCAGGAGGTCCTCGCCCACCTCGCCGCGCGTGGCTTCACCGACGTCGATGAGGTGGTGACCGCCAACGAGCGGTTGACCTTCTCGCTGCCGCAGGAGCTCAAGCGGGACATGAAGGCCGCCGCCGCGGCCCGTGGCTGACCGGCGGGAACGGTGGGCGGTCCCGCTGCGTCAGACCAGGGTATGAGGACTCTTCGGCTCGCCGTCTCCGCGTTGGCCGTCTGCGTGGCGCTGAGCGCCTGCGGCGGGCAGGACGGTACCGGCGACACCCCCACCCCGACCCCGACGGGAGCGCAGCCGGTGACCAGCCCGCCCAGCCCTGATCCGAGCAGCCCCGCGGTCCCGCCGACCCCCGGCGACCCGGTGGACCCGACGGGGCCGGCCCTGCCCCCGCCCACGAGGCCCACCGGCGGGCCGACGAAGACGCCGCCGGCCGGCGGCACCACCCTGACCGGGACCGTCACCTCCGGGGTGGAGCCCAACTGCCTGCTGCTCGACAACTACCTGCTGATCGGCGGCCCGCGTGACCTGCTGAAGCCGGGCGCCAAGGTCACGGTCACCGGCCGGGTCCAGCGCGACCTGCTCACGACCTGCCAGCAGGGCACGCCCTTCCTGGTCGAGACCGCCCGCCGGGGCTGACCGGTACCGCCCACGAGGGCTGACCGGTACCGGCCCGCCTGGGCTGACCGGTAAACCCCGCGAGGGCTGACCGATGCCATCCGCAGGGCTGACCGGACGGCCGTCCGCCACACGTGGGTGCGCCTGCCCACCAGGGGCGAGCACGTCGGCCCGTGGCCGCGTCGGGCGGCCGGAGCCCCCTGCGTCGCGACAGAAGGGGCGAGCGCGTCCGTCCGTGGCCGCGTCGGGGGGCCCGAGCCTCCTGCGTCGCGGCGGAGGGCACCGCAACGGGCGGAGCCCGCCCCCGGGTGGGGACGGGCTCCGGTGTTCCGGTGCGGGACGGGTCAGTTCACGGCGCCGATGGAGACGGCACCGCGGCCGACGACCGCGCCCTCGGTGGTCACCACGGACAGCTCACCGAAGAGCGCCCGACCGGCGACCGGGGTGGACTGGGCGGTCACCGTACCGGTGAGGGTGGCGGTGGCGCCGTGGGCCAGGTTGAGCGGGGTGGCGGGCGCCGAGAGGCTGCCCAGCGCCGCCGCGGAGAACGAGTCCCGGTAGTCGTAGGCGGTGCTGCCACCGGCCCCGTCCACCGCGTAACCCTCGACGACCACCCGGTAGGTGCCCGCCGGCGGGTTGTTGATGGTCACGGCCTCCTCGGAGTCGCCGTCGGCGGCCCGACCGACCTCCGTGGTGCCACGGAAGACGTAGAGGTCGAGGTCGGCCGCGGCGCTGGCCGGGTTGCCGATCCGGGCGGTGAAGCGGGTCGCGCCCGCCGGCACCTCCACGGTGTACTCCTGCGACGTGCCCTCGGCGATGGTGGGCCGCTCAGCGTGGACGCTGGAGAGCGGGCCGCCCTGACCGGTCACCGCGACCGGGCCGAAGGTGTTGGTCAGCGACCAGGTTACCGGGGTCGCCGCACCGGCGGTGACCGACGGCAGCTCGACCACGGCCGGCTCGACCGCGACACCCTGCACCCGCGCCGTGAGCTGGAACGGGTTGTTCAGCGACGGCGAGGTCCGACGGGACTCCACCTCGATCTCCCAGACCCCGGCGATCGGGTTCTGGTAGTCGCGCTCCTGCGGCTTGCAGGCGTTGGCGTCGGAGAAGTTGGTGTAGCAGGCGAGGCTGGAGGTGCTCTCCACCGGGACGCCGTACGGGTTGAACGCGATGAACCGGGTCTGTGAACCGGTGGCGATGCCCGACAGGTTCACCTGGAGGGCGCCCGTGCCCGGCGGAACCGTCACGAAGTACGAGGTGAAGCCGTTCCGGTCGACCGAGCCCTCGGCCGAGAAGGAGAAGTTCGGCTTCTTCACGTCGTTCGAGGCGACGACGACGGTGGAGACCTCGAAGTCGATCACCGAGGTGGCCGGGTCGTCGATCGTCATGATCGCGCCGTGCGCGCCGGCGGTGGCGGGCTTGGCGGTGACCGGGACGGTGACGGTCTTGTTCAGCGGGAGCGAGACGGTCTTCGGCGCCGTGAAGGTGCCGTCGTTGCCGCGCAGACCCACGTTGTGCTTCACGGTGCCGGCCGGCCCGCTGGTACGGGTGACCTTGACCTGGTAGCTCTTCGACTGGCCGATCCGCTGCCCACCCTCGGTGGAGGCGCAACGGTTGTAGAGGCCGGTGCCCCGGTTCGGGGTGCCCAGCTGACCGGACAGGACGGTGCAGACCGGGGCCTCGGAGGTGTAGGAGCGCGTCTCCACGCCCTTGCGCAGCAGCTTCCACGCGCCCGGCACGTTGAACATGCCGTAGCCCTGGCCGTACGTCGGGACGTCCTTGATCGGCTTGGCCGAGCTGTAGATCGCCCGGCGCAGCGCGGCCGGGGTGACGCCCTTGTCGGTCGCCTTGGCGGCCGACAGCAGCAGCGCGGCGGCGCCGGCGGCCTGCGGGGAGGCCATCGAGGTGCCGTTCAGCATCGCGTAGCCCGGGGGCAGCGGGTAGCCGGCCTCGGGGACCGCGTTGCCGGGCTGCCAGGTCGGGGCGGTGGAGATGGCCGAGCCGGGGGCGGCGATGTTCGGCTTGATGCCGCCGTCCTCACGCGGGCCCCGGGAGGAGAAGTTGAACAGCGCGTTCTTCGTCTTCACCGCGGAGCCGTAGTTGGCCAGCCAGGTGTCCTTGCTGATGCTCGCCGCGACGCTGACCACGTTGGCGGCCACCGACGGGTCGCCGATGGTGTTCAGGCCCGGGCCGGAGTTGCCGGCCGAGATGAACATCTGCACGCCGTAGGTGGTGATCAGGTTGTTGTACAGCTCGGCGCGGGCGTTGTTGCCGTCGTTCAGCGCCGGCAGACCGCCGATCGACATGTTGACCACGTCGACCTTGCGGTTGATCACCAGGTCGGCCATGCCGGTGGTGAGGGCGGCGTAGGTGCAGCCACCACCCCACGAGCAGGCCCGGGCGGAGACCAGCTTGGCACCGGGCGCGGCACCGTCGAAGGCGCCGTTGCCGAGCATGTCGTTGGCGGCGGTGATGCCGGCGACGTGGGTGCCGTGGGTGCTCTCGACGATGCCGATGTTGACGTAGTCCACCAGGCCGGGACCGCCGATGGGGGCGGTGTCCACGTCCTCGCGGTACTCGACCACGAACGGGATCCGCTCGACCACCGGGGTGGCCGGGTTGTCGGTGCCGAAGTGCCCGACGTCGAACTTCTCCTTGTACGGCCGCATCAGGGCGTCGTCGGTGAAGTCGTTGTTCTGGTTGACGTCCACCCAGATGTTGTGGGTGGCCGGGTCGTAGAGGATGCCGAACGTGTCGGTCCGGTCGCCGTCGCGGTTGACGTCACCCGCCGGGTCGCTGGCGGCCGTGATCGACTCGCTGAACCGGTTGAACCGGTAGGTGCCCGCCGGGGCCTTCCAGGTCGCGCCACCGGAGGTGAACGTCGGACCGGTGACCTCGGTGAGCATCGGGCGCCAGGTGGCGTCCTCGAACGGGTCCGTCGCGGTCACCCAGTCGACGATCTTCCGCTCGCCCGTGGTGGTCTTCTGCAGCGCCGGGTGACCGAGGTCCACACCGGAGTCCATGATGCCGATCGTGACGCCACGGCCGTCCCACTGGGGGTTCTTGGCGACGAAGTCGACCGCGCCGATCTCGTTGGTCGGCATGTAGGGGTTGGCGGCCGGGGTGCCGGCCCCCGGGCCGGTCAGCGTCGTGGCCTGCTTCGCCGCCTTCCTGCCGGAGGGGGCGACCTCGGGCGTCGGGTCGGGCAGCTGGATGGTCTCGTCCAGGTCGACCGCGGAGACGCCGGGCAGCGTGGCCGCCTTGACCACCTTGGAGGTGGGGACCTTGGCCAGGACGTAGCCGATGCTGTCGTACCGCTCGGTGACGGCCGCGCCCAGGTTCTTGAGGTCGGCGGCGACGTCCTTCGCCTCGCCCTTCTTGGTGGCCACGATCAGGGTGACGGTCGGGGCCTTCTTCGCCTCCGCCTCGGCGAGGAGCTTGGCGTCGTGCGAGCCCAGCGCCTCCACAGGGGTGGCCTGGGACGCGTCGGGTGCGGCGGTCGGCGCGGCGCTCGCGGTGGCGGCACCACCGGCCACCGCCACCGCGCTGGCCGCCACGACCGACGCGAAGAGCGCGGCGGAGGTCCGCCGGCTCAGGTTTCGGGGTTTGCTCACGTTCTCTTTCCTCCAGAGAACAGGGCCCTCAGATGCAGGGCACGCGTGAGGCGAATCCTTCGCGCTGCCGCTGGTCACTGTCACTACCGTGGAGTTCGTTGTGACCACTTCGTGACATGGGTGGGCGTCCATTGTCACATCGGCGATGATAGGTATCGGCCTTCAGTCCAGTGTCGACCGACCGGTCGGCGCCCCGGCTTCGGCGTTTCCGAGCAGTTCCGGGGCCTGCGGCTGACGGGGTGCCAGCTCGACCTGCGCCGGCGCGGCCAGCTCCTGGTCGGAGACCCCCAGCTCGGCGAGCTTGCGGGCGCTGACCAGCACGCGCGCCTCCAACGACCCCACAGCCCGGTTGTACGCGGTCACCGCGCCGCCGAGCGACGAGCCGAGCTTGCCGACGTGCTCACCCAGGGTCGACAGTCGCCCGTAGAGCTCCCGGGCCAGCGAGTGCACCGCGACCGCGTTGCGCGCCAGCGCCTCCTGCCGCCACGAGTAGGCGACCGTACGCAGCAGCGCGACCAGGGTGGCCGGGGTCGCCAGCACCACGTTGCGGGCGAACGCGTGCTCCAGCAGCGTCGGGTCGCGTTGCAGCGCGACGTCGAGGAACGGGTCGGCCGGCACGAAGAGCACCACGAACTCCGGCGTGCTGTCGAACGCGGCCCAGTAGGTCTTGGCGGCCAGCGCGTCGACGTGGGCGCGCAGGTGCTTCGCGTGCGCGTCGAGGTGGGTGTCGCGGCCCCGCTCGTCGCGGGCCTCCATCGCCGTCAGGTAGGCGTCGAACGGCGCCTTGGCGTCCACCACCACCGACCGGCCGCCGTGCAGCCGGACCACCAGGTCGGGACGGACCCCCTGGTGGTCGGTGGCGGCGGTGACCTGCTCGGAGAAGTCGCAGTGCTCCAGCATGCCGGCCGCCTCGACGATCCGGCGCAACTGGTGCTCGCCCCAGCGACCCCGCACCTGGGGTGCCCGCAGGGCCGCCACCAGCTGCTTCGTCTCGGTACGCAGCTCGCCCGAGACCGTGCTCATCGCACGGACCTGCTCGCGCAGCTCGGCGTACGCGTCGACGCGGTCGTGCTCCAGCTCGGCGACCCGCTGCTCGTAGCGGCGCAGCGTGTCGTGCAGCGGTGCGACGGCGCGGGCCACCGCCTCCTGGGACTGCGCGGTGGCCTCGTAGCTCAACGCCCGCATGGACTGTTCGAGCCGCCCCTCGCCCTCCCGGGTGGCCCGCAGCGTGGCGTCCAGCCGGGCGATCTCGGTCGCCGAGCGGTTCCGGGCGGCGTACCAGCCCGCCGCGCCCCCGGCGGCGAGGCAGACGATCACCACGGCCAGCGTCGAGAAGTCCACCCCCGGAGCTTGCCAGACCGGCGCGCCGCGCGCCGCTGTGCCGCTCTCGTCGCACCCGCCGCCTTTGTCGCGGATGGACGTTGTGGCCGATCGTGCCGAGCGGCGTGGCGGGGTGGGGCCGTTCCGGGGCAGACAGGAGGCGCTGACATGGCTCAGAGTGACGACAGGGCCTCGGAGGGAGACGGCATGGCTGGTCGGTTGCGTCCCGTACGGACACTCGTCGCGACGGCGGCGGGAGTTCTCCTCGCCGGCCTGGCCGCGCCGGGCGCGGTGGTCGCCGTGCCGCCCGGCGGCGCCGTCGGCTGGCAGGACCTCGGGACGCTGGGCGGCGACTGGAGCGTCCCCGTCGGGCTCACCGACTCCGGGCTGGTCCTCGGCGACAGCCAGACCGCCGACGGCCGCATCCACGCGTTCGTCTGGCGGGACGGGACCACGACCGACCTCGGCACGCTGGGCACGGACAGCCACGGCGCCGCCGTCAACGAGCGGGGCATGGTGGTCGGCACCACCGTCCTGGCCGACGGGCGGACCAGGCCGTTCCGGTGGCGCGACGGGGTCATGACCGACCTCTCCGCCGTCCACGGGCCGTCCTCGGCCGTCGGCGTCAACGAGCGCGGCGAGGTGATCGGCGCGAGATACACCGACGACAGCGGCCAGTACGGCCAGGCGTTCCGCTGGCGGAACGGGATCAGCACGGACCTGCCCGGTCGTGGTGGCGACACCCTCGCGGCGGCGATCAACGACCGCGGCGACGTCGTCGGCTTCACCAACAGCGCGGACGGGGCCAGCACCGAGGCGGCGCTGTGGCGCGACGGCAGGCTGGTCCGGCTGACGCCGCCGGCCAGCGCGACCAGCATGGCCACCGGCATCAACGACCGGGGCCAGGTGGTCGGCACCATGCGGGTCGACGGCTCCGGCTGGCACGCCTTCCTGTGGTACGACGGTGTCTTCACGGACCTCGGCACCCTCGGCGGCACCGACAGCTACCCGGTGGGCGTCAACGGGCGCGGGCAGGTCGCCGGCAGCGCGCAGACCCCGACGGACCTGCGCGCCGTGCGGTGGCACCACGGCGTCGTCACCGACCTGGGCACCCTGGGCGGCTCGTACAGCCAGGCCATGGCGATCAACGACGCCGGCACCGTGGTCGGCGAGGCGACCGTCGCCGGCGGCGCGAAGCACGGGGTGGCCTGGGTGCGGGGCCGCAGCGTCGACCTCGGCCCGCTGGATCTCGGCCGCTCCGGCGGCCGGGTGGGCTTCGTCAACGACCGGGGGCTCGTCGCCGGCCAGCTGGCCGCCACCGGCGGCGACGTGCACGCCGTCGTGTGGAACCTCGGCCGGCGACACTAGTCCGGCCCGCCCCTGCCTCTGCCCGCCCCTGCCTCTGCCCGCCCCTGCCTCTGCCCGCCCCTGCCTCTGCCCGGCCCGCCTCTGCCCTCGCCCGGCTGGGCCCGGCTCGGCCTGGCCCGGGCCTGCTCGGACCTGCTCGGCCCTGCCTCCGATCCGCGCCGCCGAGCTGCGTCGATCGCAGGCGTGGCGCTGGCCTGGCCTGGGTAACGTCGCAGACATGAGATATCTGCCGCTGCTCATCCTCGTGGTGCTGCTGGTGGGTGCGGCCGTCTGGTGGCGTCGGGAGAGCGCCGCCCGGGCGGAGCGCCGCCTCGCCGACGCGCGGGCCGACGCCCAGCGCTGGTACGAGCGGCTCGGCGGCCAGGTGATGAACCTGCACGGCGACCATCCGGCCGTGCGCCAGGCGCTGGTCGACGCCGGGGAGCGTTACAACGCGGCCGGCAGCCAGCTGGAGCAGGCCCGCAGCGTCGAGCAGTACCGCCTGGCCCGGGAGACCGCGCTGGAGGGGCTGACCTACGCCCGGGCGGCCCGGGTGGCGCTCGGCATCGACCCCGGCCCCGAGCTGCCCCCGCTGGCCGCTGCGCAGGGCGCCGGGCAGCTCACCCGGGAGCGTCAGGTCAACGTGCAGGGGCAGACCTTCAAGGCCGGCCCGCAGCCCGGCCGCGACACCCCCTACTACTACCCGGGCGGGCGCTACCAGGGCCGGCCGGTGCCGGCGGGCTGGTACTCCACCCCGTGGTGGAAGACCGCGCTGGGCGCCGGCGCGGGTGTCCTCGGCGGCGTGCTGATCGCCGACGCGCTCTTCTCGCCCGGCTTCGGCGACCCCGGGTACGGCTACGAGGCGGGCTACCAGGAGGGCTTCGGCGACGGCACCGGATTCGGCGAGCAGGGCGGTGACTTCGGCGGCGGCGGGGACTTCGGCGGCGGAGATTTCGGCGGCGGCGACTTTGGCGGCGGCGACTTCTAGGGCCGAGCCCGCCGGTCACGGTGTTAGGAAGGGCACCTTCCTATGCAAAGAGCGATAGGAAGGTGCCCTTCCTAACACCTCAGCCCGTGTTGCGCATGCCGGCGGCGATGCCGTTGACCGTGGTCAGCAACGCCCGCTCCAGCGCCGTACCGTCGCTCGGCGCACGCCGGCCGCCCGGCGCCGTGGCCACCGCCCGGCCCGCCGCCCCGGACTCCCGGTACTGGCGCAGCAGGGCGACCTGGAGGTGGTGCAGCGGCTCCAGGTACGTGTCGCGGACGGCCAGGGTGCGCTGGAGCACCGGGGAGTTCTCCAGCAGGGCCGGCGAGGAGGTCACCGCCAGCACCTCCTGCTTGGTCAGCTCGTACTCCTGCTCGATCTTGTGGAAGATCGGGTGCAGCTTCTTCGGCACCAGCGTCTCGACGTAGCGGCGGGCGATGCTCAGGTCGGTCTTGGTGAGCATCATCTCGACGTTCGACAGGAACGTGCGGAAGAAGTGCCAGTTGCGGTGCATCTCGGCCAGCACGTCGTCCAGCCCCGCCTCGCGGGCCGCGGCCAGCCCGGAGCCGACCCCGAACCAACCGGGCACGATCTGCCGGGTCTGGGTCCAGCCGAACACCCACGGGATCGCCCGCAGCCCGGAGAGCCCGGCCCCGGTGTTGGGCCGCTTCGCCGGCCGGGAGCCGATGTTCAGCGCGCCGAGCAGCTCCGTCGGCGTCGACGCCCAGAAGTACGCGGGCAGGTCCGGGTCCTCGACCAGCGACCGGTACGACCGGAAGGCCGAGTCGGAGACCAGCTCCATGGTGGCGTCCCAGCGTTCCAGCATCTCGGCGGGCTGCCGGGGCGCGGTGTGCAGCAGGGTGGCCTGGAGCACCGCGGCCAGGGTCAGCTCCAGGTTCTCCCGGGCCAGCGACGGCAGCGAGTACTTGTCGGAGATGACCTCGCCCTGCTCGGTGACCTTGATCGCGCCGTCCAGGGTGCCGTACGGCTGGGCCAGGATGGCCTCGTGCGTGGGCCCGCCGCCGCGACCCACCGTGCCGCCGCGACCATGGAAGAGCCGCAGGTGTACGCCGTGCCGGGCCGCCACGTCGCGCAGCGCGCGCTGGGCCCGGTGGATGGACCACTGGCTGGTGGTGATGCCGGCCTCCTTGTTGGAGTCGGAGTAGCCCAGCATCACCTCCTGCACGTCGCCGCGCGCCGCCACCAGGGCCCGGTACGCCGGCAGCGAGAGCAGCTCGTCGAGGAGTTCGCCGCCCGTGTTCAGCTCGGCCGGGGTCTCCAGCAGCGGCACGAAGCCGATCCGGGACCGGCCGCTGTGCACGTCGATCAGGCCGGCCTCGCGCGCCAGCACCACGGCGGCGAGCACGTCGTCCACGCCGAGCGTCATCGAGACGATGTACGACTCGATGACCTCGTTGCCGAACCGGTCCTGCGCCTCGCGGATGGTGCCGAACACGTCGAACGTCTTGCGGGTCGCCTCGGTCAGCGGCGTGTCCACCGTGGAGAGCGGCCGGCGCCCGGTCAGCTCGTCGGCGAGCAGCTTCGTCCGCTCCTGCCGGCTCAGCGACGGGTAGTCGGAGACCTCGCCGACGGCCGCGTAGAGCTGGGCGAGCACCGCGTGGTGCGCCTCGGCGTGCTCCCGGACGTCCATGGTCGCCAGGTGCAGCCCGAACGCGGAGACCGTACGGATGGTCGAGGCGAGCCGGCCCACGGCGGTGAGCTGGCCGGCGTTGCGGGCCAGCGAGGCGCGCAGCAGCTCCAGGTCGGCGACCAGCTCGGCGGAGCCCCGGTAGTCCCGGCCGGGCACGTGCGCGGTGCCCTGACGCAGCCGCTGCCGGGTGTTGGCCAGCTTCGCCTTCACGCAGCGGGCCTTGAGCCGGTAGGGCTCCTCGGCGTTGACCCGGCGGAACCGGGCCGCCACCTCGGGCAGCGCGTCCAGGTCGGCGGCGAGGCTCGCGGAGAGGTCGAGCGACACCCCGCGCAGCCGCCGGGACACCGACACCTCGTCGATCAGGTGGTCCATCGCCTTCTCGGTGGCCGCGATGCCGTGCTCGTGCTGGATGGTCAGCACCTCGCGGGTCACGGCCGGCGTGACGAACGGGTTGCCGTCGCGGTCGCCGCCGATCCAGGTGCCGAAGGACAACGGCCGGGCGGTCGGGGAGGTCTCCACACCGAGGGTGCGCAGCGTGTCGGCGAGGTCGTCGAGGACCTGCGGGGCGGCCTCGGCGTAGAGGTCGCGCAGGTAGTAGATGGCGTTACGGGCCTCGTCGGTCGGGTCCGGCCGGTCCAGCCGCAGCTCGTCGGTCTGCCACATCAGGTCGAGCAGTTCCGCGAGGCGGCGGTTGGCCGGGCCCTCGTCGCTGGCGCCGTAGAGGATCGCGTTCGCGGTCTCGGTGTCCAGCTCGTCGGCGATGGCGCGCAGCTTGGACAGGATCGACCGGCGGGCCGCCTCGGTCGGGTGGGCGGTGAAGACGGGCCGTACCGCCAGCCGCCGGGCCGCCGCGGCGATCTCCTCGGCGGGGACCCCGCGCTCGGCGATCATCTTGGCCGCCTGGTCCAGCCAGCCGCCCTGCACCGCCCGGCGGCGCCGCAGCTCCCGGGCCCGGTGCACCTGCTCGGTGATGTTGGCCAGGTGGAAGTAGGTGGAGAAGGCGCGGGCCAGCTTGGTGCCGGTGGTGACGTCCAGGCCGGCGAGGCGCTGCGCGGCGGTGGGCGCGTCCGTGCGCACCTGGGCGCGGATCTCCTCGACGAGGTCGAGCAGCGGCCGGCCCTCCTGACGGGCGAGGGTCTGCCCGAGCAGGGTGCCGAGGCGGCGGATGTCGGCCCGCAGGGCGGCGTCGGGGCCGTCGTGGTCGTGCTGGTCGGTCACGATGCGCTCCTTACGCGAGTACGAAGGACAGCGCTGTCCGACTCCCTGGATCGTATCCGCGTCCCCCGCCGGGAAGGAGGGGACCCTTGCAATCGTCTGCGGTAGAGGAAGGGGCCCTTCCTAACATCTCAGCCGGCGGCGGGGGCATCTGTGCTGGTGGGGGTGGGTGTGGGGCGTCGGCCGGCGCGACGGCGGGCCTGGAAGGGGGTGGCGCTGAGCACACCCGCCACGCCCGACGACGTCCAGATGGTGAGCCCGGCGATCGGCCAGCCGGTCGACCGGCGGTCGAAGTAGACGACGGACTTGAGCAGGTCGGTGGCGAGCCCCGGCACGTTCCAGCGGTGCATGCCGCGCAGCCAGGTCGGCAGGAACTCGGGGGCGTAGATGCCGCCGGAGCCGGGGTTGCCGAGCACGACCAGCAGCAGGATCACCAGCCCGGTGCCGAACAGCCCCAGCCAGCCCTGCACCGCCGAGGCGATCATCGCCGGCGCGAGGACCGCCAGCGCCCC
Organism: Micromonospora reichwaldensis; assembly: GCF_031845925.1. NCBI lineage: Bacteria > Bacillati > Actinomycetota > Actinomycetes > Micromonosporales > Micromonosporaceae > Micromonospora > Micromonospora reichwaldensis. The sequence goes on along the minus strand of NZ_JAVRFL010000036.1, from coordinate 792 downwards.
GCTCGCGGCGACGCCGACCAGGTCGTGGTCCCAGACGTCCAGGACGGGTCCCACCACGACCGCGCCGGCGGTTCCGAGCACCAGGCTGTAGCCGGCCAGCGCGGCGATCCGCAGCCCGGCGCGGCGCAGGCTGCGCGGGGCGGTGCCGTTGCCCAGGCCGAGCACGGTGGCGGCGAGGTAGCCCCCCAGCACGTACCCGACGGCCAGGTAGAACGGCACGAGCCCACGCGGATCGGTCGCGGCCACCGGCACCTCGTCGGTGACCCGCAGCGGCATCTCCGCCTGCCGGGCGGCGGTGTCGAGGACCCGGACGACGACGTCGGTAGCGGCCGGCGCGGCGGCGCTCGCGGTGGTCAGCACCAGCCCGCCCTCGGCGCCGGTGGCGAGCACCCCGTACACCTCGCGGGTGAGCAGGCCGTCGTCGGCGGCCCGCGGGTCGGCGTACTCGACGGCGTCGAGGGCGTCGCTCTGGTTGCGTACGGCGGCGAGGACGGCCTGTGCCTTCTGGTCGCCGCGCACCACCCCGACCGGCACGTCGCGGGGCGTGGGACGGTGCAGCGCGCCGACGTACGCGGTGATGAACGCGGTGGCGAGCACCAGGGTGCCGAGCAGCAGCGCGGCGGTACGCGGCAGCCCGTCGCGCATCTCCTGGTCCACGCCGCCAGCCTAGGCCGTGTCTTCAAAGGTTCATAACCATTGGAGTAGCGCGGCGATGGTGACCGTGGCCCGGTAGGACGTGGCGGTCTTGTCGTAACGAGTCGCGACGCTGCGGCCCTGCTTGAGCCGGTTGAA
>NZ_JAVRFL010000035.1:0-84237 GCF_031845925.1 Micromonospora reichwaldensis | reverse complement strand
GCCGACCACCGGTCACCGCCGACGGCAGGTACCGCGACAGCGCTTCCCACTCAACGTCAGACAACTCGTAGCGACGACCCACGCGCTACATCATCCGACACCAAGATCCTTTGAAGACACAGCCTAGCGGGGAAGCGCGGCGGGCCACCCCGGCAGGGAACCGTCACCGCGCGTCGCGCAGCCCGAGGACGTACGCCGCAGTGAGCGCGACGGCACGGTCCTCGTCCTGCGACAGCTCCGCGAGGGCACGTGACGTCGTGATCCCCGGGACGTCCGCGAGCGCCTGCGTCAGCCGCCGACGTGCGGACGGTCCGACCGCTGCGTGGGCGAGGCGGTCGACGAGCCCGGTGGCGATCTTCTCGGCCGACGCGGGATCGGTCGCCAGCGCGCCCAGCGCGTCGGCGGCATCGGCGTCGCTGGTCTCCTCGACGATCATGTCGATCAGCGTCGGGACCGCGTCGGCCGCCCCACGCGCCCCGAGCGCCAGAGCGGCACACCTGCGGACCGCGAGGTCCGGGTGCGTGAGGGCGTCCCGCAGCAGCGCCGTCGCCGCACCGCTCGGGATCTCGGCGACGGACCGGACGGCACGTTCGCGCACCTCGGCCGCCGGTGAGCCGAGGCCCTCCGCCAGCAGTGCCAGGCCCCCGTCGCCCGACCGCGCCAGCGCCCACCGGAGGGCACCGGCGACGTTCGGGTCCGTCTCGCTCAACGCTGCCCCGACCAGCGCTTCCACCGGCACCGGAACCTCCTCGGCCGAGGACAGGGCCGCGCGTTGGCGCTTGCCGGCGCTCTCCGCTCCCAGTGCCTGCAGGAGCGCGACGATCCGGAGGACGCCGTCCCAGCCGGCGGGCTCCGTGGCGTCGATCTGACGGAGTCGGGTGAGCAGCTCCGTCTCCGCCGCGATGCGTTCCCGCGTCCGGCGGATGAGATCGTCGACGAGCCCCGAGGGCGTGAAACCGGGATCGTCCAGCGCGCGCCCGACCTCGCGCAGCGACAGCCCCAACGACCGCAGGCTCTCGATGTGGAGGATCCGCCGGATGTCCTCGCCCGAGTACTCCCGATAGCCGGCCCGGGTACGACCCGTCGGCCGCACCAGGCCGAGCGAGTCGTAGTGCCTGAGCATGCGGGCGCTGACGCCGGAGCGCCGCGCCACCTCACCGATCAACAACGCCTGTCACCCCTCCTGGCCGGTCGTGCCGAGGGCTGCGATGCGCTTCGCCTCCTCGACCGCGAACTCGAACCCGGCGTCCGGGTCGCGCGACAGCCGTTCCGTGGCGCTCGCGTGCTGCCGGACGCGAGGGTCGGGATCCGTCGTCGCGGCGCGCAGGATCGGCGTGACCACTTCGCCGAGCGCGATCAGCGCGCGGCTGAGGCTCAACCGCGTCGCACGCTCGCCGCGCCCGAGCTGCGTCGCCAACACCGCGGCCAACGCGGGTTCGTCACCTTCGGGTACGAGTGCCACCGCCGCGCGCCAGGCGCTCCGCGCCACCTCGTCGTCGGCGTCGGTCAGCAGCGCCCGGGTGATCGCCGGCCACGCCTGCCGGTCCCCGATCTTGGACAGCGTGTGCAACGCCTGGCTTCGGGCCTGCGCACGCTCTGAGCGGAGTTCATCGACGAGCGTCGGAACCGTCATCGACGACGGGTGGCGCGTGAGCGCCCAGGTGAGCATCTCGCGTACGGGGAACTCGGGTTCGATCGCGCATCGTTCGACGAGCTTGTCGACGAACCGTGGGTCCGGCGCCGTGCCGACCGCCAGCGCTGCCCGCAGCCGCGCCGACGGGTTGCTGTCCTCCAGCCGCCAGAGAACCCGCATCGTGCCCGTGTCTCGTTCCGGCATGGTCATCGGAACCACCTCCTCGGCCACAGTGAAGAGCTTGTCACCGTGACAAGGTCAAGCGAGGCCACGCCGCAACAAGTCAGGCGGTCCATTTCCTGCACGCTGCCGCAGGTTCGGCGGGGCCGGCCCGAGGCGCACCTCCTACTGCCGGGCGTCAGCCGGCCGGCGGTGGGACGGACGTGACCGGTGGGGCGGACGTGCCGGCCGGGGTGGTGGCGGTCTCGGCGAGCGCGGTGCGGAGGACGTCGTGCAGCGGCCCGTCGGGGTGGTCGATCCAGTGCTGGATGGCGACGCGCAGGGAGGCCAGGAAGGCCGCCGCCACGACCCGGGACCGCAGCGCCCGGTCGGGGCCGGTCAGCCGCCGGGCGACGTCGTCGGCGAGATCGCGCTCGATGGCGGTGTAGGCCGCGATCTGGTGCGCGACGAGGCCCGGGTGCCCGCGTAGCTGACGGCGGTGCAGCAGCCAGGAGGGCGGGGCGTTGCCGTACGCCTCGACGGCGAGGCGTTCGGCGGCCGCGCTCAGCACGGCCCACGGCGGCGCGTCGGCCGGCTGCCGGCGGACCAGTTCGAGCAGCCGGCGCAGCCGTACGGCGTCGCCGTGGAAGACCGCCTCCTCCTTGCTGGAGAAGTAGTTGGAGAACGTCCGGCGGGAGACGTTCGCGGCGTCGGCGATGGCCTCCACGGTGACCCGGTCGAGCCCGTGTTCCGTGGCGAGGCGCAGGGCCGCCTCGTGCAGGGCGAGGCGGGTGGCCGCCTTCTTGCGCTCCCGCAGCCCGGTGGTCTCCGCCATGGGCGACAGCCTACGGGGCGGTGACTCAGTTCTCATCGCGCAAACTTGCACTGTGAGCAAGATCGGCAGATGCTTGTGTGCGGCAACCATCTGCGACAGGGGAGGCGGCGTGGAAACTGCCGGCCGCGAGCTCGGTGCGAGGCTGTCCGAGCTGATCCGGAGCGTACGGCTGATCAAACGGCACCGGGCCGACGTCCGGCCGACCGTGCCGGTCGGCCTCGCCGGCCTCCTCATGCAGATCGAGAAGCTGCCCGCCGACTGCCACGCCCGGGAGCTGGCGGCCCGCAGCGGGCTCGACCCGTCGACGGTCAGCCGCGCCGTCGCCTCGCTCGTCAGCCACGGCCTGGTCGAGCGGCGCGCCGACCCCGCCGACAAGCGGGCCAGCCTGCTGACCGTCACCCCGGCCGGGCGGGCCGCCCTGACCGACACCTACGACTGGTACGGCCGGATCCTCGACACCGCGCTCGCCGACTGGACCCCCGCGGAGGTGGCGGCGTTCGCCACCGCGCTCGGCCGGTTCACCCGCGACATCGAGACCGCCCTCGGACACCACGACAACCTGGAGGCCGCGCGATGAGCGCACCCACCACCACGGCCGGCGACGCGCCGATGACACACCGGCAGACGCTGGAGGCCCTCAGCGGCCTGCTGCTGGTGCTGTTCGTCGCCATGCTCAGCGGCACCGTCGTCTCGACGGCGCTGCCGAACATCATCGGCGCGTTGAACGGGTCGCAGACCCAGTACACCTGGGTGGTCACCGCCACCCTGCTCACCGCGACCGCGACCACCCCGATCTGGGGCAAGCTCGCCGACCTGTTCAACAAGAAGCTCCTGGTCCAGGTCGCCATCGTCGTCTTCCTGGTCGGCTCCGTGATCGCCGGCTTCGCCCAGACGGCCGGCCAGCTCATCGCCGCCCGCGCGTTCCAGGGCATCGGCGTCGGCGGCCTCCAGGCCCTCGTCCAGGTCGCCATCGCCGCGATGATCCCGCCCCGGGAGCGCGGCCGGTACAACGGCTACCTCGGTGGCGTGATGGCGGTGGCGACGGTCGGCGGCCCGCTGCTGGGCGGGCTGATCGTCGACACGTCCTGGCTCGGCTGGCGCTGGTGCTTCTTCGTCGGGGTCCCCGTCGCCGCCATCGCGCTGGTCCTCCTCCAGTTCACCCTGCGCCTGCCGACGGTCCGCCGCGAGAACGTCAAGATCGACTACCTGGGCGCGGCCCTGATCGCCGCCGGCGTCAGCGTGCTGCTCATCTGGATCTCCTTCGTCGACGACTCGTTCGCCTGGGCCTCCTGGCAGACCGCCGCCATGGTGGGCGGTGCGGTCGCGCTGCTCGCCCTGGCCGTCTGGGTGGAGTCCCGGGTCGACGAGCCGGTCGTTCCGCTCGATCTCGTCCGCCAGCGGACCACCGCCCTGGCCATCCTGGGCAGCCTGGCGGTCGGCATGGCGATGTTCGGCGGCGCCGTCTTCCTCGGCCAGTACTTCCAGATCGGCCGCGGCTACAGCCCGACCGAGGCCGGGCTGCTCACCATCCCGATGATGGCCGGCGTCCTCGGATCGTCGATCATCGCCGGCCGGCTGATCACGAAGACCGGGAAGATCAAGCCGTACATCGTGTTCGGCGCGATCGTGCTCGTCATCGGGTTCGCCCTGCTCGGCACCATCGACCACGAGACCTCGCTGGTGCTGGTCGGCGTGGCCATGTTCATCGTCGGCGTCGGGGTCGGCATGACGATGCAGAACCTCGTCCTCGCCGTGCAGAACACCGTCTCGCTCCGGGACATCGGCGCGGCCAGCTCGACCGTCGCGTTCTTCCGCTCGCTCGGCGGCACGATCGGCGTGTCGGTGCTCGGCGCGGTCCTCGCCCGACGGGTGACCGACCAGATCACCGCCGACCTCTCCGCTGCCGGCATCCCCGCCTCCGGCAGCGCGGGAGCCGGCAGCCTGAACCTCGACGCCATGCCCGACGCGGTCCAGCAGATCGTCCGCGCGGCGTACGGGGACGCCACCGGCCACATCTTCCTCATCTCCGCCGCGATCGCCGTCGTCGGCATCATCGCCGCGGTCCTGTTGAAGCCGGTCGGCCTGCGCAGCAGCCTGGACCTGCCCGATCCCGCCAGGTCGACGGCCGTGGCCGCCGACGCCGTCGACGGTGCTCCGGCCTTCGACCAGGTCACGGTGGACGCCGCCGGTCGGGAGGCGCCGGCGCGCCGCTGACGCGAACCCACGACGGGCGGGGCCGCCACCATCCTCGGACGGTGGCGGCCCCGCCGTCGTCGGGCACCCAACGGGCCGGTGCCATCGCCCCGATCCCACCGGCGTCCGGCGGGCCGGGCGCGGTCGGATCGCAGGTGGACGTCGAGCCGCAGGCGCTGCGGGAGGCCGCCGCGACCTACCCCGCCCGGGCTTCTCCACCACGGTCGATCGGCGTGATGGTCCAGGTCACGGTCGCCGCCCGCACGGGTGGCCCTGCGGAGAGACGACGGTGGGGAGGGACGGTGATCCGTCCCTCCCCACCGTCGACCGTGCCGCTCAGGACAGGAACTTGTCCAGGGCGGCCTCGATGCTGCCGGAGTCCGGCGCCGCGTGCGACTTCATGGTGGTCTTGTTGTACGAGATGAAGCTCGGGCAGCGCGCCGCCGGGGCGCTGACGGTGCCGCCGTCGCCGATCTTCTCGCCGGTCTTCGCGGCGTAGAAGGTCAGGGTGTAGCGCGACGAGATGTAGTCGATGGTGACCTGCTTGCCGGCGCTGTCCTTGTACTGGCACTTCTTCGGCGCGCCCTCGCTGCCCTCGACGAACTTGAGGCAGCCGACCACGGACACCGTCTGGAAGTCGGCGCTCTTGGCGTAGTACGGCTTGTTCGAGGCGACCGACTTCGACGACCAGAAGTTCGGCCGGTCGGGGTTGTTCGAGAACGTGTACGCCTTGGCGCCGGACGGGCCGTTGTAGGTGGCCGCGTTCAGGATCTGGCCGCCGTCGCAGACGTTGGACAGGTCGCTGGAGTAGCGGGCGGTGACCGCGTTGTTGTTCGGCTCCTGCGTCTCCTGCTGCCCGGGGGTGGGGGAGGCGTCCGTGCCCGGCGTGCTGCTGGTGCCGGCGTCGGGGCTGGGACCGCCGGTCGCGACGATGGTGGGCTCGTCGTCGTCACCGTTGACCAGGACGAGGCCGATGCCGGCGCCGCAGATGGCGAGCACGAGGACCACCGCGCCGGCGACCAGTCCGATGACCAGGCCCTTGTTCGACTTCTTCGGCGGCGGGAAGGGAGCGCCGAACTGGGGCGCCTGCGCTGGCTGCCCGTAACCCGGGTACCCGCCCTGCTGCGGGGCCGGCGGCCCGCTCCAGGGGGTGACGTTCGGGTCCGGCTGCTGCCCTCCGTACGGAGGGTAACTGTCGCTCATGTGAAGCCCTTATCGCTGTCGACGTGTGCCCAGGCACGGGATCAGGGATCAGGGTAGTGAGCGCCGCAAACCGTGACGATGGGCGGCTGAATTCGATAGAGGCACAGTTCGGTACCGACGGCGTCACGCGTGACTCTACGTACGAGTTACGGGTCAGTACGTGGTGAGATGCCCGGACCTCCGGGGGCCGCGGACGGCGTGGATCCGGGCCGCCGGAAGGGAATTCCGTTGTGCGGCCCCCGGTGTGGACCGACGGGCGGGCCCGAGGCGGCAGTGTGACCAGAATCACTCATTTGCGCACGGAGATGTAGCCGACATTCGGCTAGGAAGGCCGCGGCTGCCGGCCCGGACGCGTGTTCTGGGCGTCCGGGCCGACCGCGCCGGTGCGGCGTGCGGGCGTGCGGATGTCAGGCGGGCGCGCAGGTCACCGTTGTCGTGGCGGCGTCCCCGGTGGTGCTGCTGAGGAAGCCGAAGGTGGCCTGCGCGCCGGGGGCGAGGGCGCCGTTCCAGTCGACGTGGCGGGCGGTGACCTCCGCCCCGTCCTGCGTCAGCCGGGCGTTCCACGACTGGCTGATCCGCTGGCCGTCGGTGAACGCGAAGCGGACGGTCCATCCGGAGGTCGGCGCGGCGCCGGAGTTGCGTACCGTCACCTCGCCCTGGAAGCCGCCCTGCCACTGGCCCACCACGCGATAGCTCGCGGCGCAGCCGCCCGCCGGGCCGGTGGGCGTCGGCGTGGGGCTGGCGGTGGGGGTCGGCGTCGGGCTGGCGGTGGGCGTCGGGCTGGCGGTGGGCGTCGGAGTGACGCCGCCCAGCGCGGCGGCCAGGGTCGGGTACCAGCGGTCGGCCATCTTCTGGTCGCCGGCCGCGTTCGGGTGCACGCCGTCGTAGGTGTCGGTGGTCGTGCTGAACCCGGTCCACTGGTCGACCACCACCACCGGCGAGGCGGCGGTGCCGGTCGCTGCCGCCCAGCCGTCGATCGCGCCGTTGAGGGCCGTCACCCGCTGGCCGCACTCCGGGCACGTGGGCGGCGCCATGGGGATGATCTTCGCGACGAGGATCCTCATCGCCGGGTTGCTGGCCCGCATCTGGTCCACCAGCCTGCCGTACGCGGCGAGGATCGTGGCGGGCGGGATGTTGCTCCACACGTCGTTGGTGCCGAAGTGCATCAGGACGATGTCGGGCCGGGTGGCGGCGAGCCAGCCCGGCAGCAGGTTCTGGTTGGCCACGTTGGTCACCAGGTAGCCGCCGTGCCCCTCGTTGTCGCCGTCGTGGGGCTGGCCGCAGCCCTGCGGGCCGAGCGTCCCGACGAAGTCGACGTCGGTGTGACCGGCGGCCTGGAGGCGGTTCCAGAGCACGGAGCGCCAGCAGCCGGGGGATCCGGTGATCGAGTCGCCCAGCGGCATCACCCGTACGGGCGCGGCGGCCGCCGGCAGTGCGGGGGAGGGGGCGGTGAGCCCGGCGGTGAGGGTGAGGGGGATCGCCGCCAGCGCGGCGAGCAGGGCGTGGAGCAGGGGCCTTCGGAGCATGGTGGAGGAACTCCTGTCACAGGTCGAGGTGCGGTGTGTGACGGCCCGGTTCTCCCCCGACAGTCAACCAGCAAGGTCGACGTATCTCAATGGAATCCCGTTTCACGCAAGGCATTCACGACCAATGCTTCTCAACATCTTCCTCATATCGTGAACATCAACAAAATTCACGATCATGAATGTGGCGGCTAAGGTTTGTCCATCGTCCAGACCGCCTGTCGGGTGTGCCACGAGCCACCCGGGGGCCACCACAGTAGGAGGACCGGGAGATGTCACTCCCTCGCACTCATCGGCGGACCCTCGCCGCTGCGGCCAGCGTGTTCGCCAGCGCCGCCATGGTCACCACCATGATCGGCGCGCCGGCGGCGGCCTCGGCCACCGGCGAGATCCTCAGCGCCGGTGGCGCGACCGCCGTGGCCGACAGCTACATCGTGGTACTCAAGGACACCAGCGTCGGCGGTCGCGCCGGCACCCGGCAGGGCGAGGTGAAGAGCACGGCGGGCTCCCTCGCCGCCCGCTTCGGCGGCAGCGTCGGGCACGTCTACGGTGACGCGCTCAACGGCTTCGAGGTGAAGCTCTCCGAGCGGGCCGCCAAGCGCCTCGCCGCGCACCCCGACGTCGCCTACGTCGAGCAGAACCACACCGTGACGATGACGGCCACCCAGAACAACCCGCCGTGGGGCCTGGACCGCATCGACCAGCGGAACCTCCCGCTGAGCCGCACCTACACCTGGAACAGCAGCGGCACCGGCGTGACGGCGTACATCATCGACACCGGCATCCGGACCACCCACGTCGACTTCGCCGGTCAGGCCGTCGACGGCTACGACGCGATCGACAACGCGCTGCCGGCCGCCGACTGCAACGGCCACGGCACCCACGTCGCGGGCACCGTCGGCGGCAACACCTACGGCGTGGCGAAGGACGTCCGGCTGGTGGCCGTCCGCGTGCTGAACTGCCAGGGCAGCGGCACGTGGGCGCAGGTCATCGCCGGCATCAACTGGGTGACCTCGAACCACCAGGCGGGCCAGCCGGCGGTGGCGAACATGAGCCTCGGCGGTTCGACCAACGCCTCCCTGAACACCGCCGTGGCGAACTCGATCGCCGACGGCATCACCTACGCCGTGGCCTCCGGCAACTCGAACGCCAACGCCTGCAACTTCTCGCCGGCCTCCGTCCCGACGGCGCTGACCGTCAACGCGTCGCAGAGCAACGACGCCCGGGCGTCGTTCTCCAACTGGGGCACCTGCACCGACCTGTTCGCCCCCGGCGTGGGCGTGCTGTCGGCCTGGTCCACCAGCGACACCGCCACCTCGTCCATCAGCGGCACGTCGATGGCCTCGCCGCACGTCGCCGGGGCGGCCGCCCGGGTGCTCAGCGTCAACCCGAGCTGGACGCCCGCCCAGGTCCACTCGTACATCGTCAGCCAGGCCACCCCGAACGTGATCACCAACCCGGGCACCGGTTCGCCGAACCGCCTGCTCTACCTGGCTCCCACCTTCTGACCGACACCGTCGGCACACCGGCCCCGGGGCGTCCGCGCCCCGGGGCCGGCGCGCGTGCGGAAGAGGTCGACGGGTGTCCATGTTGCGGGGAGCCCGGGGCGCGCCTAGGCTGCCGTCAGTGGGAGCGCTCCCGGACCCGTGGGCGGGGATCTGTCGCGAGGCTCCCGGCCCGACGACCCGCCTGCGGGCCGTCGGCGTACGAACTGCCGTACCCGTCGGGCGGACGTGGCGTCCCGCCGCCCTGCGCTGCCGGCACCCCCACCACCGATCGGAAGCGAAGGCACCCGCATGAAGCTCCTACCGCGCCCGTCCCGGCGCACCCTGCTCATGGCCGGCGCGGTCGGCGCGCTGACCGTCGCGGCGTCGGCCGCCGTCCCGGTCGCCAGCGCCCAGGCCGCCACCGGCTGCGCCGTCACCTACACCACCAGCAGCTGGTCCGGTGGCTTCACCGCCAACATCACGATCAAGAACCTGGGCGACGCGGTCGACGGCTGGACGCTCGGCTTCGCCTTCCCCGACGCCGGCCAACGGGTCGGCCAGGGCTGGTCGGCGACCTGGAGCCAGGCCGGCGCCGCAGTCACCGCGCGCAGCGTGAGCTGGAACGGCGCGCTGGCGACCGGGGCGTCGACCAGCATCGGGTTCAACGGCACGTGGAGCGCCGCCAACCCCGCGCCGACGGCGTTCACCCTCAACGGCACCGCCTGCACGGGCGCGACCACGCCGACCACCCCGCCGGCCCCCACCACGCCGCCGCCCACGACCCCGCCACCGACCACCCCGCCGCCCACGACCCCGCCGCCGGGCGGTCAGACGCCGGTCGCGATCAACGGGCAGCTGCGGGTGTGCGGGGCCAACCTGTGCAACCAGTACGGCCGGCCGATCCAGTTGCGCGGCATGAGCACCCACGGCATCCAGTGGTTCGCCCGCTGCTACAACGACGCCTCGCTCGACGCGCTGGCCGACGACTGGCGGGCCGACCTGCTGCGCATCGCCATGTACGTCCAGGAGGACGGCTACGAGACCGACCCGGCCGGCTTCACCAACCGGGTCAACGCCCTGGTCGACGAGGCCGAGCAGCGCGGCATGTACGCGCTGATCGACTTCCACACCCTGACGCCGGGCGACCCGATGCACAACCTCGACCGGGCCAAGACCTTCTTCGCCGCCGTCTCCGCCCGCAACGCCGCCAAGAAGAACGTCATCTACGAGATCGCCAACGAGCCCAACGGCGTCAGCTGGGCGACCATCAAGAGCTACGCCGAGCAGGTCATTCCGGTGATCCGCGCCAACGACCCGGACGCGGTGGTCGTGGTCGGCACCCGCGGCTGGTCCTCGCTGGGCGTCTCCGACGGCTCCAACGCCAACGAGGTCATCAACAACCCGGTGAACGCGACCAACGTGATGTACACGTTCCACTTCTACGCCGCGTCCCACCGGGACAACTACCGGGCCGAGGTGGAGCGGGCCGCCGCCCGGTTGCCGCTGTTCGTCACCGAGTTCGGCACGGTGGACTACACCGGTGACGGTGGGGTCGACGCCGCCAGCAGCAACGCCTGGCTCGACCTGCTGGACCGCCTGAAGATCAGCTACGCGAACTGGACCTACTCGGACAAGGCCGAGGGCAGCGCCGCGCTGCGGCCGGGCACCTGTGCCGGGAGCACCTACACCGGCCCGGGCGTGCTCACCGAGTCGGGCGCCCTGATCCGGGACCGCATCCGTACGCCGGACAACTTCCCCACCGCCTGATCCCGTCTTCGCGAGGCCCCGCCGCACCCGGCGGGGCCTCGCCGCGTCGTCAGGCGGGGTCCGGGCGTTCTGCTCAGGCGGGCACGGCGTGGTCCGCCTCGAACCGCTCCCGGGTCAGGAACGCAAGCTGGGCACGCTTGTCGGGCATGTCGATCTCGTCGGCGAAGGTGAAGCCCTCCCGCCGCAGCCGGTCGAGCGCGCGCTCGTTGCGGACGTCGGGCTCGACGACGATCCGGAGCCGGGTGGGATCGGCGAACAGGTAGCGGGCGAGGGCGGGGCCGATGGCGGTCGTGAGGCCCTTCGGCGGGCGCCTCCCGGGAGCGAGCAGCAGGTGCATCCCGATGTCGCCGGGCCGCACGGTGTAGCGCTCGCCGACCGGGTCCGCCTCCGGCCGGTAGGTCTGGAACAGGCCGATCGGCGCGTCGTCGAGCATGATCAGGTACGCGTGGTGGGTGTCGAGGCCGTCGACGAACTCGTAGATCTCCCGCACCTCGTCGACCGAGTGCGAACCCATGCCCCAGAACGCCGCCCGGGGCTCGGTCACCCAGCCGTGCACCAGTTCCGCGTGGGCCTCCGGGTCCAGCGCGACGAGCGACAGCTCGCCGAAGCCGGGGATGTTCTCCTGATATGTCACGGTGTCGCGTCTCCTGGTTCTGGGGTGAGTTCTCGCCAGTCGGTGACCACCGGAACCAGCTCGCCGCCGGCCCACAGTGGCAGTTGGTCGTCGAAGTGCGGATCACCGGGGCGCCCGGACGCGCCGAAGGGGACGATCCAGCGGCTCTCGGCCCGGTCGGTCAGGTCCCACACGTAGCGGGCCACCGGGCCCCGCCAGCACGCGTCGGACACGCCGGGCACGCTCGACGTGGCCAGCACGCAGTCGGCGTCGCCGGCCAGCGCGACCCGCTCCCGCATGCCCCGTACCGCCTCGTCGGTGGCCGCCGCCACGCCGAGGTGGACGGGGTGCAGCACGTGCCGCCGGCCCCACGGCCCCGGCGGGTCGCCCGCCGCGACGTCCTCGAGCGCGCCGGCCGCCACGGGCCCGATCTCGCCGCCGAGGCGGTGCAGCCCGGTGGCCACCCCGTCGAGGGCGTGGCCGATGCGGGACAGCGGGTCGGTCCACGGCGCGAACAGGCCGTCGAACGCGCTCGGGGCCTCGCGCAGCGGGCGCAGGCACGGGTGGTCGTACAGCCGGCGGGCCAGGGCCGCGCGCCAGGCGGCCCAGGCGCCGGCGTCGGCGCTGTCGGCCCGCATGTGCCCGTCCCACGTGGTCAGCCGGTCCCGCAGCCGCCGGGCCGGCCCGCTGAGCCCGCCGGGGTCGACCCGGTCGAGCAGGCCGCGCAGCGCCCCGGCCGCCAGCCGGGTGTCCATGTGTACGGCCTCCGCCCGGGCGCCGTCGGCGAGCAGGGCGCGGATGCGGCGGGCCCGGTGCGGCGGGGCGAAGCCGGTGCCGAGGTCCGCCACGTCGGGGCGGCGGTCGTTGGCGCAGACCGCGAACCCGTCGACGGTGGTGCGGCGCGGCTCGGCGTAGCCGCCGTGCCACCGGTACCGGGGATCGTCGCCGGGCACCGGCTCCCGGCGGCACCGGTCGTCGCGGAGCGGGACGAGGCCGGCGACCAACTGGTGGACCGTTCCGCGCCGGTCGGCGACCAGGACGCTGTTGACCGGCTCGACCCAGTCGCGCAGCGCGTCGGCGACGTCGTCGGCGCTGCGGGCGCGCAGCAGCGGCAGCAGCGCGTCGAAGCCCAGGCGCTGCTCGACCCGGCTGGGGGTACGCAGGCTGATCGCCTCGCCGGTGGTCCGGTCGTGGTCGACGACCGGCCCGCGCGGCGTCTCGATCACCTCGACGGACTCCGGTTCGCCGCCACGGACCTCGATCCGCTCGACGTGCCGGTGCGCCGGCACCCAGCCGTCCGCCTCGCGGACCAGCACCCGGTCGCCGTCGCGGCGCAGCTGTTCGCGGTAGAGGTCCTGGTAGTCGGCCATCGCGTTGGTGACGGCCCACGCGACCTCGCCGGCGTGTCCGAAATGGGGGAGGCCGGGCACGCCGGGGAACGCGAAGCCGAACACGTCGAACTCGGGGCAGGCGAGGCGCACCTGGTGGTAGATGCCGGGCAGTTCGAGGATGCGGTGCGGATCGCCGGCGATGACGGGCGCCCGTCCGGTGCCGGGGTCGCCGGGTACGGCCCAGGCGTTGCTGCCCGACCCGTCGGGGCCCTCGACGGCGAACAGGTCGCTCGCGGACGGGCCGAGGGTGGCGGCGACGTGGGCGTGCCACAGCTTGTTGGGGAAGGTGGAGAAGAGCACGTGCTGGACGAGGAAGACCCCCAGCGGCGACCACGGCCGCCACCGGCCCGGGGCGCAGCCGACCGCCGCGAACTCGGGTGCCGCGGCGGCGCCCTCGGCGAGTCCCTCGTTGACCCCGTCGACGTAGGCGCCGACCCACTGCCGGGTGGCGGGGGCGAGCCGCTCGAAGCAGCGCCGGGCGGTGTCGTCGAGGCGGGCCCGGCGGGCGAAGCGGTCCCAGCCCAGCTCGGCGGGGCCGACGTGCTCGGCGAGCCGGCCCTCCGAGCGCCACCGTTCCACTTCGATCTGCCAGGCCCGGTCGACCGCGGCGACCCGCCCCTGCAACCGGGCGAGGCCGTCGACGCTGTCGGCGCGCAGGTGCGGGACACCCCACCGGTCGCGATGGACGCCGGTCATCGTCGCGCCGCGCGGATGGGCGGTCGTCCCGCCTGCCACAGGAATGTCAACTTAGGCTACCCTCCCCTAACTGAGGCAGACCTTACCTGGAGGGGTGCGTGAAGCGAAACTGGGAAGCCCTGGTGCTCAAGGCGATGGGCGGCCGTGACTTCCGGCTGACCGTGCTCGGCACCGAGTCCGTCGGCGAGCACTACCGTCGACTGCGCATGGACGGCGGCGGGCTGCTGGAGGCGTGCGGCGTGCACCCCACCATGTGGGTGCGGCTGTGGTTCGACAACGAGGGCAAGCCGCACCAGCGCGCGTACACCCTCGTCGACCCCGACCCGGAGACCGGCCGCTTCGACCTGGAGTTCGCCATCCACGACGGATGCGCCGCCCGGTGGGCCGCCGCCGCCCAGGTCGGCGACACCATCGAGGCCACGGTGCAGGGCACCACCTTCAACCTGCCGGACCCCGCCCCGCAGCACCTGTACCTGGTGGGCGACGCCGCCTCGCTCCCGGCGGTGAACAGCCTGCTCGCCGCGGCCCCCGACACTCCGGCGACGGTGTGGCTGGAGTACGCCCACGAGGGCGAGAAGGAGCTGGGGCCGCGCGCCCACGACAGGCACCAGGTCACCTGGGTGCCGCGCCGCGACGAGGGCCAGCACCTGGTCGAGACCGTCTGCGCGGCCCTGCCCGCCGCCGAGGACGCCCACTACTGGGTGGCCTGCGAGGCGGCCAGCACGCGCGGCATCACCAAGCACGTCCGGCGGACGCTGGGCGTCGGCAAGCACCAGCTCACCTCGCTGGCCTACTGGAGCGCCCGGTGAGAGGTCGGCTCGGCACGCTGACCGCGCTCTACGTCACGCAGTACCTCGGCATCGGCTTCATCACCGTCGGGCTGACCGCCATCCTGCGCGACGGCGGCACCTCCCTCGACACGCTGGCGCTGTTGCAGTTCGTCGGCCTGGTGTGGCCGATCAAGTTCCTCTGGGCGCCCGTCCTCGACCGGTACGGCTCCCGCCACCGTGGTCACTACCGGTCCTGGCTGCTGGTGCTCCAGGGCGGCCTGGTGCTGGCCCTGCTGGCCCTGCTGCCGTTCGACCGCCCGGCCGCGCAGCTCGGCCCGGTCGTCGCGATCTGCGTCGCGTACGTGTTCCTCTCCGCGACGCAGGACATCGCCGTCGACGCCGTCGCCGTCCGGCTGCTCTCCGAGCGCTCGCGGGGCACCGGCAACGGCATCCAGGTCGCCGCGAGCTACGTCGGCAACCTGCTCGGCGGCGGCGCCTGCGTGGTCGTCTACGACCGGTTCGGGTGGGCGCCCGCGATCCTGCTGCTCGCCGCCCTGACCGCCGTCGGCCTGCTGGTGGTGTGGCGGTTCCGCGAGCCGGACCGCACCGACCGCGTCGAAAGCGCCGGTGCGGCGTACCGGGCGCTGCTGTCGGTGCTGGGTCAGCCCGGCTGCCGCCGGTGGACCTTCGGCGTGGTGCCGCTGGTCTACATCGGCGCGGGCGCGACGTACGCCCTGGTGACGCCGGCCATGGTGGACGCGGACTGGTCCCTGGCGCGCATCGGCGTGGTGACCGGCGTGGTGACCAGCCTGCCGGCCATCGTGGCCGGTCTGGTCTCCGGGGCCGCGATCGGCCGGTTCGGGCGGGGTCGCGTGCTCGTCGCCGGGGGAGTGGCGCTCGCGCTGTCCACGGCGATGCTGCTGCCGTTGCTGAACGGCCAGGCTCCGCTCGCCGGGACGGTCGCGGCGCTCTGCTGCTTCATGGCCGCCTACACGATCGCCAACGTCGTGCTCTACACGGTCAACATGGACTACTCCCGGCCCGGCACGGGCGGTACGGACTTCACGGTGCTGTCGTCGTTCGGGCTGGTCTGCTCGTTCGTGGCGGCCTCCGTCGCGCTGGCCGCGGCCGAGGTGTTCGGCTATCCCGCGGTCGCGGTGGCCTCCGTCGTCCTGGTGGCGCTCGGCGTCGCGCTGGGCCTCGGACACCAGCGGCGGTTCCCGCCCCGATCCGTTGCGGCGCCGGGGGAGCGCGAGTTGTCGAAGGTGCCCGGCTGAGTGATATCGCTCAATGTGGGCAACGATGTTGACACATCCTTAGGTTAGGGTAACCTAAGCTCGCTCGATCACCGACTGCGGGCGGATGGTGACGTCCCGCCATCTCGCCGTACCGTCCATTCCCGACCGTTGAGGACCCGCATGAGCCTGCCCGGATCCACCGTCCAGGTGCCTACGACCGGGGTGACCCCCGCCTCCCACGGCGCCCGCGCCCACCTCTTCACCGCCGGCACGGTGGAGGACTACCGGCGCGTGCTGGCCGAGGGGATCGGCCGGGTCGCGACCCGGATGGCCGAGGTGGACCGGCCGTTCACCGGCGTGACACCGGACGAGCTGGTGCCACGGATCGCCGGCATCGACCTGGACCGGCCGCTGGGCGACAGCGGCGCCGCGCTCGACGAGCTGCACGACGTCTACCTGCGCGACGCCGTCTACTTCCACCACCCCCGCTACCTCGCGCACCTCAACTGCCCGGTGGTGATCCCCGCGCTGCTCGGCGAGGCGGTGCTCACCGCCGTCAACTCCTCGCTGGACACCTGGGACCAGAGCGCCGGCGGCACCCTGATCGAGCGCCGGCTCATCGACTGGACGGCCGACCGGATCGGCCTGGGGCCGGCCGCCGACGGCATCTTCACCAGCGGCGGCACCCAGTCCAACCTCCAGGCGATGCTGCTGGCCCGCGAGGAGACCTGCGCGAACCTCGTCGGCCGGACGACCGAGCGGCAGTCCCGCCCGGAGCTGCTGTCGCGACTGCGCATCATCACCTCGGCGGCCGGTCACTTCAGCGTGCAGAAGGCGGCCAAGCTGCTCGGCCTCGGCGCCGACGCGGTGGTCACCGTCCCCACCGACGCCGACCGGCGGATGCGTACCGCCGACCTGGCCCGGGAGATCGCCCGGTGCCGGGAGGAGGGGCTGGCGGTCATGGCCGTCGTCGCCACCGCCGGCACCACCGACTTCGGCACCATCGACCCGCTGCCGCAGATCGCCGACATCTGCGCCGCCGCCGGCGTCTGGCTGCACGTCGACGCCGCGTACGGCTGCGGGCTGCTGGTGTCGCCGACCCGGCGGCACCTGCTCGACGGCATCGAGCGGGCCGACTCGGTCACCGTCGACTACCACAAGTCGTTCTTCCAGCCGGTCAGCTCCAGCGCGCTGCTGGTGCGCGACCGGCGCGTGCTGCGGCACGCCACCTGGCACGCCGACTACCTCAACCCGGCGCGGATGGTCGAGCAGCGCATCCCCAACCAGGTCGACAAGAGCATCCAGACCACCCGCCGCTTCGACGCCCTGAAGCTCTGGCTGACCCTGCGGATCATGGGACCGGACGCGGTCGGCGAGCTCTTCGACGAGGTGGTCGACCGGGCCGCCGCCGCGTGGCAGCTGCTCAGCGGGGACCCCCGCTTCGAGGTGGTGACCCGCTCGCAGCTGAGCACCGTGGTCTTCCGCTACCTGCCGGCCGCCGCCGGCCGGGAGGTCGTCGACGACGCCAACCTGTACGCCCGCGAGGCGCTGGCCGCCTCCGGCGCCGGGCTCGTCGCCGGGACCAAGGTCGACGGCGCGCACTACCTCAAGCTCACCCTGCTCAACCCCGAGACCACGATGGACGACATCGCCCACGTCCTCGACCTCATCGCCGAACACGCCGGCTGGTACGCCCAGACCAGGGCCACCGCCGAGCTGTCCTGCCCCGTCGGCTGACGATCCGCCCCCGCTCTGGAGAACCGCATGTCGACGCACGACTTCATCGCCGTCGGGCTGGGCCCGTACAACCTGGGCCTGGCCTGCCTGACCGAGCCGATCGACGAGCTCGACGGCATCTTCCTGGAGGCGCGGGACGCCTTCAGCTGGCACCCCGGGATGCTGCTGGAGTCCACCCGGCTCCAGACGCCGTTCATCGCCGACCTGGTCACGCTCGCCGACCCGACCTCGCCGTACTCGTTCCTGAGCTACCTGAAGGAGTCCGGCCGGCTGTACCCGTTCTACATCCGGGAGAGCTTCTTCCCGCTGCGCAGCGAGTACGACGACTACTGCCGCTGGGCCGCCGGCAAGCTGGGCAGCGTCCGGTTCGGGCAGCAGGTCACGGCCGTCGGGTTCGACCCGGCCGACGAGCACTACACCGTCACGGCCACGGTGGCGGCCACGGGGGAGTCGGTCACGTACCGGGCCCGGCACCTGGTGCTCGGCACCGGCACCCCGCCGTACGTGCCGGAGGCCTGCGCGGGCCTCGGCGGCGACGCGATCCACAACTCGTGCTACCTGGAGCACCGGGCGGCGCTGCGCGCGAAGCGGAGCATCACCGTGGTCGGCAGCGGGCAGAGCGCGGCCGAGATCTACCACGACCTGCTCGGCGACATCGACACGTGCGGCTACCAGCTCAACTGGGTGACCCGGTCGCCCCGGTTCTTCCCCCTCGAATACACCAAGCTCACCCTCGAGATGACCTCGCCGGACTACGTGGACTACTTCCACGCCCTGCCGGAGCCCACCCGCTACCGGCTGGAGTCCGCGCAGAAGGGGCTGTTCAAGGGCATCAACGCCGACCTGATCAACGAGATCTACGACCTGCTCTACGCCAAGAGCATCCCCGGCCCGGTCCGCACCCGGCTGCTGACCAACACCGCGCTGACCACCGCCACCCACGACGAGGCGAGCGGGACGTACACGCTGGGGCTGCGCAACGTCGAGCAGGAGCGCGACTTCACGCTGGACACCGAGGGGCTGGTGCTGGCCACCGGCTACCACTACCGGGTGCCGGAGTTCCTGGAGCCGGTGCGCGACCGGATCCGCTGGGACGCGCACGGACGCTTCGACGTGGCCCGCAACTACAGCATCGACCACACCGGCCGGGGCATCTTCCTGCAGAACGCCGGCACCCACACGCACAGCGTCACCTCGCCCGACCTGGGCATGGGCCCGTACCGCAACTCGTGGATCATCCGCGAGCTGCTGGGCCGCGAGCACTACCCGATCGAGAAGGGCATCGCCTTCCAGGAGTTCGGCGTGCCGGCCGGGGCCGCGTCGTGACCGAGGTCGTCCACCGCCGCGTCGACGGCCGGCTCGGCGAGTTCGCCCTGCGTACGCTCGACCCGGACGCCGACGCGGCGCTGCTGCACCGCTGGGTGACCCACCCGAAGGCGGCGTTCTGGCTCATGCAGGACGCCGACGTGGCCCGGGTCGCCGAGGAGTACCGGCGGATCGCCGCGCACCCGCACCACGACGCGTTCCTCGGCCTGCACGAGGGCCGACCGGCCTTCCTCGCCGAGCGGTACGACCCCGCCCACGTCGAACTCGTCGGCCTGTACGACGCGGCGGACGGCGACGTCGGCATGCACTTCCTCTGCGCCCCCGCCGACGCCCCCGTGCACGGCTTCACCCGGGCGGTGATCACCACGGTGATGGCGTGGCTCTTCGCCGATCCGGCCACCCGGCGGGTCGTCGTGGAGCCCGACGTGCGCAACACGGCGGTGCACGCGCTCAACGCGGCCGTCGGCTTCACCGTGGTCGGCCCGATCCGCAAGCCCGAGAAGGACGCGCTGCTCAGCGTCTGCACCCGTGACCAGTTCCACGCCGCAACCCGAGGAGACGTGCCCGCGTGAACCCGCTCGCATCAGTGGCCCACCTGACGCCCGCCAACTGGGCGCACGCCAACCGGCTGCTGGTCCGCAAGGCGCTGGCCGAGTTCGCCCACGAGCGCCTGCTCGCGCCGGAGCCCGTCCCCGCCGGCCAGGCCGGCGAGCCCGCTTCCGCCGGCACCGTGACGGGGGAGCGGCGGTACCAGGTGCGCGGCGACGACGGCGAGGTCGTCTACCGGTTCACCGCGAGCCTGCTGGCCCTGGACCACTGGCGCATCGACGCCGACAGCATCACCCGCCACCGCGGCGACGCCGAGCTGCCGCTGGACGCCCTGGAGTTCTGCCTCGACCTGCGCGGGGCGCTCGGGCTGAGCGATGCGATCCTCCCCGTCTACCTGGAGGAGATCAGCTCCACGCTGGCCAGCACCGCGTACAAGCTCGACAGGCCGGCGGTCAGCGCCGCCGAGCTCGCCGACGCGGACTTCCAGGCCATCGAGACCCAGATGACCGAGGGCCACCCGGGCTTCGTCGCCAACAACGGCCGCATCGGCTTCGGCATCGACGAATACCGGGCGTACGCCCCGGAGGCGGGCCAGCCGCTGCGGCTGCTCTGGGTGGCCGGGCACCGCGACCGGACGAGCTTCAGCTGCGCCGCCGACCTCGACTACGACACCCTGATCCGCGCCGAACTCGACGAGGAGACCCGCGCCGGGTTCGCCGACACCCTGACCGGGCTCGGCCTCGACCCGGCCGACTACCTGTTCATTCCGGTGCACCCGTGGCAGTGGTGGAACCGGATCTCCGTCACGTTCGCCGCCGAGGTGGCGCAGCGCCGGCTGGTGTGCCTCGGCCCCGGCCCCGACGAATACCTCGCCCAGCAGTCCATCCGCACCTTCTTCAACGTCACCGACCCTTCGCGGCACTACGTCAAGACCGCGCTGTCCGTGCTGAACATGGGCTTCATGCGGGGGCTGTCGGCCGCGTACATGGCGGCCACCCCGGCCATCAACGACTGGCTCGCCGACCTGATCGACGGCGACGACGTGCTCAAGCGCACCGGGCTGACGATCATCCGCGAGCGGGCCGCCGTCGGGTACCGGCACCTGGAGTACGAGGCGGCCACCGACCGGTACTCCCCGTACCGCAAGATGCTGGCGGCCCTGTGGCGGGAGAGCCCGGTGCCCGCGCTGGAGCCGGGCCGGCGACTGGCCACCATGGCGTCCCTGCTGCACACCGACCGCGAGGGCCGCTCGTTCGCCGCCGCGCTCATCGCCCGGTCGGGGTTGGCGCCGCAGGTGTGGCTGCGCCGCTACCTCGACGCCTACCTCACCCCGCTGCTGCACAGCTTCTACGCCCACGACCTGGCGTTCATGCCGCACGGCGAGAACGTCATCCTCGTCCTGGACGGCGGGACGGTCGAGCGGGCGATCTTCAAGGACATCGCCGAGGAGATCGTGGTGATGGACCCGGCCGCCGACCTGCCCCCGCTGGTCGAACGGGTCAGGGCCGACGTGCCGGAGGACATGAAGCTGCTGTCCATCTTCACCGACGTCTTCGACGGCTTCCTGCGCTACCTCAGCGCCATCCTCGTCACCGAGGGCGTCCTCGACGAGGAGACCTTCTGGCGGACGGTCGCCGGGTGCGCCGCCGACTACGCCGATAGCGTCCCGCACCTGGCCGAGCGGCTGCGGCGCTACGACCTGTTCGCCCCGGAGTTCGCGCTGTCCTGCCTGAACCGGCTCCAGCTGCGCAACAACCAGCAGATGGTCGACCTCGCCGATCCGTCGGCCGCGCTGCAACTGGTCGGCACCCTGACCAACCCCATCGCCCGCTTCGCCCCGGCCGCCCGATGACGACGACGCTCGCGCCCCCCGCGGGGGCGCCGACCGGCGGCGCGGACGGTCGGGTGCGGGGCAGGTGGCTGATCCTCGCCGTGCTCTGCCTCGCCCAGGTCACCGTGGTGCTCGACAACACGGTGCTGACCGTGGCGATCCCCGTGCTCACGACCGAGCTGTCCGCCAGCACCGCCGACGTGCAGTGGATGATCAACGCGTACGCCCTGGTCCAGTGCGGGCTGCTGCTCACCGCGGGCAGCGCCGCCGACCGGTACGGCCGCCGCCGGATGCTGCTGGCCGGCCTCGTGCTGTTCGGGCTCGGGTCGCTGGCCGCCGGGCTCGCCCAGTCCAGCGGCCAGCTCATCGCGGCCCGCGCCGGCATGGGGATCGGCGGCGCGCTGCTGGTCACCGCCACCCTCGCGGTGGCGATGCAGGTCTTCGACGACGCCGAGCGGTCCCGGGCGATCGGCCTCTGGGCGGCGGCGAGCGCGCTGGGCTTCGCGGCCGGGCCGCCCTTCGGTGGGCTCGTCCTCGCCCACCTGCCGTGGGGGGCGATCTTCCTGGTCAACGTCCCGATCGTGCTGGTCTGCCTGGTGGCGGCGTGGGCGCTGGTGCCCGAGTCGCGCCAGCCGGCCAAGGGCCGACTAGACCTGGGCGGGGTGCTGCTCTCCACGGCCGGCCTGACCGCGGTCGTCTACGCGATCATCGCCGGGCCGGAACACGGCTGGACCGCCACCCCGGTGCTCGGCGCGGCGGTCGCCGGGGTGCTCCTGCTCGCCGCCTTCGTGGCCTGGGAACGGCGGGTCGCCGACCCCATGCTGGACATGCACTTCTTCCGCAACCCCCGCTTCGTGGGTGCGGTCTCCGGCGTCGTCCTGATCACCTTCGGCGCCACCGGCGCGCTGTTCCTGCTCACCCAGCACCTCCAGTTCGTCCGCGGCTACCCGGCCTGGGAGGCGGGGCTGCGGATGATGCCGTTCGCGCTCTCCATCGTCCTGCTGAACGTGGGCGGCGTCGCCGCGCGGGTGATCCACCGGCTCGGGCTGGCGTACTCGATCGCCCTCGGCATGACGCTGCTCGCCGCCGGTCTCGCCCTGATCACCCACGCCCCGTCGGACGGCTACGGGGTGCTGCTGCCGGGCCTGCTGGTGATGGGCGCCGGCTGCGCCGTGGCCAACCCGGCCATCGTCGAGGCCGTGATGAGCGCCATCCCGCCGGAGAAGGCCGGGGCGGGCGCGGGCGTGGACGGCACCATGACGGAGGTCGGCAGCAGCCTCGGCGTCGCCGTGCTGGGCGCGATCCTCAACGCCCGCTTCGCCGCGCTGCTGCCCGCCGCCGTGTCCGGCGCCGGCTCGTTCCCCGCAGCGCTGGCCGCCGCGCGGAGCGAGCCGGAGCGCGCGCTCGTCTCCGCCGCGTTCCGCTCCGCCCTGGAGACCGGGCAGACGGTCGGCGCCGTGGCCGTCTTCGCGGGCGGCTGCGTGGCCGCCGCGCTGCTGCGCCGGGCCGAGCGGACCGGCTGAGCGCCGACCCGACCCGACCCGTTCCGTTCCGCTTCGGCGAGCCGACGCCGCCAGCCGCCGCGTCGGCGTCCGGCCCGACCGCGTCGACGTCCGGGCCGGACGGTGCCGGGGTCAGGGCCGGACTGTGCCGGCGTCAGCCCCGGACGGCGCCGGCGTCAGGGCCGGCGGAGCGTCCGCAGCGCGCCGGCCCAGGCGACCACCTCGTCGAGCATGGTGTTGAGGGCCTGCTCGTGGTGCGCCGCCGGCCGGAAGTCGCGGAAGTTGACGAAGTCCGTCGTCAGGGAGAGCGCGACCTGGGACCGGACGTCGGCCACGCCGAGCTGCCCGAGCACCAGCCGCAGGTGCTCCGCCGCCCGCGTGCCGCCGTGCACGCCGTAGCTGACCAGGCCGGCGGAGGCGTGCTGCCACTCCTTGAACAGGAAGTCGACGGCGTCCTTCAGCGCGCCCGGGATCGAGTGGTTGTACTCCGGGGTGACGAAGACGAAGCCGTCGAACCCGGCGACGGTCGACGCCCACCGGCGTACGGCGGGGCGCCTCGACGGCGCCATCGACGGCGGCAGCACCTCGTCGAAGTGCGGCAGGTCGTGGTCGGCGATGTCGACCAGCTCGACCGTGGCGTCGCCCCGCTTGGCGGCGACGTCGGTCACCCAGCGGGCCACGGCGTCGGCCTTGCGGCCGGGCCGCGTGCTGCCGACGATGACACCGATCCTGACCATGGCTGATCTCCTCTACAGGGTGGGTACGGAACGCACGGGGGCCGGCGGGCCGGTCAGGCCACGGGCCAGCTCCACCGCGCCGTGCAGGGACGACAACCCGCCCAGGGCGGCGGCCCGTACGGGTGGCGCCGGCCGCCCGGGCCGGCCGGCGGCGCGGGCCCGCTCGGCGACGAGCGGCACGAGGTCGGGCAGACCGGCGGCGAACCCGCCGCCGACGATCGCCAGCGCCGGATCCAGCAGCTCACCGAGGCTCACGACCGCCGCCGCCAGCGCCCGGCAGCTCGCGTCGACCGCCGCCACCGCCCACGGCCGGCGTTCGTCGAGCCCCGCCCGCAGGTCGTCGAAGCTCACCTCGGCGCCGCGGCCGGCGCCCGCCCGGCGCAGGGTGGCCGGGCCGGACGCGATCGACTGGAGACAGCCGTGCCGGCCGCAGTCGCAGCGCTCGCCGTCGAGGGCGACGACCATGTGACCGATCTCGGCGGAGGAGCGGCCGGGCACCGACCGTCCCGCCAGCACCACGCCGCCGCCGATCCCGGTGCCGACGCCCAGGTAGACCACGTCGTCCCGGCCGGCGTGCCGGGCCTCCGCCAGGGCGGCGAGGTCACCGTCGTCGGCGACGGCCGTCGCCGCGTCGGGGAAGATGCGGCGCAGCGCACCGGCGAGGTCCAGCCCCGCCCAACCGGGCCGGCCGGGCCAGGTGGTGACGGTGCCCGCCGGGTCCGTGGTCGCCGGCATCGCCACCCCGACGGCGGCCACCGGTCCCCACGCCTCGCGCAGCCGGTCCGCCTCGGCGGCCAGCGCGGCCAGGTCCGCGGCCGGGTCGGCGCCGCGTGGCCAGCGGAAGGTCCGGTCGTACGCAGGCCGTCCGGGCGCCTCCGCGCGCAGCGCCACCTTGGTGCCGCCGACGTCGACACCGAGCACGCCGTCGCCCCGCTGCGGACCGGTCACGCCCGCGCCTCAGCCCTCAAGCACGTGCAGGACCACGAGCGCGACGGCCGCCAGGGCGAAGATCACCGGCGTCAGGGTCATCGGGGCCGGGTCCTTCGCGCGGGCGTGGTAGACCACCGCGCCCACCATCTGCAGGGCGAGGCCGATCGCCGCCGCGATGCCCAGCGGCGCCCAGAGCAGGCCGAGCAGCAGCCCGGCGACCGCGGCGAGTTCCAGCACCCCGAGCAGGCGCGTCAGCCCGGGCGAGACGCCGAGGTGGTCCATCCGCTCGCGCATCTGCGCCTGCCCGGTGAGCTTCGGCACGGCGGTGCCCAGGAACACCGCGGCGAGGATGAGGGTCAGGACGAGGATGGGAATGTGCACGTGATGTCCTTCGGGAAGAGTCGGAACGTGCGGACGACCGTACCGCTGGCGCATCGACGCCGATGAGGCCGGACGGTGCGGTGCCGGATCGTCATCGGACGGTCGCGACGAGGGCGCGGGCGGCCAGGCGGTAGCCCAGCGACCCGAGCCCGACGATGACGCCGCTGGCCAGCGGGGCGATCACCGAGTCGTGCCGGAAGCTCTCCCGGGCCCAGACGTTGGACAGGTGCACCTCGACGAAGGGGCGGGGATAGTTGGCCAGCGCGTCGCGCAGGCTCCAGCCCGCGATCATCAGGGCGCCCGGGTTGACGATGGCGCCCACGGTGTCGTAGTTGTCCTGGATGGCGCGGATCAGGGCGCCCTCGCAGTCGTGCTGCTCGGCCACCACCCGCCAGCCCCGTCCCGCGATCTCCTCGCCGACGGCCCGTTCGATGTCGTCCAGCGTGTCGGTGCCGTAGATCTCCGGCTCCCGCCGGCCGAGGATGCCCAGGTTCGGGCCGTTCAGCAGCAACACGTCCGACACGCTTCACCTCGCGGGGCGTGGCCCTGTCCCGACAAGGCCCGATGACTGGTCCACCGCAGTCTTACTACGCCCGCGACGTCGGGCGAACCGGCGGCGGCCGTGGCGCCGCGGACTAAGGGGTGGCTAGGGGCTGTTAGGGGCGGTGACCGCGCGCCCGCTTCGGTTACCGTCCTCCCTGCCGAAGCGACGCCGCCGACTCCAACGGAAGCGTCACCTACCTCGAACCGGCCATCGGCGCCCCGGTGCGCCCGGACCGCGTGCCGGCGGTACCCGGTCGTCCCGCCCGAAGGTCCGGCGAAGCCCCTGGTCTGCCCGAGTTGGGAAGTGGGAAGTCATGAGTGGTCAGCCCTCGACGGTGTCCGAGTTCCCCGAGTGGCCGCAGTTCGGCGACGAGGAGCGCGCCGGACTGATCCGCGCCCTCGAACAGGGCCAGTGGTGGCGGATGGGCGGCAGCGAGGTCGACTCCTTCGAGAAGGAGTTCGGCGACTACCACGGCACGCCGCACGCGCTCGCCGTCACCAACGGCACCCACGCCCTCGAGGTCGCCCTGGAGGTGCTCGGCGTCGGGCCGGGCACCGAGGTGATCGTCCCGGCCTTCACGTTCATCTCGTCCTCGCTGGCCGCGCAGCGCCTCGGCGCGGTCGCCGTGCCGGTCGACGTCGACCTCGACACCTACTGCATCGACCCGGCCGCCGTCGAGGCCGCGATCACCCCCCGCACCAAGGTCGTCATGCCGGTGCACATGGCCGGCCAGTTCGCCGACATGGACGCGCTGGACAAGCTCGCCGCCGACGCGGGGGTGGCGGTGCTCCAGGACGCGGCGCACGCCCACGGCGCGCAGTGGCAGGGCAAGCGGTCCGGGGCGCTCGGCTCGGTGGCCGCGTTCAGCTTCCAGAACGGCAAGCTGATGACGGCCGGCGAGGGCGGGGCGGTGCTCTTCCCCGACGAGGAGCTGCGCGAGCGGGCGTTCCTCGTGCACAGCTGCGGCCGGCCCCGCACCGACCGGGACTACCTGCACGGCACCACCGGCTCGAACTACCGGATGGGCGAGTTCACCGCCGCCGTGCTGCGCGCCCAGCTGTCCCGCCTGGACGACCAGATCGCGCTGCGCGAGCAGCGCTGGCCGCTGCTGTCGAGCCTGCTCGCCGAGATCCCCGGCGTGGTCCCGCAGACCACCGACCCCCGTACCGACCGCAACCCGCACTACATGGCGATGTTCCGTGTCCCCGGGATCACCATCGAGCGCCGCCGCGCCGTGGTCGACGCGCTCATCGCCCGAGGCGTCCCGGCGTTCGTGGCGTTCCGGGCGATCTACCGGTGCGAGGGCTTCTGGAAGGCCGGCGCCCCCGACGAGTCGGTCGAGGCGATCGCGGCCCGCTGCCCCAACGTCGAGCAGATCCACTCCGACTGCATCTGGCTGCACCACCGCACCCTGCTCGGCACGGAGCAGCAGATGCACGAGATCGCCGCCGTGCTCGCCGACGTCCTCGCCGGATGACGGCCCTGCCCCCGGCCACCGCGCCCGACCGACCGGTGCGGGTCGCGGTGGCCGGCCTCGGGTGGGCCGGGCGGGAGATCTGGCTGCCCCGGCTCGCCGCGCATCCGGGCTTCGAGGTGACCGCCGTGGTCGACCCGGAGCCCGGCGTACGCGACCGGGCCCGTGCCACCCACGATGTCCCGTCCGCGTACGCCGACGTCGACGACCTTCCCGCCGGGGCGGTCGACCTGGTGGTGGTCGCCGTACCGAACCACCTGCACGCCAGCGTCGCCGTCCGGCTGCTGCGCCGGGGCGTACCGGTGTTCCTGGAGAAGCCGGTCTGCCTGACCTCCGCCGAGGCGACCCTGCTGGCCGACGCGGAACGCGACGGCGGCGCGGTGCTGCTGGCCGGCAGCGCCGCCCGCTACCGGGCCGACATCCGGGCCCTGACCGGGGTGGCCGGCGAGCTGGGCCCGGTCCGGCACGTCGACGTGGCCTGGGTCCGCGCCCGGGGGGTGCCCGACGCGGGCGGCTGGTTCACCCGGCGCGACCTCTCGGGCGGGGGAGCGTTGGTGGACCTCGGCTGGCACCTGCTCGACACGGTGCTGCCGATGCTCGGCCCGACCAGGGTCACCCACGCCATCGGCAGCGTCTCCGACGACTTCGTCAACGACAGCGCCGCCCACGCCGCCTGGCGCAGCGACACCGCCGCCGGTGGTCGCGCCCCCGGGGACGTCGAGGACACCGCGCGGGGCTTCCTGCTCACGGCCGAGGGGGCCTCGGTCGCCCTGCACGCCTGCTGGGCCTCGCACGAGTCGCTGGACCGCACCACCGTCACCGTGCACGGCGCCGCCGGGTCGGCGACGCTGCGCTGCACGTTCGGCTTCAGCCCCAACCGGGAGCCGGCGCCGGTGCTGACCCGCACCCGGGACGGCGAGACCGTCCGGCTGCCGCTGCCCGAGGAGCCGATCGGTGCCGAGTACGACCGCCAGCTCGACGAGCTGCCCGGGCTGCTCGCCGACCCGGCGTCGCGGGGCGCGGCCGTCGCCGAGGCCCGCCGGACCATCGACATCATCGAACGGATCTACCAGTCCGCCCGGCCCACCGCGCCGGAGCGGCAGCACGCGCTGGCGGGCCATCGCGACAGGTGAGAACCACCGTCGGCCACACTCGCTTCCGGGAGCAGCCATGAGCCATCCATCGTCCACCGTCGAGGTGACCCCGCCGCCGTCGGGCCGCGGTCCGATCCGCGCGGTCGTGTTCGACCTCGACGGCGTCATCGTCGACAGCTCGGCCGTCATGCGTGAGGCGTTCAGCATCGCGTACGCCGAGGTGGTGGGCGACGGGCCGGCGCCGTTCGAGGAGTACAACCGGCACATGGGCCGGTACTTCCCGGACATCATGCGGCTGATGGGGCTGCCCCTGGAGATGGAGGAGCCGTTCGTCCGGGAGAGCTACCGGATGGCCCACCTGGTGCCGCTCTTCCCCGGCGTCCGGGAGACCCTGGAGACGCTGCACTCCCGGGGGATCCGGATGGCGATCGCCACCGGCAAGGCCGGCCCCCGGGCCC
This sequence comes from Micromonospora reichwaldensis, assembly GCF_031845925.1. NCBI lineage: Bacteria > Bacillati > Actinomycetota > Actinomycetes > Micromonosporales > Micromonosporaceae > Micromonospora > Micromonospora reichwaldensis. The sequence goes on along the minus strand of NZ_JAVRFL010000035.1, from coordinate 56,166 downwards.
GCTCCCTGCTCGACCAGCTCGGCGTGCTGGGCCTCTTCGGCCAGGTGATCGGTTCCGACGAGGTGGCCCGCCCCAAGCCCGCGCCGGACATCGTGCTCCAGGCGCTCGGCCACCTCGACGTGCCGCCCAGCCAGGCGATGATGGTCGGCGACGCGGTCATCGACCTGCTCAGCGGCCGGGACGCCGGGGCGACCGCCGTGGCCACCACCTGGCACGGCGGGGACGTGGCCGCGCTGCTCGCCGCCGGCCCCGACCTGGTCGTGCACGCCCCGACGGAGCTGCTCGCGCACTGCCCGGCGGCCCTCGTCCACTGACCCACGTCGGTGGTTCCGGCTACTCGCCGGCCTGCCCGTCGATGCTCTCGCGCAGCAGGTCCAGGTGGCCGCAGTGACGCGCGGTCTCCTGGATCGTGTGCGCGAGCGCGTATCGCAGGGTGAAGGAGACCCCGGCGGCCCGGGCGCGGTCGTCGAGCGCCGCACCCGCCACGACGGCGGCGGACCGCGCGCACTCGGCCTGGTAGGCCGCGACGATCTCCGCCAGCGAGTCCTCCGGGCCGACGGCGAACGCGCCGGGCTCGTCGTCGGTCCATGGCGGGGGCAGCTCGTGACCGGCGAAATCGATGCTGAACCAGTACCGCTCCACCCCCGTCAGGTGCTTGACCAGCCCCGCGGGCGTGAGCGCGGACGCGGGCACGGGTCGACCGAATGCCTGCTCGTCGGTGAGCCCGGCGACCTTGTTCACCACCGAGGCACGCAGGAAGTCGAGCAGGCCGGCCAGGGTCACGCGTTCGTCGCCGTCCTCCGGAGGGCGGCTGCGGACCAGGGGCGCGACGGAAACATCGGTCATCGGGCCACCGTAGTGTCCGGCACCGACGCTTTTCGGACGTCGGGACCCGCCGGCCCTTTCCGCCATCCTCCCGCCCGCACCCCGGCGGGCGCGCGCGGCCCGGCCTGGCCGCCCGCGCCGAACCCGTGCGGGAGGTGCACCATGACCGGGTGGACTTTCTGGAGTTGCAGCAGCGCCTGCGTGCTGCGGGCCACGACCCGTTCCAGGTGCACGCCCCGCACTACGACACGCTGGACAACCGGAGTCGCGCAGCGGGCGGGTCGAGGTCGATCTGCCACGGCGCGTGGAACCTGCTGATCGAGGACGGCCGGTACATCGTCACCGTCCGGGACCTGTATCGCCCCGCCCGCTTTCCCCCCCGACACGCAAGGCCCGGAGCCGGTCGTCTTCGACAGCGAGCAGGCCGCCTGCGAGGAGCTGTGGGCCATCGCCAGCAGGCTCGATCCGCCCGGCAGCGTGCGGGCGGTCACCGTCGACGAACTCGATCCCGTCGCGGGCGACTGGCTACGCGAGTGCGGCTGGTGGCCGCCGGCGGAGTTGCACGGCAACCCCTTCGTCGCCACCGGTGAGCGGATGTCGTACCGGATCGCCGAACGCGCCGGCCGGTTCGAGCTGCACCTGCGCGACCACGGGGTGGCCAAGCTCGGCGATCCGGTGCACGCCGCCGACGATCTGGCCGACGTCACCCGGGTCCTGCTGACCGAGGTCGGCAACCGTTCCGCCCCACGCCCGCTGGGCTGGCCGTGCGTGGCGTTCCGGATCCCCTGCGCCGACAAGGAGGAACTCGCCGCGCTGCGTGCCCTCGACCTCGCGGCGATCACCCGGGCGTACCGCACCGAGCGTCCGGACCCGCCGCTGCGGATCATCTCCGAGGGGCCCGACCTGTCCCTGGTCACCACCGAACTCGTGGCACAGGCGGAGCGCAGCGGCCATCCGCTGCACCGGTTCGTGCGCACCGCCGAGTCGGCGGCGTTCGGCATGGACGTGCGGTACGTCGTCCGGCGTCACCACGAGCCGCTGCGCTACAGCGTCGACCGCTACGGCGAGCGGGAGAACCATGCCACCACCGTGTTCACCGCCGACGACCTGGCGCCGATCCACGAGTACCTGAGACAACGCTTCCAGCCCTGACCGTGGGCCAGCTCCGGCAGCGCGTCGTCCATCCGCGAACTGCGGCCCGGGGTGGTTCCGGCGGCAGGCCGGTCGCGGCGTGGGCGGGACCTCTCAGCGCGCCTCGTCGGCGGCCCCGGGTCCGGCTTCCAGGAAGCGCAGCATGGCGGTGGCCAGGATCTCGGCGACGGGGGCCGGGACCAGGTCGGTGCGGATGGTGACGCGCAGGAGGGCGCCCCCGTTGCCGGGAAGCACCTCGGCGACGCAGGAACCCGACCACTCCCGGGCGTACGGGTCGACGACCTCCTCGGTCCGGCAGCCGGGCAGCTCCAGCGGCAGCACCACGTTGTCCTGGTAGGCGAACGAGGGCATGCTGTTGGCCACCTCGCGGGACATGCCGAGGACCGGGTCGACGGTCATCTCCACGAAGGAGACGTCCTGGGCGGCCATCAGCCCGTCCGCCGTGCGCTGGACCGCTCGGATCAGGTTCCTCTCCGGTCCGTCGAAGCGGACCCGCAGGCAGTTGGAGGTGATCCTGCTCGTGAAGGTGGAGTCGAGGATCCGGCTGCCGCGCTGGGCGACGATCATCAGCAGGGCGATGTCGTCCTGCTGGTGGATGGTGCGCAGCGCCGAGGCGTAGGCGGCGGCGAAGTAGGTGGAGCGGCTGAACCGCTGTTCGCGGGCGGCCCGGTCCCAGCGGTCCAGCACCTCGGGAGGGACGGTGACGATGTGCCCGGTCCGGGGGCCCCAGGTCGGGGTCTGCTCCAGCAGCGACTGCGGCCGGCCCTCGCCCTGGCGGGCGAGGCCGCGCAACTCTTCGCGCCAGTAGTCCCGCTGCGCGTCGAGGTCGGTGGCGGCCCGCAGGCGGGTGTGCTCGTCGTGGAACTGGCGCAGCGTGGGCGCGGGACGGTCCCAGACGGGCGCCCGGCCGGCCAGGCGGGCGGCGTAGGCGTGGCCGAGGTCGCGGACGAGCAGCGCGTGTGACCAGCCGTCGAAGGCGATGTGGTGGATGCCGACGCCGAACAGGATCCGCTTCGTGGTCCTGTTGCGGATGAGCGCGGCGCGCCAGTTGCGGCCCTGGGTGTAGTCCAGCGGCTGCTGCACGGCCTCGGCGAGCTGGTCGAGGGCCTCCTGCTCGCTGGTGGCGTCGGTGAGCAGCCGCAGTTGCGGCATGCCCGGCTTCGGCGGGACGACGGCCACGGGCGGGTCGACCCGCCGGTAGCGGGCGTACAGCGCCTCGTGCCGGCGGTGCACGTCGCCGAGCGCCGCCATCAACGCGCGCAGGTCCAGGTTGCCCTCGATCCACCAGGTGGTCGGGCAGACCAGGTCGAAGGGGAGCCAGACGAACTTGCCGACCGACAGGGTCAGCGGGACGGGCCCGGCCGGGCCGGGGCGGCCGCTGACGGGTTGTTCCGGTTCGGCCGGGGGGCGGCGGGGCGCGGTGGTGAGCCAGTGCGCCAGGCCGTGCGGGGTGGGGGCGCGGTGGATCTGCGAGACGGGCACGACGACGTCGGCGGCCTCGTCGACGGCGGCGGCCACGGCGGCGGACTGCAGGGAGGTGCCGCCGAGGGCGAAGAAGCTGTCCCGCGTGCCGACCCGGTCGATGCCGAGGACGGTCGCGAACACTCCGGCCACGAGACGTTCCTCGTCGGTGGCGGCCTCGACGTAGTCCACGCCGAGGTCGGGGCGTTGCGCGTCGGGTGCCGGCAGCGCCCGCCTGTCGATCTTGCCGGTGCCGCCGACGGGGAACCGGTCGAGGACCATGATCACGGCGGGGACCATGTACGGGGGCAGTACGCCCGAGGCGTGCTCCCGCAGCCCGGTCACGGCCGGCTTCCGGCCGTCGCGGCCGGTCACGTAGCCGACCAGCCGGGCGACGCCCCGGTCCTCGCGGCGCACGACCACGGCCGTGCCGACGTCCGGGTGCTGTTCGAGGACGGCCTCGATCTCGCCGAGTTCGATGCGGATGCCGTTGACCTTCACCTGGTGGTCCATCCGGGCGAGGATCTCCAGCGCCCCGGTGGCGTTCCACCGGCCCAGGTCGCCGGTGCGGTAGGCGGTGCCGCCGCCGTAGGGGTCGGTGACGAACCGTTGCGCGGTCAGCTCGGGTCGGTTGAGGTAGCTGTCGGCGACCCCGGCGCCGGTGATCAGGATTTCCCCGGCCACGCCCATGGGGACGAGACCGAGGTTGGCGTCGACGACGCGGATCTGCCGGTTGGGCATGGGCCAGCCGATGGGCACGTACGCGCCGCCCCAGCCGGCCGACGCGTCGAACCACGTGCACGCCACGGCAGCCTCGGCGGGCCCGTACGCGTTGATCAGGCGCGCGCCGGCCGCGATCCACCGTCGCGCCATGCGCGGCGGCACGGGCTCCCCGGCGAGGGTCACGCACGACATGCTCGGGCAGTCGGCCGGATCCACGGCGGCGAGATTCGTGGGCGGGCAGAACGCGTGGGTGGTCTCCTCCTTCGCGATCAGCTCCGTCAACCGGCGGGCGTCGAGCAGGTCGTCGCGGGAGCAGACCACGACGCGGGCGCCGGAGGTCAGCGCGGTGTAGATCTCGCCCAGGGCCACGTCGAAGACCGGCGCGCAGCAGTGCAGCATCCGGCTGTCCGGGCCGACCGCGCACTCGTCGCGCATCCAGGTGACGAAGTTCGTCAGCATCCCGTGGGTCAGCACGACACCCTTCGGCGTGCCCGTCGAGCCCGACGTATAGATCACGAATGCCGGCCGGGAGGCGTCCACGACCGGCAGCTCGTCCGCCTCGGCCGCCGCCACGGTCGGCCAGTCGTCGTCGAGGGCGACGACCCGTACGCCGTCCGGGCGCGGGACGCGTGGGGCGACCTCGGCGACGGTGAGCACGACCCGGGCGCCGTGGTCGGCCAGCAACATCCGCATCCGCTCCGCCGGCCAGGACACGTCCATCGGCGTGTACGCCGCCCCCGCCCGCAGCACCGCCAGGGTGGCGACGAGGGTCCACATGCCACGGTCCAGCGCCAGCGACACCACGTCCCCGACGCCGACACCGGCGGAGCGCAGGTAGCGGGCGAGCAGCTCCGAACGGCGTGCCAGCTCCGCGTACGTGACGACCTCGCCGTCGGCGACGCCCGCGACCGCGTCCGGCGTGCGGCGCGCCCACTCCAGCACCAGCTCGTGCAGCGGCTCGGCCGGCACCGGGCGGACCGGACCCCGGCCCCACGCGAGCAGCCGCTCCCGCTCGGCCGGGCCCAGCAGCGGCAGTGCGGACAGCGGGACCTCGGGTTCCCGCACGCCGGCCGACAGCAGCGTCACGGTCTGGTCCAGCAGGCCCCGCACCCAGTCCGCGGAGAAACCCTCCGCCGCGTGGTCCACCCGCAGCCCGGACCCGTCCGAGGCCACGCTGACCACCAGGTCGACGTCCACGGTCTCCGGGCCCACGCCGGGCACCGGGCCGTCGACCAGGCCGACCGCCACCGGGCCCACCACACCCGCACCCGCCGCCGGCGCGGCCCACGCCGCACGCACCCGGCCCACCAGCTCACCGAACGCCGGATCGTCCGCCACACCGACCCGCAGCACCGCTCCGCCCGAGGAGAGGCCGAGGGCCACCTCCTCCTGACCGGTGTAGCGGGCCAGCACCCCGACGAGGCCCGCGAGCACCACCAGTCCCGCCGGCTCCGGGCCCGCCAGGTCGGGCAGCGCGAGCGTACGCAGCTCCGACGCCGCCCGGGCCGGCCATGCCAGCGGCCGGCGCAGGTCACCCATCAGGTCGAGGGCCTCGAAGTCGGGCCCGGCGACACCCGCGGTCGGGGCCTGGGCACCTACGAGCCCGACGGACATGGGTCAACCTCCGATCAGGACCGGCGCCACCCGCAGGGGTACGGCCGGGTCAGGAAAACCAGGAACAGGCGCGCGTACGGGCGTTCAGGCGGTGCCGGGAGCCGGGGCGGGCCCCGATTCGAGGAAGCGGAGCATGTGGGCGCCCAGCTCCTCGGCGAGGGTGAGCGGGATCAGGTCGGTACGGATGGTGATGCGCAGCAGGGCGTCGGTGTCCCGGGGGATCGCCTCGACGGTCAGCCCGCTCATCACCTCCCGCGCGTACGGCTCGACGACCTCCTCGGTCCGGCAGCCGGGCAGGTCCAGCGGGAGGACCACGTTGTCCTGGTAGGCGAAGCCGGGGATGCTGGCGACCACCTCGCCGGGCAGGCCGACGGCCGGGTCGGCGGCGGTCTCCGAGAAGGGCACGTCCTGGGCGGCCATCAGCTCGTCGACGGTCTGCTGGACGTGCCGGAGCAGGTCCTCCTCGGGCCGGAACCGGACCCGGACGCAGTTCGAGTTGATCCGGGTGGTGAAGGCGGAGTCGAGGATGCGGCTGCCGCGCCTGGCCACGATCATCAGCAGGCCGATGTCGTCCTGCTGGTGGATGGCGCGCAGCGCGGAGGCGTACGCGGCGACGAAGTAGCTGGACCGGCTGAACCGCTGTTCCCGCGCCGCCCGGTCCCAGCGTTGCATGACCTCGGGGGTGACGGTGACGATGTGCCCGGCCTTGGGGCCCCACGCCAGCGCCTGCTCCAGGGGCGCCTGGGGCTGGGCCCTGCCCTGGCGGGGCAGGCCGCGCAGCTGCTCGCGCCAGTAGGTCCGCTGGGCTTCGAGGTCGGCGGCGTCGCGTAGCCGGGTGTACTCCTCGTACGACTGGCGCAGCGTCGGCGCGGGCCGTGCCCAGACGGGGGCCGCGCCCGACACCCGGGCGGCGTAGGCGTGGCTGAGGTCGCGGACGAGCAGTGCGTGTGACCAGCCGTCGAAGGCGATGTGGTGGATGCCGACGCCGAACAGGATCCGCTTCGTGGTCCTGTTGCGGATCAGGGCGGCGCGCCAGTTGCGGCCCTGGGTGTAGTCGAGGGGTTGTTGTACGGCCTCGGCGAGTTGGTCGAGGGCGTCCTGTTCGGTGGCGGCGTCGGTGAGCAGTCGCAGTTGCGGCATGCCCGGGTTCGGCGGGACGAGCGCCACCGGCGGGTCGACCCGGCGGTAGCGGGCGTGCAGGGCCTCGTGCCGCCGGTGCACGTCGCCGAGCGCCGCCATCAACGCCCGCAGGTCCAGCTCACCCTCGATCCACCAGGTGGTCGGGCAGACCAGTTCGAAGGGGAGCCAGACGCACTTGGCGACCGAGAGGGTCAGCGGGACGGGCTTCGACGGGCCGGCGCGACCGGTGACGGGCGCCTCCGGTTCGGCCTCGGGGCGCCGGGGCGCGGTCGCCAGCCACCGGGCCAACCCCTGCGGTGTGGGAGTGCGGTGGATCTGCGAGACGGGCACGACGACGTTGGCGGCCTCGTCGATGCCCGCCGCCACCGCCGCCGACTGCAACGACGTGCCGCCCAGGTGGAAGAAGCCGTCGCGCGCCCCGACCCGGTCCAGCCCGAGCACCGCCGCGAACACCCCCGCGACGAGGCGTTCCGAGTCGGTCTCCGGCTCGGTGTACGGCACGTCGAGGTCGGGGCGTTGCGCGTCGGGTGCCGGTAGCGCCCGCCGGTCGATCTTGCCGGTGCCGCCGACGGGGAACCGGTCGAGGACCATGATCACGGCGGGGACCATGTAGGGCGGGAGCACGGCGGCGGCGTGCTCCCGTAGCTCGGCGGTGACGGGGAGGCGACCCTCGCGCCCGGTGACGTAGCCGACCAGCCGGGCGGTGCCGTGGTCCTCGCGGCGGGTGACGACGGCGGTGCCGACGTCGGGGTGTTGTTCGAGGACGGCCTCGATCTCGCCGAGCTCGATGCGGATGCCGTTGACCTTCACCTGGTGGTCCATCCGGGCGAGGATCTCCAGCGCCCCGGTGGCGTTCCACCGGCCCAGGTCGCCGGTGCGGTAGGCGGTGCCGCCGCCGTACGGGTCGGTGACGAACCGTTGGGCGGTGAGTTCGGGTCGGTTGAGGTACTGGTGGGCGACCCCGGCGCCGGTGATGAGGATTTCGCCGGGGACGCCCATGGGGACGAGGTCGAGGTTGGCGTCGACGACGCGGATCTGCCGGTTCGGCATGGGCCAGCCGATCGGCACGTACGCGCCGGGCCAGCCCGTCGACGCGTCGAACCAGGTGCACGCGACGGATGCCTCGGCGGGCCCGTAGGCGTTGATGAGGCGGGCGCCGGCGGCCATCCACCGCTGGGCCATGCGCGGCGGGATCGGCTCACCGGCGAGGGTCACGCACGACATGCTCGGGCAGTCGGCCGGGTCCACGGCGGCGAGATTCGTGGGCGGGCAGAACGCGTGGGTCGCCTGCTCCTTCGCGATCAGGTCGGTGAGGCGGCGGGCGTCGAGGAGATCGTCGCGGGAGCTGACGACGACGCGGGCGCCGGAGGTCAGCGCGGTGTAGATCTCGCCGAGGGCGACGTCGAAGACCGGGGCGCAGCAGTGCAGCATCCGGCTGTCCGGGCCGACGGCGCATTCCTCGCGCATCCAGGTGAGGAAGTTCGTCAGCATGTCGTGGGTCAGCACGACGCCCTTCGGCGTGCCCGTGGAACCGGACGTGTAGATGACGAACGCCGGCGCGGACGCCTCGACGACCGGCAGGTCGACGGGTTCGGCCGCCGCCACGGCGGGCCACTCGTCGTCCAGGGCGACCACCCGTACGCCGTCGGGTCGGGGGACGCGTGGGGCGACCTCGCCGACGGTGAGCACGACCCGGGCGCCGTGGTCGGCCAGCAGCATCCGCATCCGCTCCGCCGGCCAGGACACGTCCATCGGCGTGTACGCCGCACCCGCGCGCAGCACGCCCATGGTGGCGATCAACGTCCACAGGCTGCGGTCCAACGCCAGCGACACCACGTCACCGGCCCGCACACCCCGCGACCGCAGGTACCCGGCAAGCGCCCCCGAGCGGCGTTCCAACTCCGCGTACGTCAGCACCTCCCCGCCGGCGACGCCCGCGACCGCGTCCGGCGTGCGCCGCGCCCACTCCAGCACCAGCTCGTGGATCGGCCGGTCCGGCACCGGGCGGACCGGACCCCGGCCCCAGCCCAGCAACCGCTCCCGCTCCGCGTCGCCGATCAACGGCAACCCCGACAGGTCGAGCGTCGGCTCCGCCGACCCCGCGGACGCCAGCAGCACCACCTGGTCCACCAGGCCGCGCACCCACTGGGTCGAGAACCCGTCCGCCGCGTAGTCCACCCGTACCGCCGACCCGTCGCCCGCGACGGTCACCACCACGTCCACGTCCACCGCGTCCGGTCCCACCTCGGCCACCGGAGCGTCCACCAGCCCGACCACCACCGGACCCGCCGCGGCCCGCGCGACCGGCTGGGCCAACGCCGCGGCCACCCGGGACACCAGCTCCCCGAAGCCCGGGTCGTCCGCGACGTCGACCCGCAACACACCGCCTGACGACAGCCCCACCGCCACCTCGGCCTGGGCGGTGTACCGGGCCAGCACTCCCAAGACGCCGGCCAGCAGCACCACCGCGCCGGGGGAGCTCGCGCCCGCCAGGCCGGGCAGGTCCACCGCCCGGAACTCCGAGGCCGCCCGGGCCGGCCATGCCGTCGGCCGGCGCAGGTCGCCCACCAGGTCGAGGACCTCGAAGTCGGGCCCGGCGACATCCGTGGCCTGGGCACGACCACCAACGAACCCGACAGACATCAGTCAACCTCCGATCAGGCCCGGCGTCGCCTGCGGGGAATCCGCCGGGGGAATAACCACGAACTCCGGGGACGCGGCCCGCGCGCCCACGGCCATGACAAGCAGCCCGATGTGTACGGGGTGGACGGTCAACCGGCGGTGGGTGAGCCCGCCGGCCCGGCTTCCAGGAAGCGCAGCATGTGCCCGTTCAGCTCCTCGGCGAAGCTGTACGGCAGGTAGTCGGTGCGGATCGTGACGCGCAGGAGGGCGTGGTCGGCGCGGGGAAGCACCTCGACCGTGAGCCCGTTGGGCACCTCCCGCGCGTACGGGTCGACGACCTCCTCGGCCCGGCAGCCGGGCAGTTCCAGCGGAAGCACCACGTTGTCCTGGAACACGAAGGTCGGCAGGCTGGCGACCACCTCGCCGGAGAGCCCGGCGGCGGGGTCGTCGGCGGTCTCCGCGAAGGGGACGTCCTGGGCCCGCATGAGGTCGCTGATCGTCTCGTTGACCCGCAGGACGAGCTTGTCGTCCTCCGGCCCGTCGAAGCGCACCCGGACGCAGTTGAGGTTCAGCCGGGTGGTGAAGGCGGAGTCGAGGACGCGGCTGCCCCGCTTGGCCACCACCATCAGCAGGCCGATGTCGTCCTGCTGGTGGACGGCGCGCAGCGCGGAGGCGAACGCCGCGACGAAGTAGCTGGACCGGCTGAACCGCTGCTCCCGGGCGGCCCGGTCCCAGCGCTGTACGACCTCCGGCGTGACGGTGACGATGTGCCCGGCCTTCGGACCCCACGCCAGTGCCTGCTCCAGCGGTGCGGTGGCCTCGCCCCGGCCCTGGCGGGGCAGGCCGCGCAGTTGTTCGCGCCAGTAGGCCCGCTGCGCGTCGAGGTCGGCGGCGTCGCGCAGCCGGGCGTACTCCTCGTACGACTGGCGTAGCGTCGGCGCCGGCCGCGCCCACTCGGGGGCGGCGCCCGACAACCGCGCCGCGTAGGCGTGGCTCAGGTCCCGCACCAGCAGCGCGTACGACCAGCCGTCGAAGGCGATGTGGTGGATGCCCACGCCGAACAGGACCCGCCCGGTCGACTTCTCCCGGATCAGGGCGGCCCGCCAGACGCGGCCCTGGGTGTAGTCGAGCGGCTGCTGGACCGCCTCGGCGAGCTGGTCCAGGGCCTCCTGCTCGCTGGCGGCGTCGGTGAGCAGCCGCAGCTGCGGCATCGCCGGGTTCGGCGGGACGAGTGCCACCGGAGGAGCCGTCCGCCGGTAGCGGGCGTGCAGGGCCTCGTGCCGGCGGTGCACGTCGCCCAGCGCCGCCATCAGCGCGCGCAGGTCCAGCTCACCCTCGATCCACCAGGTGACCGGGACGACGACCTCCAGCGGCGACATCAGGCACTTCGCGACCTGCTGCGCGAGCGGAACCGGGCCGGGACGCTGACGGGCCTGCCCGGCGGTCGAGCCGGCGTCCGTACGGCGGGGCGCGGTGGTCAGCCAGTGGGCCAGCGCCTGCGGCGTGGGGGTGCGGTGGATCTGCGAGACGGGCACGACGACGTCGGCGGCCTCGTCGATGCGCGTCGCCACCGCCGCCGACTGCAACGAGGTGCCACCCAGGTCGAAGAAGCTGTCGCGCGTGCCGACCCGGTCGATGCCGAGGACTGTCGCGAACACCGCGGCGACGAGGCGCTCCTCGTTCGTCGCCGGCTCGACGAACTCCACCCCGAGGTCGGGGCGTTGGGTGTCGGGTGCGGGCAGGGCCCGCCGGTCGACCTTGCCGGTGCCGCCGACGGGGAAACGCTCGAGGACCATGACGACGGCGGGGACCATGTAGGACGGGAGCACGCTGGCGGCGTGCGCGCGCAGGTCGCCGACGGCGGGGGTACGGCCGTTGCGCCCGGTGACGTAGGCGACGAGTCGGGCGGTGCCGTCGTCCTCGCGGCGCACGACGACGGCGGCGCCGACGTCGGGGTGCTGGGCGAGGGTGGTCTCGATCTCGCCGAGTTCGATGCGGATGCCGTTGACCTTGACCTGGTGGTCCATGCGGCCGAGGATCTCCAGCGCGCCGGTGGCGTTCCACCGTCCGAGGTCGCCGCTGCGGTAGGCGGTCCCGCCGCCGTACGGGTCGGTGACGAAGCGTTCGGCGGTGAGTTCGGGGCGGTTGAGGTAGCCGTCGGCGACCCCGAAACCGGTGATGAGGATTTCGCCGGCCACGCCCGGGGGAACGAGGTCGAGGTTGGCGTCGACGACGCGGATCTGCCGGTTGGGCATGGGCCAGCCGATGGGCACGTACGCGCCGCCCCAACCCGCTGACGCGTCGAACCACGTGCAGGCCACGGCGATCTCCGCCGGCCCGTACGCGTTCACCACCCGCGTGCCCGCCGTCAACCACCGCTGGGCCAGCTGCGGCGGGACGGCCTCGCCGCCGAAGATGATGCAGCGCAGACCCGGGCAGGCGGCCGGATCGAGCGGGGCGACGTTGGTGGCCGGTCCGAACGTGTGCGTGACGTCGTGCCGGTTGATGAGGTCGGTGAGGCGGCGCGCGTCGAGCAGGTCGTCGCGGGAGCAGACGACGACGCGGCCACCACCGGTGAGCGTCGCGAAGATCTCCCCGAAGGCGGCGTCGAAGACCGGTGCCGCCGAATGCAGCATCCGGCTGTCGGGGCCGATGGCGCACTCGTCGGTCATCCACGCCAGGAAGTTCGTCAGCCTCTCGTGCGTCAGCACGACACCCTTCGGCGTGCCCGTCGAACCCGACGTGTAGATCACGAACGCCGGCGCGGACGCCGGCACCACCGGCAGGTCCACCGGCTCACACGCCCGCACCACCGGCCAGTCGTCATCCAACGCCACCACCGACACCCCGTCGCCACCGGGAATCCGGGGCGCCACCGCACCGACGGTCAACACCACCCGCGCGCCGTGGTCGGCCAGCAACACCCGCATCCGCTCGGCCGGCCACGACACGTCCATCGGCGTGTACGCCGCGCCCGCCCGCAACACACCCGTCGTCGCCACCAGCGACCACAGCCCGCGTTCCAACGCCAGCGACACCACGTCACCGGCACCGACGCCCACCGACCGCAGATACGCCGCCAGCGCGGCCGACCGGCGGTCCAGTTCCCCGTACGTCAACACCTCACCGCCCGCGACACCCGCCACCGCCTCCGGCGTGCGCCGCGCCCACTCCAGCACCAACTCGTGGATCGGCTCACCCGGCACCTCACGCACCGGGCCCCGACCCCACTCCAGCAACCGCTCCCGCTCCGCATCGCCCACCAACGGCAACGCCGACAACCCCACCTCCGGCCCCGCCAGCCCGGCGGAGACCAGCACCACGACCTGGTCCACCAGGCCCCGCACCCACTGCGCCGAGTAACCCTCCGCCGCGTAGTCCACCCGCAGCGCCGACCCGTCCGGGGCCACACCGATCACCAGGTCGACGTCCACCACGGCCGGCCCCGCGTCCGCCACCGGAGCGTCCATCAGCCCCAGCACCACCGGGCCCACCGGCTCCCGGCCCAGGGCCACCGGCGCCGCCAGCGCCGAACGCACCCGCGTCAGCAGTTCGGCGAAACCCGGCTCACCCGCCACGTCCACCCGCAGCACCGGACCGCCGCCACCGGACGCCAGGCCCAGCACCACCTGCTCCTGGGCCGTCCAACGGGCCAGCACCGCCACGAGCCCCGCCACCACGACGTCGCCGCCCGGCCCGCCGTTCGACGGCCAGGAGGGCAGCACCCGGTGCACCGACGCGGCCCGGGCCGGCCAGGCCGTCGGACGGCGCAGGTCCCCCACCAGGTCCAGCGTTTCGGCGTCGACCGCGCCGTCCACCGTCCGCGCACCATCGAACCCGACAGACATCAGCTCAACCTCCGATCGAGAGGGGGTGACCGGAAGGCACGGGGCCTCGGTACCGCACCACCGGGCGCATTCCGGTCGGCGCGGCAGGGACGGTTCGCGGGCACCGCGGCCGACTCGGGTGGCCGGGCGCGGACATGCGGTCCGACCAGGACGGGGTCACCGTCCGAATTCCGGGTCGCCACCACGTCGCCGATCGAAAGGAGCAGGTCGGTGCCCGATCCGATCACCGGCGCCTCCCGTCCGTCCGGGGCGCCGCGCACCCACATTCGTCCCCCGCCCGGTGCAATGAAAAGGGAACGACGAACCGATGGGGCCCGACCCTACGAAGCGGGGTGGAGTGGCGTACACCCCTAGAGATGCGCACGTCGACCCCTAGGGTGACGGCCGGAGATTCCGGCCGGGGGCCGCCGAGGATGCGTGCGGAGTAATCACCGGCCACCGGCCCGCGTCGGTGTCCTCACCGCCGGAACGGCAATTTGCGCTGGTCAGTGTGGTGTTTCCTCGTGGTGATTGATCAGGATCGCGGCCGGATGCCGCGAATTTTTCGGCATTAACATACGCGGCTATATCTTTTCTATAGTGGATGGTTGGCGCCCTCCGAGAGGGTCGATGCATGAATGTCCGGGTTTCGACGCAGAACGATCCCGGGGGGTAAGTCGAAAAGGGCTATTCGGTCAGCCCAGGTCCAGGGTTCGAATCGGAGAATTGGCGATCCTGGCGGCGGAAAGGGCCGCCTGCGGTCGGCTGACCGGCCCATCCCTCGGAAATGAGGATTGACTATGCTTTGCCGATCATGACCCAGTCGGTGACTGGCACATTCAGTCACCGCTGTTGGTGTGCACCTCGCCAAACGCAGCGCTGACCACAAGCCAGCCCGCTACCTGGCCGGTCTCGCCAGAGACCGTCCGGTCGGTGCACGCGGTACGCCCGACTCTCGTGGCCGAGCGGCCTCATCAGGACCGGGAGCGCCCGCGACCGTCCACGTTCTCCGCTGTTCGTGGTCGTTGCGCACCCGGACTCCGTGCCACCCCGAGGCCCCTTGCGGGCCGGCAGTTCAGGAGATCCAATGGACGGACCTATCCAGGTACAGGTGTTCGCTCACGACGGGGTGGTCCTGGCCCGGCCACCCGATCCGGTGACGACCGCCGGCAGCCGCTATCTCGCCGGTGCGGGCGCCGCCCTGTACAACGGGCTGGACATGATCACCGGTCTCCACCTGACCCTTCCGCACCAGTCGTCGGCCATTTGCAGCACCGGCTCCAGCGCGGACAAGTCGCTGCGCCTGCTCAGTCGGTGCGGTCTCAAGACGCCGAGCGACCTGCGCGAGTTCCGCTCCGGCGCGCAGGCGGTGCAGTTCGCCCGGGACGCCGCCGAGCGGGGCGAGACGCTGGAGTTCCAGTTCCCCCCGCACGATCCGCAGTTGCGGGCCGCGCGGGCCCGGGTCGCCCCGGACCTGCTCGCCCGCCTCAACAACAAGACCACCCTGGACACACTCGTCGCGCCGGAATACCTGCCCCGTCGCCAGGTCGCCACCCCCGCCGAGGTACGCCGCATCGTGCAGCAGGACCGGCGGCCGGCGGTGGTCAAACCGGCCGGCGTCGAGGTGTACAGCGGAATCGCGATCTTCACGAGGCGGTTGCAGGACCGGCGGCACCGGTCACTGTTCAACCAGCTGGAACAGGTGAGCGATCGGTGGATCGTCGAGGAGGAGGTGCCCTTCCGGACGATCTGGGGCGTCCAGTTCGGCGTGACGGAGAGCGGAGCGGTGCAGTACTTCGGTGCGTCCGTACACCTGCCGCAGCCCACTTCGACGTGGGTCGGTTGTGTGTTGGACGACGACCAGCCGCCGGCGGAGCTGATCGAAGCGCTGACCGTAGGGGTCCGAAAGGCCAGTGCCCTCGGGTACCGCGGGTACTGCTCCTTCGACGCCGGGATCGGTCGCGACGGCGCCCTGCGGGTCATCGACCCGAACTTCCGGGTCAGCGGGGCCACCAGTTCGGTCCTGCACCGCAGCTCGCTGCTGGGCCAGCACCCGTGCGCCATGACCACGTTCTTCTCGCTGGCCCCCGGCGTCGACGCCGAGCCGATCCTCGCCCCGTTCATCGACCGGGGGCAGTTCGTCGCGTTCATGCACCACGACCCGGCGGAGACGGACAACGGCCCGCTGCCGGCGACCATCGTCGGCATGGTCGGCGCCGCGGACCGGTTCGCCTGCGGGGTGCTGGTCGCGCAGATCCAGCGGGCACTGGGCGGTTGACGCGTCGTCCCCTCCGGGCCGTGGTGACGGGCCGGAGGGGACGCCCGACGGCCACGGCGGCGCTCGTCCCGCCCGGGCGAAAACGCCGTGCGCGATCGCCGGCGCCGCGGCCATGATGAGGATCATGAGGGTACGCGTCGACGATCCGGTCCGCCTCGGTGAGAGCCGACTCCCCGACGGACGGTTGCTCGGCTGGGCGGAGTGGGGGCCGCCGGACGGTGTCCCGGTGTTGCTGTGCCCGGGGGCGGCCACGAGCCGGTGGCTCGGCTTCGGCGCGGACGCCGTCGACACGCTCGGGGTGCGTCTCGTCTCCGTGGACCGCCCGGGGCTCGGCAGCTCGACGTCCGCGCCCGGCCGGACGTACGCCGACTTCGCCGCGGACGTCCGCGACCTCGCCGGGCTGCGAGGGCTGGCGTGCCCCGCGGTGGTCGGCAACTCGCAGGGCGCGCCGTTCGCACTCGCGTGCGCCGAGGCGGGTGTCGCCGCGGCGCTGGCCATCGTGTCCGGTGCGGACGAGGTCGCCGCGCCGGAGTTCGCCGAGGCGCTGCCGGCGGAGCTGCGTCGGCTCGTGGACACGACTGCCGTCGATCCCGCCGGGGCGGAGCAGATCTTCGCCGGCTTCGACGCGGACGCGATGTGGGACATGGTGACGAGCGGGAGCCCCGAGGCCGACCTGGCGGTGTACCGGGATCCGGGCTTCGAGGCCGCCTACCGCCGCGCCCTGCACGAGGGATTCGCCCAGGGCCCGGCCGGCTACGCCCGGGACACCGTCCTGGCCATGGGGCGATGGCCCTTCGACCTCGCGGAGATCACCGTTCCGGTCGACGTCTGGTACGGCGAGCAGGACACCAGCCACTCACCCGACAACGGAGCGACGCTGGCCGCCCGGATCCCCGGTGCCGTCCGGCATCTCGTCCCGGGGACCGGTGGCGCGGTGCTGTGGACCCGTGCCGAGCCGATCCTCCGCTGTCTGCTCGGACGAGCATGCACCTGAGCCGGGCTGCCGGCGGTGGTCGGGGTGCCGGCCGCTACCACATGCCGCCCAGCGCGGTGCGCACGGCGGACTCGGGGACGTCGGCGACCAGTTCGGGCCCGGCCGGGCCGTCCAGGACGAAGGACAGGCCCGAGGTGGCCTTCTTGTCCCGCCGCATCAGCGCGACCAGCTCGTCGTGGTCGACACCGTCGGGCAGCGCGGTGTCGAGGCCGTAGCCCGCCACCACCTCGTGGTGCTCGGCCACCCGGTCGGCCGGGACGCGGCCGAGGACGCCGGCCAGCCGGCCCGCGAAGACCGTGCCGACGCCGACCGCCTCGCCGTGCCGCAGGCCGAAGTCGGTGGCCCGCTCCAACGCGTGCCCCAGCGTGTGACCGTAGTTGAGGATGTGCCGCAGACCGGAGTCACGCTCGTCGGCGGCCACCACCCGCGCCTTCAGCGCCACGCAGGCGGCGATCTGCTCCGCCACCGGCCGGTCGCGCAGCTCGCCCGCGCCGATGAAGTGCGCCCGGGCGATCTCCCCGTAGCCGTTGCGCCACTCCCGCTGCGGCAGCGTGCCCAGGTGCTCGGTGTCGCAGAGCACCGCCCGGGGCTGCCAGTACACCCCGACGAGGTTCTTGCCCTCCGGCAGGTTGACCGCCGTCTTCCCGCCGACGCTGGCGTCCACCTGGGCGAGCAGCGAGGTCGGCAGGTGGATCACCGCGACGCCCCGGTGGTAGAGGCCGGCGGCCAACCCGACCACGTCCGTGGTGGTGCCGCCGCCGCAGGAGACGACGGCGTCGGCGCGGGTCAGCCCGAACTCGGCGAACGCCCGGCAGAGCTGCTCGACCGTGGCCAGGTTCTTGTCGTGCTCGCCGTCGCGGGCCGGCACCACCCGGTGCGGCACACCCGGGTCGGGCGTCCACTCCGGGGGCCGGGCCGAGACCACCACGACCCGCCGCGCACCGATCCGCGCCACCTCCGCCGGCAGCCGGTGGCGCACACCGGGGCCGATCAGCACCGGGTACGCGCGCTCGCCGAGCGCCACCTCGATCCGGGCCGGGACGTGCGGTTCAGGTGCGGACGGGTGCATGTGGCTGCTGCCTCCTCTGGACGACGGGCACCGGCACGGCGGCGACCGGGCGCTCCCGGACCATCGACAGGCGCAGCGCCAGCGCGGCCAGCGAGTCGACGTCCGGTCCGATGCCCCAGCGGTCGTGGGTGAGCTGGGCGTGGTGCGCCAGCAGGAAGCCCGACGGCGCCGCCGGGTGGTGCCGGCCGACCACGTCGGTCACCCGGTCCAGGTACCGCTGCCAGGCCACGGCGACCTCCCCGCACAGCGGCAGGTCGCCGGCCGCCAGGACGATCTTCTCCGCGCCGGCGTCCGCCTGCGCGGCCAGGTCCCGCCGCTGCGCGGCGGTGAGCCGCTGGCTGCGTTCCTGCCAGTGCAGGAAGAGGAACGCCAGCCGGTCGGCCGCCGGCACCAGCCCCGTCAGGTACCGCAGGTGCGCCACGGCCAGCGGCAGCTCGACGCCGGCCAGCCAGGGAGTGTCCCCGCCGAGCAGGGCCAGGGCCAGGTCGCTGCCCGCCGACGCGAGCGGGCCGCCCCGGGCGGCGTCGCGCACCACGTACCGGTCGGCGGCGAAGGAGACCCCCGGGTCGTACGCGAGCAGCCCCGCCCGTACCGCGTCGAGCGCGGCCGGGGCGGCGTGGAAGCCGAGGCTCACGTGCGGCCCGGCGGGGGAGCCCTCCGGGTCGAAGAACCAGTCCATGCCCGGATCGGCCCGGCGGGCGGCGGCGACCAGAGCGGCGAGGACCGTGCCGACCAGTTCGGTCACCCGCGTGTCCGGGGACCCGTCGGCCGGCACGGCCGAGCGGGCGAACAACCAGCAGCGTTCCAACGACGGCACCTCGGCTGACGGGCGGGTGGAGCACAGGACTCGACGGTCTGCGGGGGGTGGCCCCATCATCGGCCTGCGGCCCGTCCCACCACCTGATCAGCGGTCCGAACTGGGGACGACTTAGGGGGTGACAGGGGTAGGACGCCGGCAGGGTGCTCGGAAGACTTGGGCCGCTACGGCGAGCGGGGTCTACGCCGCGGATGAGAAGTCTCGCCGACGGACGGATGTGGTGACATGCTTCGGAGCGACCTGATCCAGCCGTTGTCCGATCTGATCGAGGCGCACGCCGCCAGGTTGGGGAACAAGGTCGCGTTCCGCGACGACCGCCGGGCGGTCGGCTACGCCGACCTGGCGGCGCGGACCCGTCGGCTGGCCGGTCACCTGGCGGCGTCGGGGGTCGGGCGGGGCGACCGGGTGGCCTTCTGCCTCGGCAACCGGGTGGAGACGGTCGAGACCTGGCTGGCCGTGACGCGGGCGGCCGCGGTCGGCGTACCGGTGAACCCGCACAGCACCGACGCGGAGCTGGCCCACCTGCTGGACGACTCCGGTGCGGTGCTGGTGGTCACCGACCCGCGGCACCTCGACCAGTTGCTGCGGCTGCGCGCGGGCCGGCCGGCCCTGCGGGTCGTGGTCACCGGGGACGGCCCGGTGCCCGCCGGGGTCACCGCGTGGCGTGACCTGGTCGACACCGAGCCGGGTGTGGACGCCCGTGACGACCTGGGCCTCGACGAGGTCGCCTGGATGCTCTACACCTCCGGCACCACCGGCCGGCCCAAGGGCGTGCTCTCCACCCAGCGCACCTGCCTCTGGTCCGTCGCCGCCTGCTACGTGCCGATCCCCGGGCTCACCGACGCCGACCGGGTGGTCTGGCCGCTGCCGTTGTTCCACAGCCTCTCCCACATCGGGTGCGTGCTCAGCGTGACCGCCGTCGGCGCCACGGCCCGGCTCATCGACGGCTTCTCCGCCGACGACGTGCTGCGCGCGGTCGACGAGGACGAGGCCACCGTGCTGGCCGGTGTGCCGGCCATGTACCACCACCTGGTCACCGCCGCCCGGGAGAGCGGCTTCCGCGCCCCGGCCCTGCGGGTCTGCCTGGTCGGCGGGGCGATCACCACCGGCGCGCTGCGTCGGGCGTTCGACGAGGTCTTCGACGCGCCGCTGCTCGACGCGTACGGCAGCACGGAGACCTGCGGCTCGATCGCCGTCACCCGGCCGGACCAGCCCCGGGTCGAGGGTTCCTGCGGGCGCGCGGTGCCCGGCGTCGAGGTGCGCCTGGTCAGCCCGCAGACCGGCCTGGACGTACCGACCGGCGCCGAGGGGGAGGTCTGGGTCAGCGGGCCGAGCGTCATGCTCGGCTACCACGGCCTGCCGGAGGTCACCGCCGCCGCCCTGCGCGACGGCTGGTACCGCACCGGCGACCTGGCCCGCCGCGACGCCGACGGCAACATCTTCGTCACCGGACGGCACCAGGAACTGATCATCCGGGGCGGCGAGAAGATCCACCCGGCCGAGGTGGAGGAGGCCCTGCGCGGGGTGCCCGGCGTCGCCGACGTGGCGGTGACCGGCCGCCCGCACGACGTGCTCGGCGAGGTGCCGGTGGCGTTCGTGGTGCCCGGGCCGGAGGGCTTCGACCCCCGGGCCGGGTACGCGGCCTGCCGGGAGAAGCTGTCCTACCACAAGGTTCCCGAGGAGCTGTACGAGATCGGGCAGGTGCCCCGCACCGCCTCCGGCAAGGTCACCCGCCGGCTCCTGCTCGACCGGCCGGCGCGGCTGCGGGCGGTCAACGGCAGCCACCACGAGACGCTGAGCCTGCTCGCCTGGCAGCCGCTCGACCTGGCCGCCGTACCGCCGGTCGAGGCGCCCGTCCCGACGGCCGCGCAGGCCGCCGCCGCACCGGCCCGCCGCTGGGCGCTCGTCGGTAGCGGAAGCGAGGCGCTGCTGGAACCGCTGCGCGCGGCGTCGCCCGAGGACCGGTTCCGGTCCCACCGCGACCTGGCCGCCCTGCGCGACGCCCCGGACGTGCCCGACGTGACGGTGCTGCTGGTCGAGCCGGCCGACGCCGTCGCGGCGGACCTCGCCGATCGGCTGCGCGGCTGGCTCGACGACGACCGGTTCGCCGGCACCCGC
The DNA here is from genome assembly GCF_031845925.1 of Micromonospora reichwaldensis. NCBI lineage: Bacteria > Bacillati > Actinomycetota > Actinomycetes > Micromonosporales > Micromonosporaceae > Micromonospora > Micromonospora reichwaldensis. The sequence continues at coordinate 35,526 of NZ_JAVRFL010000035.1, read as the reverse complement.
CTGGTGCTGCTGACCGGCCCGGCCGATCCGGCGGCCGGCGCGGTCCAGGCGGTCGGCCGCAGTCTGCAGGCCGCCCACCCGGACCGGATCGTGCTGGTCGACCGCGACACCGGACACCGTTCGACCGCCCTGCTCCCCGCCGTGCTGGACGCCGGCGCCGCGCAGGTCGCGCTGCGGGCCGGAGCCGCCCTGCACGCCGTTCTCGTGCCCGCCCCGGCGGCCGTGCCGGCGCGGCCGGTGAGCGTGGCCGACCCGGACCGCCCGGTCCTGGTCACCGGCGCGGACGGGCCGACCGGCGCGGCGCTGGCCCGACACCTCGTCGCCGCGCACCACGTCCGCCGGCTGCGGCTGCTCCACGTCGGCGCCACGCCCGGGACCGCCCTGGCGGACCTGGTCACCGAACTCGTCGCCGCCGGCGCCGACGTCGCCGCGCTGCCCGCCGACCGGGCGGGCGACGAGCCGCCCGGCGGGGTCTTCCTCTGCCCGTCCGACGACGAGCTGACCGACGACGAGGACATCGCCCGGCTGCTGCGCCTCGCCGGGAGGCTGGACGCCGCGACCCGGCTCCCGGCCGCCTCGTTCACCGTCCTCGCGCCGTCCGCCCTGCTGCTGGGCGCCGCCGGCCGGGAGCGGGCCGCCTCGGCCGTCGGCGCCCTGCACGCCCTGACCGCCCGCCGCCGGGCCGCCGGTCTGCCGGCCCGGGTCGTCGGCACGACCGCGCACGCCGACCGGGAGCCGTCGCCCGCCACCCTCGCGGCCACCGGAACCGGGGCGGGAAGCGTCGTCCCGGCGGCCGTACGCGCCGATCTCGCCGCGTTCGACGTGGCCCACGACGGCGACGACCTGGTCGTGCTCGCCCGCCCGGCGGGCCACGCCGACGCCGCGCACCCCGCCTGGCGCGGCCCCGTCGCGGCGCCCGACGACGCCGCCGACGACCGGGACGCCGCCGAGTTGCGCCGCCGGTTGGCCGGGCTGAGCACCGCCGAGGGGGACCGGCTCCTGCTGGATCTGGTCCGCACCGCCACCGCCGAGGTGGCCGGCCTGTCCGGGCCGGCCGCGGTGCGCCCCGGCCGGGCCTTCAAGGAACTCGGCTTCACCTCGGTCAGCGCGGTCGCCCTGCGCGACCGGCTGGCCCGGGCCACCGGGGTACGGCTCTCCGCCACGGCCGCCTTCGACCGGCCCAGCCCGGACGCCCTCGCCCGGCACCTCGCCGCCCGGCTGCGCGGCACCACCGGGCAGGCCGGCCCCGCGACGGACCGGCCGTCCGCGCCGTCCACCGTGGACGACCCGGTGGTCGTCGTCGCCATGGCCTGCCGGCTGCCCGGCGGTGTCGCCTCCCCCGAGCAGCTGTGGGACCTGGTCGACCAGGGCCGGGAGGGGCTCACGGAGTTCCCCACCGACCGGGGCTGGGACCTGGCGCACCTGTTCTCCGACGACCCCGACCGTCCCGGCACCTCGTACGTCCGGGTGGGCGGGTTCCTCACCGACGCGGCGGACTTCGACGCCACCCTGTTCGCGATCAGCCCGCGCGAGGCGCTCGCCATGGACCCGCAGCAGCGGCTGCTGCTGGAGACGTCCTGGGAGCTGTTCGAGCGGGCCGGCATCGACCCCACCTCGCTGCGCGGCAGCGCCACCGGTGTCTTCACCGGCGTCATGCACCACGACTACGCCGCGAACCTGCGCCAAGCGCCGCCCGGCACCGAGGGCTACCTCGGCGTCGGCACCGCCGGCAGCGTCGTCTCCGGCCGGGTCGCCTACGCGCTGGGGTTGGAGGGGCCGGCGGTCACCGTCGACACGGCGTGCTCGTCGTCGCTGGTGGCGCTGCACCTGGCCGCCCAGGCGCTGCGCGCCGGCGACTGCTCCCTCGCCGTGGCCGGCGGCGTGGCGGTGATGGGCACCCCGCAGGCGTTCGTGGAGTTCAGCCGGCAGCGCGGGCTCGCCCCCGACGGCCGGTGCAAGGCGTTCGGCGAGGGCGCCGACGGCACCGGCTGGTCCGAGGGCGTCGCCGTGCTGCTGCTGGAACGGCTCTCCGACGCCCGCCGGCGCGGGCACCCCGTCCTCGCCGTGCTGCGCGGCTCCGCCGTCAACTCCGACGGCGCGTCCAACGGGCTCACCGCCCCCAACGGGCCCGCCCAGGAGCGGGTCATCCGCCGGGCGCTGGACGCGGCCGGGCTCTCCGCCGCCGACGTGGACGTCGTCGAGGCGCACGGCACCGGCACCCGGCTGGGCGACCCGATCGAGGCGCAGGCGCTGCTCGCCACGTACGGGGTGGGCCGCGGCGACGCCGAACCGCTGCGGCTGGGCTCGCTGAAGTCCAACCTCGGCCACACCCAGGCCGCCGCCGGGGCCGCCGGGGTGATCAAGATGGTGCTCGCGATGCGGCACGGAACGCTGCCCCGCACCCTGCACGTGGACGCCCCGACGTCCGAGGTGGACTGGTCCGCCGGCGCCGTCGAGGTGCTCACCGAGGCCCGCCCGTGGCCCGAGGTGCGACGGCCCCGGCGGGCCGGCATCTCGTCGTTCGGCATCAGCGGCACCAACGCGCACGTCATCGTCGAGGCGCCCGCCGCCGACCCGCCCTCCGGGTCCGGGGTCGCGGACCAGCAGCCGTCGTCCGGGGTCGCGGACCAGCAGCCGTCGTCCGGGGCGGCCTCCGTGACCCGGCGACCGCCCGTGCCGTGGCTGCTCGCCGCGGCCTCCGGCGAGGCGCTGCGGGACCAGGCGGCCCGCCTGCTGACCTGGCTCGACGGGCCCGGGGCGGACGCCGACCCGGCCGACGTCGGGCACGCGCTCGCCACCACCCGCGCCGCCCTCGAACACCGGGCCGTGGTGCTGGCCGGCGACCCGACCACCGCCCGGACGGGCCTGACCGTGCTGACCCGCGGCGAGGCGGACCCGGACCTGCCGACCGTGCTGACCGGCCGGGTCGTCGACGGCCAGCTCGGCATGCTCTTCGGCGGGCAGGGCGGCCAGCGCGCCGGCATGGGCCGCGAGCTGCACGCGGCGTACCCGGTCTTCGCCGACGCCTTCGACGCGGCCTGCGCCGAACTCGACCGCTGCCTCGCCGGCCACGCCCCGCACCCCGTCGCGGACGTCGTCTTCGCCGCCGAGGGCGACGAACTGGCCGACCTGCTCGACCAGACCCTGTACACCCAGCCGGGGCTGTTCGCCTTCGAGGTGGCGCTGTACCGCCTCCTGGAGTCCTGGGGGGTGCGTCCCGACGCGGTGCTCGGCCACTCCGTCGGCGAGCTGGCCGCCGCGCACGTGGCCGGGGTGTTCCCCCTCGCCGACGCGGCGGCGCTCGTCGCCGCCCGCGCCCGGCTGATGCAGCAGCTGCCCGCCGGGGGCGCGATGGTCGCCGTCGAGGCCGACGAGGCCGAGGTCGCCGCGCACCTCACCGACCGGGTGGGCCTCGCCGCCGTCAACGGCCCGACGAGCGTCGTCGTCTCCGGCGACGCCGACGCGGTGCTGGCCGTCGCGGCCACCCTGCGCGCCGCCGGGCGTCGTACCAGCCGGCTGCGGGTGTCGCACGCCTTCCACTCGCCGCGCATGGAGCCGATGCTCGACGAGTTCCGCGCGGTGGCGGCCGGCCTCACGTACCGCACCCCGCACCTGCCGGTGGTGTCCAACCTGACCGGCCACCCCGTCGACCCGGCCCGGCTCTGCTCGCCCGACTACTGGGTGGCGCACGTGCGGGGCACCGTCCGCTTCCACGACGGCGTGCGGGCCCTGCACGGGCAGGGCGTCACCACCTTCCTGGAGGTCGGTCCGGCCGGCGTGCTCACCGCGATGGCCCAGGACTGCCTCCTCGCCGAGGCCGACGAGCTGGCCTTCGTGCCCGCCGTGCGGGGCGTCGCCGACGAACCGGAGGCGCTGCTCGCCGCCGTGGCGCGGCTGCACGTCCGGGGCGTCCCCGTCGACCGCGCCGCCCTCGCCGGCCCCGGGCCGCACCGCCGCGTCGACCTGCCCACGTACGCCTTCCAGCGCCGGCACTACTGGCTGCCCGCCTCAACCGCGGCCGGCGGCCCGGTCGGCGTCGGGCTGGCCGACGCCGGGCACCCGCTGCTCGGCGGCGTGCTGGCGGTCGCCGGCACCGGGCAGGTCGTCTGCACCGGGCAGGTCGCCGCGGCCACCCAGCCCTGGCTGGCCGCCCCCGGTGACGGCACTCCCGCGTTGCTGCCCGCCAGCGCCCTGCTGGACATGCTCACCCACCTCGGCGAACAGCTCGGCACCCCGACGGTGCAGCGGCTGCGCGTCCCCGATCCGGTGCCGCTGCCCGCCGAGGCGACCCTCGAGGTGCAGGTCGGCGTCTCCGCGCCGGACGAGCACCGGCGCCGGGTGGCGCACTGCCACGTCCGGGCCGGCGACGGGCAGCCCTGGCGGGAGGTCGCCGAGGCCGTGCTCGGCCCGGTCGACCCGGAGAGCGGCAGGGGTGTCCTCGCCCCGGCCTGGCCGCCCACCGGCGCCCGACCGGTCGACCTGACCGCCCCGCAGTACCAGGCCATGGCCGGGGAACTGGCCCGGGCCGCGTGGGTCGCCGCCGACCGGCTCTTCGTCGACGTACGCCTGCCCGAGGACGCCCGGGACCCGGATGCCGAGCGGTACGGCGTGCACCCGCTGGTGCTGGAGGCGGCCCTACGCCTGCTCCCGCTCGCCGACTTCGCGCCCGGTGACGACGCCGCGCCCACCGGCCGGCTGCTGCCCACCGAGTGGGCGGGCGTGCGCCTGCACGCCACCGGGGCGCACGCGCTGCGCGTCTGCCTGGCCCCCGCCGGGGCGGACGCGGTGACCCTGAGCGCCGTCGACGCCGCGGGCGTGCCCGTGCTCGACGTGGACCGGGTGGTGCTGCGGACCCTCGACCTGCCGCCCGCCGAGACGCCGGCGCCCCCGCCCGCCCCCGCCGGGCTGTACGCCGTCGACTGGTCGCCCGCCGCGTTCCCGGCGACGCCCGCGCCCTCCTGGACGCTCGCCGACGGCACACCCCCGGACGGGCCGCTGCCGCCGCTGCTGGTGCTGCGCGTCGGCGACGGCGAGCCGGGCCGGTCGGTGCCCGACCGTGCCCACGCCGTCGGCCTCGCCGTGCTCGGCGTGCTCCAGAGCTGGCTGGTCGACCCCCGCGCGGAGACCACCCGCCTGGCCCTCGCCGTCCGCGACGGCGACCCGGTGCACGCCCCGGTGGCGGGGCTCGTCCGGGTCGCCCAGGCGGAGCAGCCCGACCGGTTCCTGCTGCTCAGCCTCGACGCCACCGACGACGCGACCGTCCGGGCGGCGCTGGCCGTCGCCGGGGACGAGCCCGAGATCGCCGTCCGCGACGGCCGGGTCCTGCTGCCCCGGCTCCACCCCGTCGAACGACCTCCGGCCGCTACGCCGGTCCCGGCGCTGGCCGGCGGCACCGTGCTGGTGACCGGCGGCACGGGCGGCGTCGGGCGGCACGTCGCCACCCACCTCGCCACCGTGCACGGCGTCGCCGAGTTGGTCCTCGTCAGCCGCACCGGTCGGGCCGGCGACTGGACGGAGGCGTTGACCGACGCCGGCGTCACCGTCCGGGTGGTCGCGGCCGACGTCGCCGACCGGGCGGCGCTCGCCGAGGTCGTCGCCCCGCTGGCCGATCGGCTGGTCGCCGTCGTGCACGCCGCCGGGGCCACCGAGGACGCGCTGCTCACCGACCTCGACCCGGCACGCTGGGAGCGGGCCCTGCGGTCCAAGGTGCACGGCGCGTGGCACCTGCACGAGCTCACCGCCGGCCTCGACCTGGCCGCGTTCGTGCTCTTCTCCTCGGCCGCCGCCACCTTCGGCAGCCCCGGCCAGGGCAACTACGCGGCCGGCAACGCGTTCCTCGACGCGCTCGCCGCGCACCGCCGCGCCCAGGGCCTGCCGGCGACCGCCCTGGCCTGGGGGCTGTGGGCCGCGCAGGACGGGATGGCCGGCCGGCTCACCCCGGCGGACCTGGCCCGCCTCGCCCGGGGCGGCACCCGTCCCCTCGACACGGCCGCCGGGCTGGCGCTGTTCGACGCCGCCCTGCGCGTCGACCGGGCGACGCTGGTGCCGATCGGGCTCGACCTGGCCGCCGTGCGGACCTCCGGCGAGGTGCCCGCCCTGCTGCGGGCGCTGCTGCCCCCGCCGCCCCGTCGGGCCGTCAACGCCGACTCGGCGCCCGCCTCCGCCAAGGGCTTCGCCGACCGGCTGGCCGAGCTGGCCGAACCCGACCGCGCCGCCCTGCTGCTGGACCTCGTACGCACCCGGTGCGCCACCGTGGTCGGGCACACCGGCCCCGACGACGTCGAGCCGCGCCGCCCGTTCAAGGAACTCGGCTTCGACTCGCTGATGGCCGTGGAGCTGAGCAACCGGCTCACCGCCGTCACCGGCGTCCGGCTCGCCCCGCACGCCGTGTTCAACCACCCCACCCCGGAGCTGCTCGCCGCGCACCTGCACGCCCGGCTGCTCGGCACCGCCGCCACCGAGGTCACCGACGCGAGCACCGTCGCACTGGACGAGCCGGTCGCCATCGTCGCGATGGCCTGCCGCTTCCCCGGCGGCATCGGCTCCCCGGAGGAGCTGTGGCGGCTGCTCGACGCGGGCGCCGACGTCATCGGCGACCTGCCCGCCGACCGCGGCTGGCCGCTGGCCGACCTCTACGACCCGGTGCCCGGCACGGCCGGCCGCACGTACGTGCGGGCCGGCGGGTTCCTCACCGGGATCGCCGACTTCGACGCCGCGTTCTTCGGCATCAGCCCCCGCGAGGCCCTCGCCATGGACCCGCAGCACCGGCTGCTGCTGGAGACCTCCTGGGAGGCGCTGGAACGCGGCGGCATCGACCCGGTCACCCTGCGGGGCAGCCGCACCGGCGTCTTCGCCGGCACCCACGGCCAGGACTACGGCGACCGGATCGCCCCCGGCGTGCTCTCCGACGACGGCGAGGTCACCGCCGACGAGGGGCACCTGCTCACCGGTACGGCCGGCAGCGTCCTCTCCGGCCGGGTCGCGTACGCGCTCGGGCTGGAGGGGCCGGCCGTCACCGTCGACACCGCCTGCTCGGCGTCCCTGGTGGCGCTGCACCTGGCCGTGCAGGCCCTGCGCCAGGGCGACTGCGACCTGGCCCTGGCCGGCGGGGTGTCGGTGATGTCCACCCCGGCCGGGCTGACCGGCTTCAGCCGCCAGCGCGGCCTCGCCGCCGACGGGCGGTGCAAGGCGTTCGCCGAGGACGCCGACGGCTTCGGCATGTCCGAGGGCGTCGGGATGCTGGTGGTGGAGCGCCTCTCCGACGCCCGCCGCCGGGGCCACCCCGTGCTGGCCGTGGTCCGCGGCTCGGCGGTCAACCAGGACGGCGCGTCCAACGGGCTGACCGCCCCGAACGGGCCCTCGCAGGAGCGGGTCATCAAGGCCGCGCTGGGCGCCGCCGGGCTGAGCGCCGCCGAGGTGGACGTCGTCGAGGCGCACGGCACCGGCACGTCGCTCGGCGACCCCATCGAGGCGGAGGCGATCCTCGCCACGTACGGGCAGCGCCCCGCCGGCGCCCCGCCGGTGCTGCTCGGCTCGGTCAAGTCCAACCTCGGGCACACCCAGGCCGCGGCCGGCGTCGCCGGGGTGCTCAAGATGGTCCTCGCCATGCGGCACGGCCGGCTGCCCCGCACCCTGCACGCCGGGCGCCGCAGCTCGCGGGTCGACTGGGAGTCGGGCTCGCTGGAGCTGCTCACCGAGGCCCGCCCGTGGCCCGCGACGGACCGGCCGGCGCGGGCCGGTGTCTCGTCGTTCGGCATCAGCGGCACCAACGCCCACGTGATCGTCGAGGCGGTCGCCGGGCCGGCCCCGGACGCCGACGCCGCAGCCACGCCGACGGAGGCGTACGCGCTGCCGTGGCTGCTCTCCGCGCGTACCCCGGAGGCGCTCGCCGGGCAGGCCCGCCGGCTGCGGGAACACCTCGCCGAGCGGCCCGACCAGCGGCCCCTCGACGTGGCCTGGTCGCTGGCCACCAGCCGCAGCACCTTCGACTCGCGGGCGGTGCTGGTCGGCGCGTCGCCGGACCAGGTCGCCGCCGCCCTCGACGCGCTCGCCGAGGGCCGGCCCGACCCGGCGGTGACGCGGGGCGAGGCCCGGCCCGTCGGCCGGTGCGTCTTCGTCTTCCCCGGGCAGGGCTCCCAGTGGCTCGGCATGGGACTGGACCTGCTCGACCAGGCCCCCGTGTTCGCGGAGCGGATGGCGGCCTGCGACGCGGCGCTGCGGCCGTACCTGGACTGGTCGCTGCTGGACGTGCTGCGTCAGGTGCCCGGCGCGCCCGGCCTCGACGAGGTCGACGTGGTGCAGCCCGCGCTGTTCGCGATGATGGTGTCGCTGGCCGAGCTGTGGCGCTCGTACGGCGTGCAACCGGCCGCCGTGGTCGGCCACTCGCAGGGCGAGATCGCCGCCGCCTGCGTCGCCGGGGTGCTCTCCCTGCCCGACGCCGCCCGGGTGGTGGCGCTGCGCAGCCGGGCGCTGCGGGCCCTGGCCGGGCACGGGGCGATGGCCTCCGTCGCGCTCCCCGCCGACACGGTCCGCGACCGGATCGCCCGGTTCGGCGACCGGATCTCGGTCGCCGCCGTGAACGGCCCGGCCGCCGTCGTGGTGTCCGGCGAGCCGCAGGCGGTGGAGGAACTCCTCGCCGAACTGGTCGGCGAGCAGGCCCGGGTCCGGCGCATCGCCGTCGACTACGCCTCGCACTCCGCCCAGGTGGAAGGCCTGCGCGACGAGCTGGCCGAGGTGCTGGCGGGCATCGCCCCCGGCCCGGCGGCCGTGCCGCTCTTCTCCACCACCGACCTGCGCTGGCTCGACGGCGAGGAGATGGGGCCGGACTACTGGTACCGCAACCTGCGGCAGCCGGTCGAGCTGGAACAGGCGATCCGCTCGCTGGCCGGGCAGGGCCACGACACGTACGTCGAGTGCAGCCCGCACCCGGTGCTCACCGTGGGCATCGAGGCGACCCTCGCCGACCACGACGGCGAGAGCGTGGTGGTCGGCTCGGTGCAACGCGACCAGGGCGACCGGGCGCGGTTCCTGCTCTCCCTGGCCCAGCTGCACGTGTGCGGGGTCGCGGTGGACTGGCGGCCCGCGCTGGCCGGCGGCCGGCGGGTCGACCTGCCCACGTACGCGTTCGCCCACCGCCGCTACTGGCCCCGGCCCGTCTCCGGCCCCGGCGACGTCGGCGCCGCCGGCCTGGACGCCGCCGGGCATCCGCTGCTCGGGGCGTCGGTCGCGCTCGCCGAGACGAGGGGCCACCTGTTCACCGGGCGCCTGTCGACCGACGCGCAGCCGTGGCTGGCCGACCACCGGGTCTCGGACAGCGTGCTGGTGCCCGGCACCGGCCTGGTGGAACTCTGCCTCCGCGTCGGCGACGAGATCGGCCACCCGGTCCTCGACGAACTGGTCATCGAGGCCCCGCTGACCCTGCCCGCCGACGGCGCGACCCAGGTGCAGGTGACGGTCGGCGTGGGCGGCGACGACGGACGCCGCCCGGTGACCGTGCACTCCCGGCCCGCCGACGGCCCGGCCGCGGGGCCGTGGACCCGGCACGCCAGCGCCACCCTCTCCGCCGACCAGCCCGCCGCGTCGCCGCAGCCCACCACGTGGCCGCCGCGCGACGCCCGCCCCGTCGACCTGACCGGCTTCTACGCCGGCCTGGCAGCCGACGGCTACGCGTACGGGCCGGCGTTCCAGGGGCTGCGCGCGGTGTGGACCAGCGGCGACGAGGTCTACGCCGAGGTGGAGCTGCCAACGGCCGCACGGGTCGACGCCGACCGGTACGGCCTGCACCCGGCACTGTTCGACGCCGCCCTGCACGCCGCGCACTTCGGCGGCCTCGCCGGGGCCGGGGCCGGCCGGTTGCTGCTGCCGTTCGCCTGGAACGGCGTCAGCCTGCACGCCACCGGGGCGACCGCCCTGCGGGTACGGCTCACCCAGGTCGGACCGCACGCCATCGCGCTGACCGTCGCCGACCCGACCGGCGCCCCGGTGGCCGAGGTGACCGCCCTGACGATGCGGCCGATCTCCGCCGCCGAGCTGGCCGTCACCGACGACCGCGCCACCCGCGACGCCCTGTTCCGGCTCGACTGGACGCCGCTGCCGCCGGCCGACGCGGCCACCCCGGTCGACGCCGTGGCCGTCGCCCCCGGCCTGGACGGCTTCGGGCTGCACCCCGGGCTGGACGGGCTCGCCGACGCCGTCGACGCGGGACTGGCCCTGCCCGGGGCCGTGCTCGTGCCGCTCGACGCGGAACCCGCGCAGCCCACCCCCCGCGCGGCGCGGCACGCCGCCGTCCGCGCCCTCGACCTCGTCCGGCGCTGGCTCACCGAGCCCCGCTGGGCGGCGTCTCGGCTGCTGCTGGTGACCCGGGGCGCGGTGGCCGTGCACCACGCCGGCGAGGTGACCGACCCGGCCGCCGCGGCGGCGTGGGGCCTGGTCCGCTCCGCCCAGTCGGAGAACCCGGGCCAGGTCGTCATCGTCGACGTCGACGTCGACGGGATCGGCCCCGACCAGGTCGCCGCCGTGCTGGCGGCGGACGAGCCGCAGGCCGCGATCCGGGGTGGCACGGCGTACGTGCCGCGGCTGGCGCGGGCCGGGTCGGCGGGCGAACTCGCCGCGCCGCCCGCCGCCGCATGGCGGTTGGACGCGCCGGTGCGGGGCAGCCTGGAGAACCTCACCCTGGTCCCGACGGACGCCGCCGACGCCGTTCTCGGCCCCCGCGAGGTCCGGGTACGCGTCCGCGCCGCCGGCCTGAACTTCCGCGACGTGCTCAACGCGCTCGGCCTCTACCCGGGCGACGCGGGGCCGCTCGGCGGCGAGGGCGCCGGCGAGGTCGTCGAGGTGGGCGCCGAGGTGACCGACCTGCGCCCCGGCGACCGGGTGTTCGGGGTCTTCGTGGGCTGCTTCGGGCCCGTCGCGGTCACCGACCGCCGCCTGCTGGCCCCGATGCCGGCCGGCTGGTCGTACGTCGAGGCCGCCTCCGTGCCGGTGGTCTTCCTGACCGCCTACCACGGCCTGGTCAACCTGGCCGGGCTCGGCCGGGGCGAGTCGGTGCTGGTGCACGCGGCGGCCGGCGGCGTCGGTATGGCCGCCGTGCAGCTCGCCCGGCACCTCGGCGCCGAGGTCTACGCCACCGCCAGCCCCGCAAAGTGGGACGCCCTGCGGTCGATGGGCCTCGACGAGGACCGTATCGCCTCGTCCCGGACCCTCGACTTCGAGAACCGGTTCGCCGAGGCCACCGGCGGACGCGGCGTCGACGTGGTGCTGGACTCGCTGGCCCGCGAGTTCGTCGACGCCTCGCTGCGGCTGCTGCCGCGCGGCGGGCGGTTCATCGAGATGGGCAAGACCGACATCCGCGACGCCGCCCAGGTCGCCGCCGACCACCCGGGGGTGGCCTACACCGCCTTCGACCTGACCCTGGAGGACCCCGACGAGGTGCAGCGCATGCTCGTCGAACTGCTCGGGCTCTTCGAGCGGGGGACGCTCACCCCGCTGCCCACCCAGGTGTGGGACGTCCGCCAGGCACCGGAGGCGTTCCGGCACGTCAGCCAGGCCCGGCACGTCGGCAAGGTGGTGCTCACCATGCCCCGGGCGTGGGACCCCGACGGCACCGTGCTGCTGACCGGCGGAACCGGAACCCTGGGCGGGCTGGTCGCCCGGCGGCTGGTCGAGACGCACGGCGTACGGCGGCTGCTGCTGGTCAGCCGCCGCGGCGAGCAGGCCCCCGGCGCGGCCGAGACGGTCGCCGAACTGCGCTCGATGGGCGCCGAGGCCACGGTGGTGGCGGCCGACGTGGCCGACCGGGAGAGCCTGGCCCGGATCCTGGACGAGGTGCCGGCCCGGCACCCGTTGACCGCGGTCGTGCACCTCGCCGGGGTGCTCGACGACGGGATCGTCACCGCCCTCACCCCGCAGCGCGTCGACACGGTGTTCGCGCCGAAGCTCGACGCCGCATGGCACCTGCACGAGCTCACCCGCCACCTCGACCTGGCCGGGTTCGTGCTGTTCTCCTCCGGCGCGGGCGTCTTCGGCGTACCCGGTCAGGCCAACTACGCGGCGGCCAACGCGTTCCTCGACGCGCTCGCCCTGGCGCGCCGGGCCGAGGGCCTGCCGGGCCGGTCGCTCGCCTGGGGGCTGTGGGAGCAGGCCAGCGAGATGACCGCCAAGCTGGACCGGACCGACCCCCGGATCACCGCCCGCGACGGGCAGCTCGCGATCCCGTCCGACCTGGGGATGGCCCTGTTCGACGCGGGCCTGCGGCTGGCCGAGCCGGTGCTCGTGCCGACCAGGATCGACGTCGCCGCACTCGGCGAGCGGGTCGAGCGGCCCCCGGCCCTGCTGCGCGGGCTCATGCGGCGGGAACGGCCGAGCGCCCGGTCGAGCGCCCCGACCGGCGGCGGGCGCACCCTCGCCGACGAACTGGCGGCCCTGGCCGGGCCCGACCGCCACACCCTGGTGGTCGACCTGGTACGCGAGCAGGCGGCGAGCGTGCTCGGGCACGGCAGCCGCGCGGCGGTCGCCCCCGGCCGGGCGTTCAGCCAGATCGGCTTCGACTCGTTGACCGCCGTCGAGCTGCGCAACCGGCTGACCACGGCGACCGGTCTGCGCCTGCCGGCCACGCTGATCTTCGACTACCCGGACCCGAACGAGCTGGCCACGTTCCTGGTGTCGCAGCTGGCGCCGGACACCGGCCCGGAGGTTCCGCCGGTCCTCACGGACCTCGAGAACCTGGAACGCTCGCTGACCGAGGCCAGCGTCGAGGCGGAGCTGCACGCCCAGATCGGGTCCCGGCTGGAGGTGCTCATCGCCAAGTGGCGGACGATGCGCGCCGGCTCGGGCGGCGACCCCGACCTCGACCTCGAACTGGCCAGCGACGACGACCTCTTCGACCTCATCGACTCCGAACTCGGTCTCTGATGGCCGTCCGGCCGCCCCGCACGGCGCGAGCCGTCCCTTCCGACACCGTGTCCGACCGACCCCCGAGGAACCGATACCGATGCTGATGACCGACGTCCTGATCGTGGGCTACGGCCCCGTCGGTGAGATGCTCACGATCCTGCTGGCGCAGCGCGGGCTCACCGTCACGGCGGTCGAGCGCTGGGCCACCCCGTACAACTTCCCGCGTGCGGTCTCGTACGACGGGGAGGCGAGCCGCATCCTGGCCGCCGCCGGGGTCGCCGACCGGCTCGGACCGGTGGTGGAGTCGTCGGGCGAGTACACCTTCAAGAACGGCTTCGGCCGGACCCTGCTGCACGTCAAGGTGACCGGCGACGGCCCGATGGGGTGGCCCGACTCGGTCTCCTTCTACCAGCCCGGGCTGGAGGCGCTGCTCGCCGAGCGGGGAGCGGAGCTGCCGGGCGTGACGGTGCTGCGCCCGTACCAGGTGACCGGCCTGGTCGAGCACGACGACCGGGTCGAGGTCACCATCGCCGGCCCGGAGGGCGAGGAGGTCCACGCGGCCCGCTGGGTCGTCGGCTGCGACGGCGCCAACAGCTTCGTCCGGGAACACCTGGGCAGCGGCGTCACCGACCTCGGCTTCACGTACGACTGGCTGGTCTGCGACGTCGTGCCGCACGAGGCCCGCGAGTTCAAGCCGAACAACCTCCAGGTCTGCGACCCGGCGCGCCCCCGCACGGCCGTGTCGGCCGGCCCGGGGCACCGGCGGTGGGAGTTCATGCGGGTGCCGGGGGAGAGCCGGGAGGAGTTCGAGACCGTCGAGAGCGTGTGGCGGCTGCTCGGTCTCTTCGACATCACGCCCGACAACGCGACCCTGGAGCGGTACGGCGTCTACACCACCCAGGCGTGCTCGGCCGACCGCTGGCGCTCCGGCCGGATCCTGATCGCCGGCGACGCGGCGCACGTGATGCCGCCGTTCATGGGGCAGGGCATGAGCTCGGGTTTCCGCGACGCCCTCAACCTCGCCTGGAAGCTGGACCTGGTGCACCGCGGCCTGGCCGACGAGGCGCTGCTGGACACCTACCAGGAGGAGCGCTGCGCGCACGTGCAGCACGCCATCCGGATGTCCATGGACTCGGGCACGGTGATCTGCGAGACCGACCGCACCGCCGCCGCCGGCCGGGACGCCGTCATGCTCGCCGAACTGCGTCGGCGCACCTCCCGGCCGCGTACCCGTTCCCTGCTGGAACCCCTGGTCGGCGGGGTCCTGCACGCCCGTACGGCCGAGGCCCCGGCGGCCGGCGCGGGCGTGCCGATGCCGCAGGGGCGCGTCGAGGTCGACGGCCGCGCCGGGCTCTTCGACGAGGTCGTCGGCACCGGCTTCGTCCTGGTCTGCGCCGAGGACCCCGACGACCTGCTCGACGCGGACGCCCGGTCCTTCCTGGACTCGCTCGACGCCCGGGTCGTCCGGGTCGTCCCCGCCGGCGCGCCCGCCCCCGGGCCCGGCGCCGCGCCGACCGCCTTCGACCTCGACGACGTGTACCTGTCCCACCTCAAGCGGTACGACGCCGTCGCGGTGCTCGTCCGGCCCGACTTCTACGTCTTCGGCACGGCAGCCGACCCGGCCGGTGTGCCCGCGCTCGTCGAGGACCTGCGTCAGCAGGTCCGGCGCGGCTGATCGGCATCCATCCACCGGAAGGAACCCACATGTTCGAGAACCTGAAGATCGCCGGCCGGGCGATCCGCACGGTCTTCACCGCCGACCCCATCACCCGGGTCCGGCGCTTCTACGAGATCCAGTCGCCCGACGTCGAGTTCGCGGCCCGCCGCACGCACTACATGAACGTGGGCTACTGGGAGGACGGCGTCACCGACCTCGACACGGCCGCCGAGGCGCTGGCCGACAAGCTGGCCGACGCCGCCGGGCTCAAGCCGGACGACACCGTCCTCGACGTGGGCTTCGGCTACGCCGACCAGGACTTCAAGTGGCTGCGCGAGCGCCGGGTCGCCAAGGTGTACGGGCTCAACATCACCCCGCACCACGTCGAGGCGGCGCAGCGCCGGGCGCAGGAGGAGGGCCTCGCGGACCGCACCGACTTCCGGCTGGGCAGCGCCACCGAACTGCCCTTCGAGGACAACACCTTCGACCGGGTCGTCGCCCTGGAGTCGGCCTTCCACTTCTACCCGCGCAGCGCGTTCTTCGCCGAGGCGCTGCGGGTGCTGCGCCCGGGTGGCGTGCTGGCCACGGCCGACATCATCCCGGTCAGCGGGGACGTCGTCCGCGCGGCCATCCAGTCCGGCCCGCTGAGCTTCGTCAAGTTCAGCATCCCGAAGGAGAACTGGCACGACCGGGACACGTACCGGCAGGAGCTGGTCGAGGCCGGCTTCGCCAACCCGGAGGTGCACTCGATCAAGGAGCGCACCTGGGAGGGCTGGCGGGCGTACATGGCGGGACGGACCAACGACCCCGAGTTCCGCGCCGTCGTCAAGCCCGCCGTACGCAAGAGCATGGCCGCGCACTGGAAGAACCAGGACCTCATGAAGCGCGAGATGGCGCAGCTCGACTACGTGATCGCGGTCGGCCACAAGCGGTGACGCCCGGCACGGACGAGGGGCCCGCCGACCGGTCGTGACACCGGTGGACGGGCCCCTCGTCCGTGGGATCAGACGGCGGGCGCCGCGGTCAGGGCCGTCGAGATGGCCCGCAGGACCGCCGGCTGGTGCTCGGCCAGGAAGAAGTGCCCGCCCGGGTAGACCTTCAGGTCGAACGGCCCGGTGGTGTGGGTCGACCAGGCCCGGGCCTCCTCGACCGTCGTCTTCGGGTCGTCGTCGCCGGTGAAGACGGTGATCGGGCAGCTCAGCGGCGGACCCGGCCGGTAGGTGTAGGTCTCCGCCGCCCGGTAGTCGCTGCGGATCGCCGGCAGCGCGGCCCGCAGCATCTCCGGGTCCCCGAGGACGGCGGAGTTGGTGCCGCTGAGCTTCCGGACGTCGGCCAGCAGGCCCTCGTCGTCGAGCAGGTGCACCGTCTCGTGTCGCGCCTGCGACGGCGCGCGGCGTCCGGACGCGAACAGGTGCGCCGCCGTACCGCCGTCCTGCTCGATCAGCCGGGCGAGTTCGAAGCCGACGCTGGCCCCCATGCTGTGCCCGAAGATGGCCACCGGCTCGTCCAGCCACGGCCGCAGCACGGTGAAGACCTCCCGCGCGAGCTGGTGGATGTCACCGATGCACTTCTCGTGGCGGCGGTCCTGCCGGCCCGGGTACTGGATCGACAGCACCTCGACGGCGGGGGAGAGGCTGCGGGAGACGGGGAAGTAGAAGCTGGCCGACCCGCCGGCGTGGGGCAGGCACACCAACCGCCTGGCGCCACCCGGAGCCGGGTGGAAGCGTCGCACCCACAAGCCGTTGTCGGTATTTGGCGTGGTCATCCTTGGCGGTCCTTCCAGCGGCTGCGTTTCCCGACCGGATCTGCACGGACCCGGTCGAGGCGACGCTAGTGCGGCGGGTGGGGACCGGACACCCCTAGCTGGCCCGTTGCCTGGTTAGGGGTTGTCCGCGCTCGCGCACACCCAATAACTTCTCCCCGCAGATGGGGATCTGCGTGGCTCTCGGCCGAGCGAGCCGAACGACAGATACAGGTGTCGCCTGAGACTTCTGCGCATTCGTACCGTCGCTTACGTCGAGTCTCCGCCGTGAATCGCGATGGGCTGGGTTGATGGACACCGAAGACAAGCTCCGGGAGTACCTGAAGAGAGTCACCGCCGACCTGCGGCGGACCCGGCAACGGCTCCGTGACGTCGAGGCCGATGCGCAGCAGCCCATCGCGATCGTCGGCACCGGCTGCCGGTTCCCGGGCGGCGTACGCACGGCCGAGGAGCTGTGGGACCTCGTCGCGGCCGGCGGCGACGCCATCGCCTCCTTCCCCACCGACCGTGGCTGGGACCTGGACGCGCTCTACGACCCCGAGCGCTCCCGGCCGGGCACCTCCTCGGTACGCGAGGGCGGCTTCGTGCCCGACGCCGCCGAGTTCGACCCCCGGCTGTTCGGCGTCTCGCCGCGCGAGGCCCTCGCCATGGACCCGCAGCAGCGGCTGCTGCTGGAGACCTCGTGGGAGGCCGTCGAGTCGGCGGGCATCGACCCCACCAGCCTGAGGGGCGCCCGCGTCGGGGTGTTCGCCGGCATGACCCACAGCGGGTACGCCCACCCGCCGGAGACCCCGCCGGCGGGCGTCGAGGACTACCTGGGTCTCGGCAACGCGGGCAGCATCGCCTCGGGTCGGGTGGCGTACTCGTTCGGTTTCGAGGGGCCGGCGGTGACGGTGGACACGGCGTGTTCGTCGTCGCTGGTGGCGTTGCACCTGGCGGTGCAGGCGCTGCGGTCGGGCGAGTGCGACCTCGCCCTGGCCGGCGGCGTGACGGTGATGCCCACCCCGGCGGTGTTCGTCGACTTCACCCGGCAGGGCAACCTCTCCCCGGTGGCCCGGTGCCGGGCGTTCGCCGACGCGGCGGACGGCACGGCGCTCGCCGAGGGCGTCGGAATGCTGCTGGTGCAGCGCCTGGCGGACGCGCAACGCGACGGCCGCCAGATCCTGGCGGTGGTACGCGGCACGGCCGTGAACCAGGACGGCGCGTCGAACGGGTTGACGGCGCCGAACGGCCCCTCCCAGCAGCGGGTGATCCGGCAGGCCCTCGCGAGTGCGGGTCTGTCCACGGCCGACGTGGACGTGGTGGAGGCGCACGGCACCGGCACGACGCTGGGCGACCCCATCGAGGCGCAGGCTCTGCTGGCGACGTACGGGCAGGGCCGGGATGCGCCGTTGTTGCTGGGGTCGGTGAAGTCGAACATCGGTCACACGCAGGCGGCTGCCGGGGTGGCCGGGATCATCAAGATGATCTCGGCGATGCGGACGGGTGTGGTGCCGGCGACGCTGCACGTGGACGCGCCGTCGTCGCACGTGGACTGGGCGTCCGGTGCCGTGGAGCTGGTGACGCGGACGCGTGAGTGGCCGGCGGTGGAGCGTCCCCGGCGCGCGGGCGTGTCGTCGTTCGGCATCTCCGGCACGAACGCGCACGTGATCCTGGAACAGCCGGAACCCGAGACCGATCCCGAGACCGAGGCGGAACCGACGGCGGGCCCCCCGGGGTTGCCGGTGCCGTGGGTGGTGTCGGGGCGCTCCGAGCGGGGCCTGGCGGGTCAGGCGGCGCGGTTGGCGTCGTTCGTGCGCGATCGTGGCCTGTCGCCGGCGGATGTGTCGTGGTCGTTGGCGACGACCCGCGCGGCGTTGGAGCACCGTGCGGTGGTGTGGGGCTCGGACGTTGACGCGCTGGTCGCCGGCCTGTCGGCTGTCGCCGAGGGCGGGCCGGCGGTATCGGGTGTGGTGTCGGCGGGTCGCCGGGCGGTGTTGTTCACGGGTCAGGGTTCGCAGCGCGTGGGCATGGGCCGCGAACTGTGCGACGCGTTCCCGGTCTTCGCGGCGTCGTTCGACGCGGTGTGCGCGGAGATCGATCCGCGGCTGCCGCGTGCGCTGCGTGAGGTGGTGTTCGCCGAGCCGGGTTCGGCCGAGGCCGCGTTGCTGGACCAGACGGTGTTCGCGCAGGCGGGCCTGTTCGCGGTCGAGGTGGCGTTGTGGGAGTTGTTGTCGTCGTGGGGTGTGCGGGCGGACTATCTGGCGGGTCACTCGATCGGTGAGGTGACGGCGGCGTACGTGTCGGGGATGTTGTCGCTGGCGGACGCGTGCGCGCTGGTGGCGGCGCGGGGCAGGTTGATGCAGGCGTTGCCCGCCGGCGGCGTCATGGCGGCCGTCGGCGCGTCGGAGGAGGCTGTCGCCGAGCTGATCGGCGCGTCGGGTGCGGCGGTGGACGTCGCGGCGGTCAACGGTCCGGCGTCGGTGGTGGTGTCGGGCGCTGCCGGCGAGGTGGCCTCGGTGGTGGCGGCCGCCCGTGAGCGGGGTTGGCGGACGAAGGATCTCGCCGTCAGTCACGCGTTCCATTCGCGGTTGATGGAGCCGATGCTGGACGAGTTCGCGTCGGTGGTGGCGGGGCTGGACTGGCGGTCGCCGCGGGTGCCGATCGTGTCGAACGTGACCGGTGCGGTGGCGGGCGCCGGGGAGATCACCGATCCCGGCTACTGGGTGCGGCACGTGCGGCAGCCGGTGCGCTTCGCCGACGCCGTGCGGACCCTGCACGAGCAGGACGTGACGCACTTCCTGGAGGTCGGCCCCGACGCGGTGCTCACCGCGATGGCCCAGGACTGCGTCGAGGCGACCGGCGACGTCCGGTTCACCGCCACGCTGCGAGCCGGCCACCCCGAGCCCGACACGCTGCGCACCGCCCTCGCCGAGCGGTACGTCACCGGCGGCCACGTCGACTGGACCGGATACCTCACCGCTGCCGGGGCCCGGCCCCGCACGGTCGCCCTGCCCACGTACGCCTTCGACCACCAGCGCTACTGGCTCAACACCACCGCCGGTGGCGCGGGCGCGCCCGGGCTCGGCGTCCGCCCCGTCGACCACGCGCTGCTCGGCGCCGCCGTACGCGTGGCCGACGACGACGTACGGCTCTTCGGCACCGAACTCTCCGCGCGTACCCACCCGTGGCTCGCCGAGCACGTCGTCTGGGACTCGGTCGTGGTGCCCGGCGCCGCCCTGGTCGAGATGGTCCTGCACGCGGGCGCGCAGGTCGGCTGCGACACCCTCGACGAACTGACCCTGGAGGCGCCGCTGGCGCTCACCGGGCAGGACGCCCGGTCGGTGCAGGTGAAGCTGGGCACGGCGGACGAGGAGGGACGCCGGCCGGTCACCATCCACTCGCGGGCCGCCGCCGACCCGGACGGGGAGTGGGACCGGCACGCGGCGGGCGTCCTCGCACCCGCCGCACCGCAGCCCGACGGGGCCGAGCCGGCGCCCTGGCCGCCCACGTCCGGCACCGCCGTCGCGGTCGACGATGTCTACACCGAGCTGTCCCGCCTGGGCGTCGAGTACGGCCCGCTCTTCCGTGGCCTGCGCGCCGTCTGGCGTACCGACGACGAGGTGTGCGCCGAGGTGGCGGTGCCCGACGGCACCGAGGTCACCGGCTTCGGCATCCACCCCGCCCTGCTGGACGCGGCCCTGCACGTCGTCGGCCTGCTCGACTCCGACCAGGAGGCGTCGGGCGTACGCCTGCCCTTCGCCTGGACCGGCGTCACCCTCTCGGCGGTCGGCGCGACCGCGCTGCGGGTACGCGCCCGGCGCAGCGGCGGCGGGGTCACCCTGACCCTGGCCGACCCGGCCGGCGCCCCCGTCGCCCGGATCGGCTCCCTGGTCTCCCGCGCCGTGACCGCCGAGCAGGTACGCGGCGCCGACGCGGGCGTCGACTCGCTGTACGACGTCGCCTGGCAGAGCGTCCCGGCGGGCTCCCCGACGACCGCTGGCGCGGTGCTCCTCGGCGACGCCCCGTCCGACCTGGCGGCACTCGCCCGGTACGGGCTCGCCGAGCTGGCCGACGCGGTCGACGTCGGCCTGCTCGACACGGAACTGGTGCTGCTCGCCGCGTACGCCGACGACGAGCGCGCCCCGGTCCCCGCCGCCACCCGGACCCGGCTCGCCGCCGTGCTGACCGCCGTGCAGGGCTGGCTCGCCGACGACCGGCTGGCGGAGCGGCAACTGGTCGTGCTGACCCGGGGGGCCGTCCCCGCCGGCGACACCGGCCGCACGACCGACCTGCCCGGCGCGGCGGTCTGGGGCCTGCTGCGCTCGGCCCAGGCGGAACACCCCGGCCGCTTCGTGCTGGTGGACCTCGACGAGGCGCGGCGACCGGAGCCCGGCACGGTGGACCTGGTGGCCCGCGCGGTCGCCACCGGCGAACCCCAACTGGCGGTCCGGGACGAGCGGGTGCTGGCACCCCGGCTCACGCCCGCCGTCCTCGACCCGGCGCTGGGCGCCGACCTCGACCCCGACGGGACGGTCCTGGTCACCGGGGCCACCGGCGCCCTCGGCGGCCTGCTGGCCCGGCACCTGGTCAGCACGCACAAGGTGCGCCGGCTGCTGCTCGTCAGCCGGCGCGGATCGGACGCCCCCGGCGCGACGGAGCTGCTGACCGAGCTGACCGCGCTGGGCGCGCAGGTCCGGTTGGCGGCCGGCGACGTGGCGGACCGGGACTCCCTCGCCGCACTGCTGGCCGGCGTCCCCGCCGAGCACCCGCTCACCGGCGTCGTCCACGCCGCCGGCGTCCTCGACGACGCGGTGATCTCGGCGCTGACCCCCGGGCGGATGTCCGCCGTGCTCTCCGCCAAGGCCGACGCCGCCTGGCACCTGCACGAGCTGACCCGGGGGCGGAACCTGGCGATGTTCGTCCTCTTCTCGTCGGTCGCCGGCGTCCTCGGCGGCCCGGGGCAGGGCAACTACGCCGCCGCGAACGCGTTCCTGGACGGCCTCGCCCAGCACCGGCGCGCCGCGGGCCTCGCCGCCACCTCCCTGGCCTGGGGCCTCTGGGCCGCCGACAGCGGGATGACCGGCGCCCTCGACGCCGCCCAGCGGCAGCGGATGAGCCGCAACGGCCTCAGCCCGCTCGACACCGACCAGGCGCTGCGCCTCTTCGACGCCAGCCTGCGCGGCGGCCGCCCACACCTGGTGCCGGCGCTGCTCGACCCCGCCGCGCTGAGCCGCCAGGCCGACGCCGGCCAGCTCCCGGCGCCGCTGCGCGGCCTGGTCCGGGCCCGGCGGCGCGTCGTCGCCGGCGGTGACGGCGGCGGACCGTCCTTCGCGCAGCGCCTGGCCGGCACGCCCGAGGCGGAGCGCGGCCGGCTGGTGGAGGACCTGGTCAAGGCGCAGGTCATCGAGGTGCTCGGCTATCCGCCGGCCACCGTCGTGCCCTCCGGGCAGACGTTCACCGGCCTCGGCTTCGACTCGCTGACGGCGGTGGAGCTGCGCAACCGGCTGACCGCCCTCACCGGGATCCGGCTGCCGGCGAGCCTGATCTTCGACTGCCCCACGCCCGCCGCCCTCGCCGACTTCCTGCTGATCGACGCCGCCCCGCCGGCGCCCGAGGCGGGGCTGCTGGCCGAGCTGGACCGGCTGGAGGCCGCGTTCGCCGCGACCGGTCCGGAGGAGCTGGAACGACTGGCCGGCGACGACGAGACGCGGACCGCCGTGGCGGTCCGCCTCCGGGCGCTGGTCACCAGGTGGAGCGACGCCACCGATCGGCCGGCCGACGTCAGCCAGGCCCTCGACGAGGCCTCGGACGACGAGCTGTTCGACTTCATCGACCAGAAGTTCGGCCGATCCTGACCACGAGTCCGCCGCTTGCCCCTTAGCGACAGGTGATCAACCCGATGGCGAACGAAGCCAAGCTCCGCGAGTACCTCAAGCGCGTCACCGCTGACCTGCACGAGACCAGCGAACGCCTGAGGGCCGTCGACGAGCAGAACCACGAGCCGATCGCGATCGTGGGGATGGGCTGCCGCTACCCGGGCGGGGTGCGGACCCCCGAGGCCCTGTGGCGGCTGGTCGAGTCCGGCGTCGACGCCGTCACGCCGTTCCCGGCGGACCGGGGCTGGGACGTGGAGAACCTCTACGACCCGGACCCGGACGCGCACGGCAAGTCGTACACCCGCGAGGGTGGCTTCCTGCACGACGCCGGCGAGTTCGACGGCGGGTTCTTCGGCATCTCGCCGCGCGAGGCGCTGGCCATGGACCCGCAGCAGCGGCTGCTGCTCGAGGTCGCCTGGGAGGCGGTCGAGCGGGCCGGCATCGCCGCCGACTCGCTCAAGGGCAGCCGCACCGGCGTCTTCACCGGCGTCATGTACCACGACTACGTCTCCCGCCTCAACGGCGTGCCGGAGGAGGTCGAGGCGTTCGTCGGCACCGGCAACCACGGCAGCGTCGTCTCCGGCCGCATCGCGTACACCTTCGGGTTCGAGGGCCCGGCGGTGACCGTCGACACCGCCTGCTCGTCCTCGCTGGTGGCGATGCACCTCGCCGTGCAGGCCCTGCGCTCCGGCGAGTGCACGCTCGCGCTGGCCGGCGGCGTCACCGTCATGTCCAGCCCCGACACGTTCGTCGGCTTCAGCCGCCAGCGCGGCCTGTCCCCGGACGGGCGCTGCAAGTCCTTCGCCGCCGCCGCCGACGGCACCGGCTGGAGCGAGGGCGCCGGCCTGCTGCTGCTGGAGCGCCTCTCCGACGCCCAGCGCAACGGCCACCCGGTGCTCGCCGTCGTACGTGGCACGGCCGTCAACCAGGACGGCGCCTCCAACGGCCTCACCGCGCCGCACGGCCCGTCGCAGCAGCGGGTGATCCGCCAGGCCCTCGCGAACGCCCGGCTCTCCCCGGCCGACGTGGACGCGGTGGAGGCCCACGGCACCGGCACCCGCCTCGGCGACCCCATCGAGGCGCAGGCGCTGCTCGCCACGTACGGCCGGGACCGGGCCGAGGACCAGCCTCTCTGGCTCGGCTCGATCAAGTCCAACCTCGGGCACACCCAGGCCGCGGCCGGCGTCGCCGGCGTGATCAAGATGGTCATGGCGATGCGCCACGGCGTCCTGCCGCGGACCCTGCACGTCGACGAGCCGTCCCCGCACGTCGACTGGTCGGCCGGCGCGGTGAGCCTGCTCCGCGAGCCGCGCCCGTGGCCGCGCGGCTCCCGGCCCCTGCGGGCCGGCGTCTCCTCGTTCGGCGTCAGCGGCACCAACGCCCACGTCATCGTCGAGGCCGCCCCGACCGCGCCGCAGCCGGCCGCCGGCACCGACGCCGTCGCCGGGCCCGACCCGCTGCCGTGGGTCGTCTCCGCGCGCAGCGCCGCCGCGCTCGGCGCCCAGGCCGACCGGCTGCGCTCCTGGCTCGCCGAGCACCCCGACGCCGCGCCGGCCGCCGTGGGCCGGGCCCTGGCCACCGGCCGGTCCGTCCTCGAACACCGGGCGGTGGTGCTCGGGGCCGACCGGGACGAGCTGGTCGCCGGGCTCGGCGCGCTCGCCGACGGCGTCCCGGCGGCGTCCGTGCGGCGCGGGGTCGCCAGCCCCACCCGCGTCGCCGTGCTCTGCACCGGGCAGGGCGCCCAGCGCGTCGGCATGGGCCGCCAGTTGTACGCGGCGTTCCCGGTCTTCGCCGCGGCCTTCGACGCCGCCTGCGCCGAGCTGGACAGGCACCTCGACCGGCCGCTGCGCGCCGTGCTCGACGGTCCCGCAGAGGTGCTCGACCGCACCGGCTACGCCCAGGCGGCGCTGTTCGCCGTCGAGGTGGCGGCCTACCGGCTCGTCGAGTCCTGGGGCGTCGTGCCGGACTTCGTGGCTGGCCACTCGGTCGGCGAGGTGGCCGCCGCGCACGTCGCCGGCGTGCTGTCGCTGCCCGACGCCGCCCGGCTGGTCGCCGCCCGGGGCACCCTGATGCAGGCCCTGCCCACCGGCGGGGCGATGGTGTCGATCCGCGCCACCGAGGCGGAGGTACGCCAGCACCTGGACACCGTCGGCGGGGCGGCCGGCGCCGGGCTGGCCGCCGTCAACGGCCCGGAGTCCGTCGTCGTCTCCGGCGACGAGGACGCCGTGCTGGCGGTCGCCGCACACTTCGCGGCCCTCGGCCGCAGCACGAAGCGGCTGCGGGTCAGCCACGCGTTCCACTCCGCGCGGATGGACCCGATGCTCGACGCGTTCGGCGACGTGCTCGGGCAGTTGACCTTCGCCGTGCCCCGGATCCCCGTGGTCTCCACCGTGACGGGCGCGGTGCTCGACCCCGACGAGGTGCGCTCCCCGGCGTACTGGCTGCGCAACGTCCGCGACACCGTCCGCTTCGAGGCGGCCGTGGCCACCCTGCGTGAGTTGGGCGTCGGCGCGTACGTCGAGGTGGGGCCGGGCGGGGTGCTCTCCGCGCTGACCCAGGAGATCGTCGGCGCGGACCATTCGGTGTGCGCCCCGATGCTGCGCGCCGACCACGACGAGGCGGCGACGGCGCTGGCCGCCGCGGCCACCGTGTGGGCCCGGGGCGTGCCGGTGGACTGGGCGGCCCTGTTCGACGGCCCGCCCGCGCCGGTCGACCTGCCCACGTACGCGTTCCAGCGCGAACGCTACTGGCTGCTGCCCCTGCCGCAGGCCGCCGACGTGACCGCCGCCGGACTGACCCCGACCGGCCACCCGCTGCTCGGCGCGGTGTTCCGCTCGGCCGACGGCGACGAGGTGACGCTCACCGGCCGGCTGTCGGTGGAGAGCCAGCCCTGGCTGGCCGAGCACGCCGTACGCGACGTGGTGCTCTTCCCCGGAACCGGATTCGTGGAACTGGCGTTGCGCGCCGGCGCGGAGGTCGGCGCCGACCAGCTCGCCGAGCTGACCCTCCAGGCGCCGCTGGTGCTGCCGGAGACCGGCGGCGTCGACGTGCAGGTCGCCGCCGAGCGCACCGGCGGCGAGGCGTGGCAGGTGACGGTCCACGCCCGCCGCTCCGGCACCGACGACCTGTGGGTCCGGCACGCCACCGGCCTGCTCGCCCCGGCGCCCGGGGACGGCGGCGCCACGCTGGCGGACTGGCCGCCGACCGGCGCCACCGCCCTCGACGTGTCGGAGCTGACCGGGCGGGCGGCGCGGGCCGGGTTCGCGTACGGCCCCGCCTTCCAGGGGCTGCGCGCCGCCTGGCGGGTCGGCACCGACGTGTACGCCGAGGTGGCGTTGCCCGAGCCGGCGGCCGACGGGGCCGGCGCGTACGGGCTGCACCCGGCCCTGCTCGACGCCGCCGTGCAGGCGGTCGGGCTCGGCATCGTCGACCCCGGCGAGGCCCGGTTGCCGTTCGCCTGGTCGGACGTGACGCTCTCCGCCCACGGCGCGGACACGCTGCGGGTGCGGCTGACGCCCACCGGCGCGGACACGGTGGCCATGCTGGTCGCGGACGCCACCGGCGAACCCGTCGCCCGGGTCGGCTCCCTGGTGCTGCGGCCCCTGCCGGCCGGGGAACTCACCTCCGGCGGGTCCCCGTGGCGTCGCTCGCTGTTCCGCCTCGACTGGCCCCGGCACGCTGGCGGCGTGGGCGCGCCCGACGGCACGACCTGGGCGGTGCTCGGCGACCGCCCCGCGCCGCTGCCGTCCGGCGTGACCGCCGACCGGCACGTCGACCTCGACGCGCTCTGCGACGCGGGGGTGCCCGACGTCGTGCTGTACCCGGTGGCCGGCGCCGCCGCGACCGGCCCCGGCCCGGTCCACGACCTGCTCGCCGAGGTCCTCGCCGTGCTCCAGGGCTGGCTCGCCGCCGAGCGCCACACCGGCGGGTCCCGGCTGGTGGTCCTCACCAGCGGCGCCGTCGCCGTGGACGACGACGCGGACGTCGCCGACCTGGCCGGCGCCGCCGTGTGGGGCCTGCTCCGGTCCGCCCAGGCCGAGCACCCCGGCCGGTTCCTGGTCGTCGACCTCGACGACGAGGAGAGCTCCGCGTCCGCCCTCGCCGGCCTGCTGTCGGCCGACGAGCCGCAGGCGGCGGTACGCGACGGCGTGGTCCGGGTGCCCCGGCTCGTCGCCGCCCCGGAACCCGACGCCCCGGCGCCGGCGCTGGACCCGGACGGCACGGTGCTGGTCACCGGCGGCACCGGTGCCCTGGGCGCGCTCGTCGCCCGCCACCTGGTCACCCGGCACGGGGTCCGCCACCTGGTGCTGACCAACCGGCGCGGGCCCACCGCGGCCGGCGCCGCCGACCTGCTCGCCGACCTCGCCGACCTGGGCGCCACCGCGACGGTCGAGGCGTGCGACGCCGCCGACCCCGACGCCCTCGCCGCGCTGCTCGACCGGATCGACCCGGCACACCCGCTGACCGGTGTGGTGCACACCGCCGGCGTGCTGGCCGACCGCACCCTGACCTCGCTCACCGCCGGGTCCCTCGACGAGGTGCTCCGGCCGAAGGTGGACGCCGCCGCGCACCTGCACGAGCTGACCGCCGCCCATGGCCTCGCGCTCTTCGTCACCTACTCGTCGGCGGCGGGCGTGACCGGCAGCCCCGGTCAGGCCAACTACGCGGCGGCCAACGCCTTCCTGGACGCGCTCGCGCACCGGCGGCGGGCCGCGGGCCTCCCCGCACACTCCCTGGCCTGGGGACCGTGGGTCGAGTCGGGCGGCGGCATGACCGCCGGCCTCGACCGCGCCGACACCGACCGGCTGGCCCGCGCCGGCGTACGGCCGCTTCCCGAGGCGGACGGCCTCGCGCTCCTCGACGCCGCTCTGCTGACCGGCCTGCCCACGACGGTGCCGATGGCGCTGGACGGCCCGGCGCTGCGCGCCCAGGCCGAGGCGGGCACCCTGCCGTCGGTCCTGCGCGGCCTGGTCCGCGCGCCCCGGCGTCGGGCCGCCCGGTCGGGCCCGGCGGAGACCGCCGCCCTGGCCGAACGGCTGGCCGGGCTCGACCGCGAGGAGCGCGCCGCGGCCCTGCTGCGGCTCGTCCTCGACCAGGTCGCGGCGGTGCTGGGGTACGCCGACGCCGCCGCCGTCGAGGCCGGACGCCCGTTCACCGAGCTGGGCTTCGACTCGCTGACCGCCGTCGAGCTGCGCAACCGGCTGGGCGTGGTGACCGGCCTGCGCCTGCCGGCGACCCTGGTATTCGACCACCCGACCCCGCTCGCCCTGGCCGAGCACCTGGACGCCGAGACCGGGACCGCCGCCGGTGCGCCGCCGGCCCCGGTCGCCGCCGTCGCGGCGCTCGACGAGCCGATCGCGATCGTCGGCATGAGCTGCCGCTACCCGGGCGGCGTACGCTCGCCGGAGCAGCTGTGGGACCTCCTCGTGGCCGGTGGGGACGGCATCACCGGCTTCCCCGCCGACCGGGGCTGGGACGTCGACGACCTGTACGACCCGTCCGGCGCGCGCCGGGGCAGCAGCTACGCCCGCGAGGGCGGCTTCCTGGCCGACGCCGGCGACTTCGACGCCACCCTGTTCAAGATCTCGCCGCACGAGGCGCTCGCCATGGACCCGCAGCAGCGGCTGCTCCTGGAGACCGCGTGGGAGGCCATCGAGGACGCCCGGATCGACCCGCTCGCGCTGCGGGGCCGCCCCGTCGGCGTGTTCGCCGGCATGATGTACCACAACCACGCCGCCGGGCTGGCCGACGTTCCGGAGGCCCTCGACGGCTACCTCGGCGTCGGCACCGCCAGCAGCGTGTTGTCGGGCCGGGTGGCGTACTCGTTCGGTTTCGAGGGCCCGGCGGTGACGGTGGACACGGCGTGTTCGTCGTCGCTGGTGGCGTTGCACCTGGCGGTGCAGGCGCTGCGGTCGGGCGAGTGTGACCTCGCGCTGGCCGGCGGCGTCACGGTGATGGCGACGCCCGAGACGTTCATCGACTTCTCCCGGCAGCGGGGCATGGCCCCCGACGGCCGGTGCAAGTCGTTCTCGGACGCCGCGGACGGCACGGGTTGGTCCGAGGGCGTCGGCGTGCTGCTGGTGCAGCGGCTGTCGGACGCGCGGCGCGACGGGCGCCGGGTCCTGGCGGTGGTGCGGGGCACGGCGGTGAATCAGGATGGTGCGTCGAACGGGTTGACGGCGCCGAACGGCCCGTCGCAGCAGCGGGTGATCCGCCAGGCCCTCGCGAACGCCCGGCTGGGCGTCGCCGACGTCGACGTCGTGGAGGCGCACGGCACGGGCACGACGCTGGGCGACCCCATCGAGGCCCAGGCGCTGCTCGCCACGTACGGGCAGGACCGCGACGACCGGGACGCGCTGCTGCTGGGGTCGGTGAAGTCGAACATCGGCCACACGCAGGCCGCCGCCGGGGTGGCGGGCGTCATCAAGATGATCATGGCCATGCGGTACGGGACCGTGCCGGCGACGCTGCACGTGGACGAGCCCTCGTCGCACGTGGACTGGTCGTCGGGCGCCGTGGAGCTGGTGACCCAGGCGCGCGAGTGGCCGGGTGTGGGCCGCGCGCGCAGGGCGGCCGTGTCGTCGTTCGGCATCTCCGGCACGAACGCGCACGTGATCATCGAACAGTCGGAGCCGGAGCCCGCCGCGGCGTCTGCCGCCCCCGTCGGGTTGCCGGTGCCGTGGGTGGTGTCGGGGCGCTCCGAGCGGGGTCTGGCGGGTCAGGCGGGGCGGTTGGCGTCGTTCGTGCGGGACCGGTCCGTGTCGCCGGTGGATGTGTCGTGGTCGTTGGCGACGACCCGGGCGGCGTTGGAGCACCGGGCGGTGGTGTGGGGCTCCGACGCGGACGAGCTGGTCGCCGGTCTGTCGGCTGTCGCCGAGGGCGGGCCGGCGGTATCGGGTGTGGTGTCGGCGGGTCGTCGGGCGGTGTTGTTCACGGGTCAGGGTTCGCAGCGCGTGGGCATGGGCCGGGAGCTGTATGACGCGTTCCCGGTCTTTGCGGCGTCGTTCGACGAGGTGTGCGCGCGGTTCGACGGCTTGCTGCCGCGTGCGCTGCGTGAGGTGGTGTTCGCGGAGGCGGGTTCGGAGACTGCTGGTCTGTTGGAGCAGACCGTGTTCGCGCAGGCGGGGTTGTTCGCGGTCGAGGTGGCGTTGTGGGAGTTGTTGTCGTCGTGGGGTGTGCGGGCGGACTATCTGGCGGGTCACTCGATCGGTGAGGTGACTGCGGCGTACGTGTCGGGGATGTTGTCGCTGGCGGACGCGTGCACGCTGGTGGCGGCGCGGGGTCGGTTGATGCAGGCGTTGCCCGCCGGCGGCGTCATGGCGGCCGTCGGCGCGTCGGAGGAGGCTGTCGCCGAGCTGATCAGCGTGAGCGGTGCGGCCGTGGACATCGCGGCGGTCAACGGTCCCGCGTCGGTGGTCGTCTCCGGCGCCGGCGACGAGGTGGCTCCAGTGGTGGCGGCCTGCCGTGAGCGGGGTTGGCGGACGAAGGAACTCGCGGTCAGTCACGCGTTCCATTCGCGGTTGATGGAGCCGATGCTGGGCGAGTTCGCGTCGGTGGTGGCGGGGCTGGACTGGCGGTCGCCGCGGGTGCCGATCGTGTCGAACGTGACCGGTGCGGTGGCGGGCGCCGGGGAGGTCACCGATCCCGGCTACTGGGTGCGGCACGTGCGGCAGCCGGTGCGCTTCGCCGACGGTGTGGTGGCGTTGCGGGCGCTGGGGGTGGACACCTTCCTGGAGGTGGGTCCGGATGCGACGTTGACGGCGATGGTGGCGGAGATCGTCGCGGATGCGGGGGTGCGGCGGGTTCCGGCGTCGCGGCGGGAGCGGTCGGAGGTCGCCGCGGTGACGGCGGCGTTGGGGCAGTTGTGGGTGGCGGGTGTGCCGGTCGACTGGGCGGCGTACCACGGCCAGACCGGCGCCCGGCCGCGCGTGGTCGACCTGCCCACGTACGCCTTCGATCATCGACGTTACTGGATCAATGCCGCGACGCGGTCCTACCGTCCCCCCGCCGCCCGGCGTACCGCCGCCGACGAGGACTTCTGGCGGGCGATCGAGGCGGAGGACCTGACCACCCTCGCCGAGAGCCTGGCCGTCGACGCCGACGCCCCCCTCGCGGACGTGCTGCCGGCGCTGTCCACCTGGCGACGCCGCCGGGACGCCGAAGCGGCCCTCGACTCCTGGCGCTACCGGGTGGCCTGGCAGCCGCTCACGGACGACGCCGCCCGCGCCGAGGCGACCGACTTCCTGCTCGTCGTACCGGCCGACGCCGACGCGGCCGTGACGGACTGGGCCGCCGCCCTCGGCGCCGCCGGCGGGCGGATCGTCGAGGTCGACGCCGCGTGCGACCGCAAGCGGCTCGCCCACGACCTCGCCGAGGCGTCGACCGGCCGCGACGGGGACGTGCTGCCCGTACTCTCCCTGCTGGCCCTCGACACCCGGCCGTACGCCGGGGCCGCCTCCGTGCCGACGGGCCTCGCCGGCACGGTCGCGCTCGCGCAGGCGCTCGGGGACGCCGGGATCGCCGCCCGGCTCTGGATCCTCACCCGCGGCGCGGTCTCCGTCGGGTCCCGGGACCGGCACGTCGACCCCGTGCAGGCCATGGCGTGGGGCTTCGGCAGCGTGCTGCGCGCCGAGCACCCGCACCGGTGGGGCGGGCTCGTCGACGTCCCCGAGCAGCCCGACCAGGGCGTCGTGCGCATGCTCCGGACGCTGATCGCCGGCACCGGCCGGGAGGACGAGGTCGCCCTGCGCGGCACCGGCGGCCACGCCCGCCGGCTCGTTCGCGCGACGTACGGCGACACCGGTACGCGCCGGTCCTGGACGCCGCGCGGCACGGTGCTGATCACCGGCGGCACCGGGGCGCTCGGGGGACACGTCGCCCGCACGCTGGCCGCCGAGGGAGCCGAACACCTCCTGCTGGTGAGCCGGCGGGGTGGTGAGGCGCCCGGCGCGACCGCCCTCGCCGAGGAACTCGCCGGGCTCGGCGCCCGGGTCACCCTCGCGTCCTGCGACGTGGCCGACCGGGCCGCGCTCGCGGCGCTGCTCGACTCGATCCCCGCAGAGCTTCCGCTGAGCGCGGTCGTGCACACCGCCGCCGCCCTCGACGACAACGTCGTCGACGCCGTGAGCGTCGACCAGCTGGCCACCGCCCTGCGGGCGAAGGTCGACGCCGCGCGCAACCTGGACGAGCTGACCCGGGGCACCGACCTCTCCGCCTTCGTCCTCTTCTCCTCCCTCGCCGGCCTCATGGGCGCCGCCGGGCAGACCACCTACGCACCGGGCAACGCCTTCCTCGACGCGCTGGCGCAGCGGCGTCGCGCGGAGGGGCTGCCGGCGACCTCGCTCGCCTGGGGCCTCTGGGCCGACGGCGGGGTGAGCGCCGGTGAGTTCGAGCAGCGGCTGAGCCGCACCGGCTTCGGCGCGATGGCACCGGAGACGGCCGTACGCGCCCTCACCCGGGCGCTGGACCGCGACGAGACGTACCTCGTGGTGGCCGACATCGACTGGGCCCGGGTGGCCGCCGCCGGCGGTCGGCGCCCGCACCCGCTGGTCCGCGACCTGCTGGCCGAGGCCGGCGCGGCGGGGGCGGCCGACGCCCCCGTGCCGGCGGCCGACCTGCGCCTCCGCCTGGCGGGAATGTCCGGTGCGGAGCAGCTGCGCGCCCTCGGCGAGCTCGTGCGTGCCGAGGTCGCGGCCGTCCTGGGCCACGAGTCCGCCGAGCGGGTGGCGCCCGACCGGGCCTTCCAGGACCTCGGCTTCACCTCGCTGGCGGCGGTCGAGCTGCGCAACCGGCTCGACGCGGCGACCGGCCTCGCGCTGCCGACCACGCTCGCCTTCGACTACCCGAACTCGGCGGCCCTGGCCGGCCACATCCACGCCGAGCTGCTCGGCGGGCAGGCGCTGCCCGTCCCCGCCGCCACCGGCCCCGTCGTGGGCGACGACCCGATCGTCATCGTCGGCATGGGCTGCCGTTTCCCGGCCGGAGCCGAGTCCCCGGAGGGGCTCTGGGACCTGCTGACGGCCGGTGCCGACGCGATGTCGGACTTCCCGACCAACCGGCACTGGGACCTGGAGTCCCTGGCCGGAACCGACTCCTGCGTCTCGCGCGGGGCCTTCCTGGCCGACGCGGGTGGCTTCGACGCGGAGTTCTTCGGCATCTCGCCGCGCGAGGCCCTGGCCATGGACCCGCAGCAGCGGCTGCTGCTGGAGGTCGCCTGGGAGGCGTTCGAGGACGCCCGGATCGAGCCCCTCGCGCTGCGCGGCGACCGGGTCGGGGTGTTCGCCGGCACGAACGGGCAGGACTACGAGACCGTCGTACGCCAGGCCGGGGAGGCCCTCGCCGGATTCGGCGCGACCGGCGCCTCCGCGAGCGTGTTGTCGGGTCGGGTGGCGTACTCGTTCGGGTTCGAGGGGCCGGCGGTGACGGTGGACACGGCGTGTTCGTCGTCGCTGGTGGCGTTGCACCTGGCGGCGCAGGCGCTGCGGTCGGGCGAGTGCGACCTGGCGCTGGCCGGCGGCGTCACTGTGATGGCCACCCCGGGTGCCTTCATCGAGTTCTCCCGCCAGGGCGGGCTGTCGGCGGACGGCCGCTGCAAGGCCTTCGCCGAGTCGGCGGACGGCACCGCGTGGGGCGAGGGCGTCGGCGTGCTCGTGGTGCAGCGGCTGTCGGACGCGCGGCGCGACGGGCGCCGGGTCCTGGCGGTGGTGCGCGGTTCGGCGGTGAATCAGGATGGTGCGTCGAACGGGTTGACGGCGCCGAACGGGCCGTCGCAGCAGCGGGTGATCCGGCAGGCCCTCGCGAGTGCGGGTCTGTCGACGGCTGATGTGGATGTGGTGGAGGCGCACGGTACGGGTACGTCGTTGGGTGATCCGATTGAGGCTCAGGCGTTGTTGGCGACGTATGGGCAGGGTCGGGATGTGCCGTTGTTGTTGGGTTCGGTGAAGTCGAACATCGGTCACACGCAGGCGGCTGCGGGGGTGGCCGGGATCATCAAGATGGTCTTGGCGATGCGGCACGGGATGGTGCCGGCGACTTTGCACGTGGATGCGCCGTCGTCGCATGTGGACTGGGCGTCGGGTGCGGTGGAGTTGGTGACGGAGTCGCGTGAGTGGCCGGGGGTGGAGCGTCCCCGGCGGGCGGGTGTGTCGTCGTTCGGCATCTCCGGCACGAACGCGCACGTGATCATCGAGCAGCCGGAGTTGGCGGCGGAGGCCGCGCCGCTGCCGGGGCCTGCGGCCGCGTCGGCTGCGGAGCCGGTGGCAGCGGAGGAGTCTGTCCACCCCTCGGGGGCGGAGCAGCGCGGCGAGGCCGACCGGGGCGGACCGGCGGACGGGCTGCCGGTTCCCGCGCCCGTGGGTCTGCCGGTGCCGTGGGTGGTGTCGGGGCGCTCCGAGCGGGGCCTGGCGGGTCAGGCGGCGCGGTTGGCGTCGTTCGTGCGGGACCGGTCCCTGTCGCCGGTGGACGTTTCCTGGTCGTTGGCGACGACCCGGGCGGCGTTGGAGCACCGGGCGGTCGTGTGGGGCTCGGACGTTGACGAGCTGGCGGCGGGCCTCGCGACGGTTGCCGAGGGCCGGGTCTCGGGTGTGGTGTCGGCGGGTCGTCGGGCGGTGCTGTTCACGGGCCAGGGTTCGCAGCGCGTCGGGATGGGCCGGGAGCTGTATGACGCGTTCCCCGTCTTCGCGGTGTCCTTCGACGAGGTGTGCGCGCGGTTCGACGGCTTGCTGCCGCGTGCGCTGCGCGAGGTGGTGTTCGCCGAGCCGGGCACCGCCGATGGGGCTCTGCTCGACCAGACCGTCTTCGCGCAGGCGGGCCTGTTCGCGGTCGAGGTGGCGTTGTGGAAGTTGTTGTCGTCGTGGGGTGTGCGGGCGGACTTCCTGGCGGGTCACTCGATCGGTGAGGTGACCGCCGCGTACGTGTCGGGGATGTTGTCCCTGGCGGACGCGTGCACCTTGGTGGCGGCGCGGGGCCGGTTGATGCAGGCGTTGCCGGCCGGCGGCGTGATGGCGGCCGTCGGCGCGTCGGAGGAGGCTGTCGCCGAGCTGATCGGCGCGTCGGGTGCGGCGGTGGACGTCGCGGCGGTCAACGGCCCCGCGTCGGTGGTGGTCTCGGGCGCTGCCGGCGAGGTGGCCTCGGTGGTGGCGACCGCCCGTGAGCGGGGTTGGCGGGTCAAGGAGCTCGCGGTCAGTCACGCGTTCCACTCCCGCCTGATGGAGCCGATGCTCGACGAGTTCCGGTCGGTGGTGGCGGGGCTCGACTGGCGGGTGCCGCGCGTCGCGGTGGTGTCGAACGTGACGGGTGCCGTGGCGGACCCGTTGGAGCTGGTGGATCCGGAGTACTGGGTGCGGCACGTGCGGCAGCCGGTGCGGTTCGCCGATGGTGTGGTGGCGTTGCGGGCGCTGGGGGTGGACACCTTCCTGGAGGTGGGTCCGGATGCGACGTTGACGGCGATGGTGGCGGAGATCGTCGGAGATGCGGGGGTGCGGCGGGTTCCGGCGTCGCGGCGGGAGCAGTCGGAGGTCGCCGCGG
This sequence comes from Micromonospora reichwaldensis, assembly GCF_031845925.1. Lineage (NCBI taxonomy): Bacteria > Bacillati > Actinomycetota > Actinomycetes > Micromonosporales > Micromonosporaceae > Micromonospora > Micromonospora reichwaldensis. The sequence goes on along the minus strand of NZ_JAVRFL010000035.1, from coordinate 833 downwards.
TGACGGCGGCGTTGGGGCAGTTGTGGGTGGCGGGTGTGCCGGTCGACTGGGCGGCGTACCACGGCCAGACCGGCGCACGGCCGCGCGTGGTCGACCTGCCCACGTACGCCTTCGACCATGCCTGGTACTGGCCCGAGGCGGCGCCCGCAGCCCGCCGGGACGCGCACGGCGAGGCTCTCGACGGGCGGTTCTGGGCGGCCGTGGAGTCCGGCGACCCCGACCTGGTCGGCGGCGAGCTGGGCGTCGGCGCGGACGAACCGTTCAGCGCGGTCCTGCCGAAGCTCGCGCAGTGGCGGCGGGCCGCACAACAGCGGTCGACTGTGGATTCCTGGCGCTACCGCGTGGTGTGGCGACGCCAGGACGTGACCGGGACCGGGAACCTGACCGGCTCCTGGCTGGTGCTGATGGTCCCCGGCCAGGAGGACCACCCGTTGCTGGCCGGGCTGGCGGAGCGGGGCGCCGAGGTGGTGCCGGTGGTGCTGGACGCGCTGGACCGGGACGAGGTCGCGCGCCGACTGGCCGGAGCGGTGGAGGCCGGGCAGCCGGTCGCCGGGCTGGTCTCGCTGCTGTCGCTGGCCGGAGCGGGCGTGGTCGAGGCGCTGGCGGTGGCGCAGGCGCTGGCCACCACGGAGGTCCAGGGGCGGCTCTGGTGGCTCACCCGTGGGGCGGTCTCCGTTGACGACGCGGAGCCCCTGACCGACGTGGTGGGTGCTGCGGTGTGGGGTTTGGGTCGGGTGGTGGGTGTGGAGGTGCCGTTGCGGTGGGGTGGTTTGGTGGATTTGCCGGGGTTGTTGGATGGGGGTGTGTGGGGTCGGTTGTGTGGGGTGTTGTCG
>NZ_JAVRFL010000034.1:0-84678 GCF_031845925.1 Micromonospora reichwaldensis | reverse complement strand
CCTTGCCAGGTCACTGAACAGTCTCGGCAGCATCTTGTCAGAGCTAGGCCGGCAGGAAGAAGCCCTAACCGCCGCAACGGAGGCAGTCGAGGTATTCCGGCGGCTAGCCGCCGCCGACCCGACCGCCCACAAACCTGACCTCGCCAGGTCGCTCAACAATCTCGGCAACATCCTGTCAGAGCTAGGCCAGCAGGAAGAAGCCCTAACCGCCGCAACGGAGGCAGTCGAAATTCGCCGGCGGCTAGCCATGGCCGACCCAGCCACTGCCGAACCAGACCTCGCCAGGTCGCTAAACAATCTCGGCAACAGGTTAGCGGGCCTAGGTCGGAAGGACGAAGCCCTCATCGCCGCAACGGAGGCAGTCGAAATTCGCCGGCGACTGGCCGCAGCTAACCCGACCGCCCACGAACACAGCCTTGCCAGGTCGCTCAACAATCTCGGCAACATCCTGTCAGAGCTAGGCCGGCAGGAAGAAGCCCTAACCGCCGCAACGGAGGCAGTCGAGGTATTCCGGCGGCTAGCCGCCGCCGACCCGACCGCCTACGAAGCCGACCTAGCCCACTCGTTGTTGGTAGCCGCAGTCTTCCATTTGAACAATTCGGCAACAACCGACGAGGCGTTACGGATGACATCCACCGCCGTTACAATTTTTCGCGGGCTGGCCAAACATAATCCTATCGCCTTCATGGAGCTGCTGCAGAATGCTGAGCATATACAGGCACAGTTGATGTCGCGGCCAGCTAAGGAGAGATAGCGGAACCTACATAAAGGTTTCGAGAAGGAGCAAAGGCTAGATCTAAAGAAGGCTCTAACCATCCCCAACCGGCATGACCACGTGCACTATCATCGACAGTTAAGGATTGCAGGAACCACGGCGGGCGCGGCCAAACGCGACCTGCGGCTGCAGCCCTTCGAAATCCTGCCCAGCCTCGCGGAGCACGCTCGTGGCCCGTCCGGGCCTGAAGGTCGCGACCTCTGGCATCCGGAGGTCCCCGCTTCCTGCGCGGCACTTCCTCTGATTGCTGCAGCACCGTAGAGGGGCGCCCGTCGTCCAGCGATTATCGGCCGGGATGCCCTTGGCAGTCAGCAGAGCGGTGAATTCAGGGCGCCGCGGCGGTCTCCACGGCGCGGTGCCCCTCAGCCAGGCTCCACCAAGGGTCTGATCGGCAACAGCAACGACCGCTTCGGTACGACTGTTGTCAGACCGACCGCCGCAACGCCGCAACACCGCAGGCGACCAGGAACGTAACCATCATCAGCCCGATCCGCAGCCAAGGCACATCCCGGGTCGGCCGTACGCCGATCGACACCGCCAAGCCGAGTTGTGCCAGCAGGACCAGGCAGATCACCACGCTGAGCGACCGGTAGGTGTTTCCAAAATCGGACCAGAACACCCAAGTGCCGTAGACGGCTGGGACCACCATCAGCAGGCTCAGGCCGATCAGCGGGACGGCCAGTCTCCATCGCATGCCGGCGTTCACCGCCGCTTCTCCCGGTCCTCGCTGGTGGCACCGCCCAGAGGTTCCACCTCGACGGTCAGCGCCGCACCCGCGTCACGAAGCTGCTGCGCTTGCCGCTCCCATTCGGCGCGCTCCTCCCGGCCGAGGGCCTCCCGCTCGCGCCGCGAAGCCGTGAAGGCGTCGTCCAGCGCCCGGCCGTGCCAGGAGAACGCCGCCGCCGTACGCAGGTCCGCCTCGCCGTTGAGGACGGTGCGGGCCAGGGAGCCCAGTGGGTCGTCGCCGCCGCGACTCCTGGCGAGCGTCGTCAGGACCGCGCGGGCCAGCGGTTGGCGGTGGATCTCGTCGGTCATGGCCTATCCCTGCTGTCCGGGGTGCTGATAGGGCTTGAGGTCGGGAAGCGCGGAGACGGCCGCGCTTGCCTGGATCATGCCAATGGTTCCGGCGATGCCCTTGAAGGTGGCCTCGGCGTTGCCGTAGAAGGTCGAGATCTCGTTGTAGAGGTCGTACGCCTGCCAGGCGTAGTAGGCAGCCACGCCGTAACCGATGACTGGCCCGACCCCCGTCTCGATCGTCGCCGTGCCGACAGCTGAGGCGAGGTTGATGACGATCAGGACGTCGATGAGCTTCGCGATCAGGCCGCTGACCACATCGAAGAGGTGTTTGGCAGCCACGGCAGCCTTGGTGTAGAGCTCGGCGTACTGGTCGCAGATCGGGTGCAAGGCCATGGCCGCATTCCCGAGCCTGAGCTGGAACTCCTGCTCGGCTTCTGCAGCCCGGCCGCGCCAGACGTCTGGTACGTCCCCTGCAGTGGTAACGAGGTTGCGCCCGACATCGAGTAGCGCATTGCCGATGATCCGCCAGGCTGCGGCGCAGTGGATGTAGGCGTCCCAGTCGCCGCTGAGCTGCTTGCTCCAGTCCTCGAACGGGTCGTACCCGAACAGCCACACGCTGACCTGGCGCAGCCAGGCAGCAGGGCTGATCAGATCCGCGAGCGGGTTGATCTTCCACATCTCGACCGCGGTCGCGTAGTTGGGCGACACCAGGTGCTTGGTTGGCTCGGCTACATCAGCGAAGGGAGACCGAGGAGCCGTGGGCCACAGGTCGGGGCGGCCGGTGGTGAGCGCGCTCCACATGGCCGCCGGGTCTCTCGCGCCCGGATAGGTCTGGTCGATCCGGCTTACCGCATTTACGTCCGAGGTGGAGTAGTGGCGCTGGGCGAGGTTGATCTGCGTGGCAGCGCTCCGGCTGACCGTCTCCAGCCGTTGTAGCCCCTGCGTCATCCGGTCGTACACCAGCTTGTGCGGGCTGGCGAAGATGACCAGCAGGCCTTCCTCGGCGAAAGTGAGGTCACAATGACGCTTGACGTACGTGAGCGTGTCGCCAACGTCGCCGGATGCCCGGTGCAGCACGTTGTACAACCCGTTCAGGCCGGCCGGATCCACATGGAAGCCGCTCATGTTCCCCGTGGCTCTTTTGCGAACACGAACCGTACTGGACCGAGATCAACAGCGTCAATGAATTCATGGCACGCGGTCACCCACCCGACACGAAGCGCTTCTTTGGGCGTCATCGCGTTCGGCGGCGACCTTGTCCCGACACTGCATCGACTGCTCGGGTCGGTGTCTGGACCATCGAAGCTCTCGGTCGCGGAGGGCGAGGGAACGCCCGCGCCACGGTCCCTCTACCGTCGTTGTCCGGCTGCTGCTGCGCCAGCCCACGGTTCAAGTCCTGCACCACATCGTCATCGCTGACGGCCGACCGCCATCGCTTGGCGGCACGGAAGATGAGCGAGCCGGCGGGACGCGCCAAGGGCACCTCGGCTTTGACGAACAGTTCGCCCCGCTGAAGGGCGGCGGACAGCCCCCGGTGAAGGGTGATTGCCAGGAACGGAAGCTCGGAGCTGAGGCGTACGACCTGCCTGTCGCGCAGCTGCGCGTGCCCGTCACCGCCGACGGCTGCTTGTGATCGCGCCCAGCGCAGGACTTCGGCCAGCTCAGCGGCAGCGTCGCGGCCCGCACCGACCGGCGGGGTGGCCCGCAGATCGGCGGCCGCGATGGCCGCCTGTCGCCAACCGCCCACCATCCTCAGGGCACCGCCGCTGACCAGGATGTGCACGGCCAGGCCGAGCTGGGTTCCAAGCTGCAGATGCGCTCCCGTCACCTGCCCCGGGTTCTGCCACATCGAGCTCCGCGCGGCGGCCATGGCAGCGACCGCATCATCGACGGTACGGACGCTGGGCGCGGGATTCAGCGGGGAGCGGGCGATGTCGAGTCCATCCAACGGTGGCTGCCCTCGCCCAGCAGCGATCAGTTCCCGGGCGATTCCCCCCAGGCCGCTGTTGGCGGTCCACCTGGCGGTCTCCGCCGCCGTTCGGTAGATCTCGGCCAGGTGTCCGCGCCCGTCGTTGAGCCATCCGGGCAGCGCGATGTCGACGATCACCGCGTTCGAGGTGAGCCTGGCGATCTCGGCGATACCCGACTGAACACCCCCGCCGGCTCGAATCGCGAGCCCTTCCGGTGTTCGGGGCCCCTGCCCTGGCGGAACGTGGCTGGCGAGGATGTCACCGATCACGGCGACTGCGTCAGCGGCCCGGTGCAGCGAACGCGCCGGTTCGGCGGTCCCTACGGCGGGAGACGGCGGAAACTGCCGGTCGAGGATCGTGGCAGCCCGAAGCCCGACGTAGAGCTGGGTCAGCCGCTGCCCGCGTCGCCTCATAATGGTCGAGGCGCCGGCCCGATCCGGTACCTCCACTGCCGGGCGGGCGCCGACCAGCAGTTCGGTCACCCGGGCCAACTGCGCGTAGACGGCGGACCTGGCCATGACGGCGGCGTTGATGTCGGCCGCGCTGTCGGCGGGCCGCTGTCCCATTGCCGTAGCGGCCACACGCAGGGCCTGGTACGCCTCCCGGTACCAGTGGCCAACGGTCATGCCAGGGCCGCCGCCGCACGCCGTAGCTGCTGGGCGCCGGCGTCGTGGCTGAGCCGCCGAGCCAGGCCCTCATGATCGTCGGCGGCCAGACGCTCGTGGTACCGCGCCAACTGCTCCAGCAACGTCGCCACGGCCAGCCGGGTCTCGGCATCATCGCGAACCGGCGCCGCAGCGTCCACGACCACGTCGTCGTATTCCGAGTACAGCCGGGCCCGGATGTCGAGCAACTCCAGGCCGCAGTGGTCCCAGGCGAGGTCGGTTCCGGCCAGGCACTTCCACGCCTCGATCGCCAGCTGGACGGCTGCTGCCGCAGTGGTGTCGTCTGCAGCCTCAGTCAGGCCGGCGCCAACCCTCCTCGTTGCCTCGATGTACTCCATGCCGCCAGCTTCATTCGATGTCAACAAGGCCGTTCACTCCGTTCGGTCGGTGGTACAACGTGTCGGTTCGCGGTCTCGGTCCGCCGCGCCCATGGGTCGGTTTGTGCGTTCGATCTAGCCGCTGCTGCTGGCAGCGAGCAGATCCGGCAGGAACTCGCGCAGCAGGGCGTACGTGACCGGCGCCAGGTCCTCAGGCACTTCCGCCTCGCGGACCCGCATCAACTCCCCCAGGAGATTGCGCAGCTCTGCGGTGTGTCCCTCGGCGTGGGCAGCTCGCATGATGTCGTGCCAGGGCCCGTCGTCGCCCCGCTCCGGATCGGCCAGCCAAGCTTGCTGTACGGCCCATCGTGCGCTGGCGGAATCACCGGCGTCGAGGTAGAACTCGGCAAGTTCGTGGGCGGTGTCCACGATCGCGGAAGTGAGATGCCCCGGGTAGATGTCGGACTCGGGCAACCAGGTGAAGGGGTTGCGGGCGCCGGCCGCGTACGCGCGCTCGGCTCCGTCGAGTGGTACGCCCCGAACGAGCTCCAACGCGGCTCGTAGATCCTTGACTCCGGCAGCGCCACGACTTTCGCCGCGGCTTCGCAGCCGACGGAACAGGTGCCAGTCCAGCAGATAGCCCGACTCCAGCCGGTAGAGCCGATCGGACCCCATCTCGGGCAGCCAGGCGGTGCCCTCCGGGGTCTCCCCCAGCCACCGACGAGCCCGGGTGATGGCGACCCGGCGGCTGGCGTCCTTGACCTGCTGGTCGGGCCACAAAGCGTCGGTGAGCTGCTCGGCGGATGCTCCGCGGGCACCGCGTTGAGCCAGGTAGACGATGAGTTCCGCGTGGAATCGGCGGCGTTGGTCGGGCACCGGGCCGGGCGCGTCGACCGCGACTGCCCCGAGGACGCTGATGCGGGGACGGGTCTTGTCCTGCTCGTGCCAGGCCCGTAGGTCCGAATCAAGCTGCGGGTCGGCTTGGCGGCGACGCTGGCGAATCGCGGCGGTGACCTCGCGTGGTGGAACGGTGGCGACCGCACGGGTGCGCTCGATGCGGGGCACAGCGACGATGGGATCCGGCGGAGCCGACGTATTGGCCTCTACGTCATCGGATCCCGCTGCCGTCGAGGGCTCGCCCGCAGTGAACAGATCGAGCACCGAGCCGGCGGCGTCGGTGCCGTCCGCCCACGCTTCCGGCTCGGCGGCCGGCGGGGTCCGCTCGTCCGTGGCAGCCCGCGCCTGCGCCATGATCTCGGCGAGCGGCTCCAACTCCCGTACGGGTAGTCCTGCCGCATTGCTCTCGACGAGGAGGAACGGCAGGGCGAGGTGCAGCAGGCCGTCCTCGTCGATGATGGCGGTGTTCGGGCCGGCGGTCGCGCGGGCCCTGGTCGTGCTCGCCACGGCGACGGCGCACCGGCCCATGTCTCGCAGCTCCTTTCCGAGCTCGTCGAGCACGCCGAGATCGCCTTCGTCCGGATCGGCGACGAGTAGCACCTGAGGCGCCCACGCCTCGCCGAGGTCGGTGATGCGACCGGCGAAGGTGTCGGCTGCTCCAGATGCGTTGAGGGCTGCTGTCACGGCCGCGGTGCGGCGCCGCAGTCGCGTCGCGGCCTCACCGACCGACGGGACCACGCGCACCCGGTCCGGATTGAGGGCGATCAGCAGTTCGGTCTCCTGCGCCGGAAAGCCGGTGACGATGACCTCGACGTCGTCGGACCAGGCGTTGCAGGCCAGTTCGCAGGCCAGGTAACGCAGCAGCGCGAGTGTGCGCTCGCGGTCGCCGGCGAGGGTGAGGCTGCCGAGGCGTTCGAGGTCGAGCAGCAGGTGTCGACCGGGCTGGGACCCTACAGCGACAAGGGTGGGCAGCGGCGCCAACTGCTCGGTGACGACGGGCATGCTGGCGTCTCCTGGCAAGGTCCAGTGCCCGCGGTCGTCGATCCAGGGCGCGGGCGGCTCTGGGCCGGGCTCGGTGAGCACGACCGTGACGGCCTGGTCGACGATCCACGCGGCGGCGATGTCCGGCAAGGGCTGTTCCCGCTCGGCCAGCGTGGCGGCGAGGCTGCGCAGGGCGAGGTCCAGCCGGTCGACGTCGGCCGGCTGCTCGGCCACGCGCAGCGCTCGTTCCGTGGCGCCGCCGCGGGGGTGCGGGAGCCGGCGGCCGGGCCGACGGTGCTGACGTTGGCGGCTGCGTAGACGGATCACTGCGGTGAGCAGCAGCGCGGAGAGCAGTCCTGCGCCGGCAAGCGAGCCCAGGACGATCGCCTCGTCGACATCACTGTCGCTGTCCTCCGCTGGCTGATCGGAGCGATGGTCCGATACCGAGGCGGCTGGGCCGTCGATCGGGCGTGCCGTAGCCGGCGGTTCGGACGCCCTCGGCGGGCTGGCCGAGGCGGATGGAGTTACGGCAGGGGACTCGCTCGGGCGATCCGGCGTTGCCGGAGTCGGCGCCGGTGGGGCGGGTACACCCTGCTGGCTCTCGTCGCCGGTTGGTGGGCGGGGCGCCATCGGCCCGTCGTCGCCGTCGGGAGCACTCGGGGCCGCCTGGGTGCGTTCGCCGGCCACGATCCGGCCCTGAGCGTGGTCAGCGGGGCCACGATCGCGGGCATCCTGGGGCAGGGCGATGCGCCATCCGCGCTCGATGTGGTGCGGGAATCGGTGGTCACGCCGCTCGAGACTCGGGTTGATCGCCGCGATCTCGGAGTAGCGGTCGGCGTCACCGAGGAATCGCTCGGCGACGCCGGCCAGCCAGTCGCCCCGCGCTACCTCGTAGACCAGTGGCCCGGTCCTTGCGGCCGGTGCCTGCGCCGACGTGGTGCTGGCGGCCGGGAAGGTGACTCCTGGAATCCGCAGGGTCCAGCCCGCGTAGATCCGGGTGTTGCCCGGCTGAAGGCTTCGCCCGTCCGGCTGTGCAAGACCCTGGTTGGCCTCGGCCAGGCGCTGCCAGGACACGTTGTAGCGCTCGGCGATGTCGAGCAGGTTCTCCCCGCGCTCCACCGAGTGCTCCAGGTACCCGCTGGCGGCAGGGGCTTGCGCCGGCAGGGCCACCCGCGGTGCCGCCGCCTGGTCTGCAATCGCATGGCTGGGGGCGGCCACGGCAGGGCTGGCGACTGCGGCGGGCACCGCGGCCGATGCCAGGGTCGGTGCGGCGAGCGCCCCGAGGATGACGGCCACCAGTGCCGCTGCAGCTCGATGTTGCAATCGCGTCCCAGGGATTCGGGCGGTGTTGCGCGGGACCCGCCCCTGCCGTCGTCCCCGCAGTTGCGCGACGGTCTCCACAACCAGTGCGGCCAGGAATGTGACCCAGGTCCATGCGGCCAGGACCGCCGCGACCCAGCCGATCAGCGCCAACGTGTGCAGGAACAGGTCTCCATCGTCCCGGCTGGTCAGCGCCTGCCAGATCTGGTCGGCGGTGGTGCCCGGATCGTCGGCGAGTGCGGTGAGCCAACCGCCGATTCCGGGCAACGGATTGCCGGCGGCCCAGACGAGGAGAACCGGCAGTGCGACGATCAGCGCGACCACGGCAAGGGCGCCGATGGCGGCGAGGACCTGTCGACCACGGCCGGTCGTGGGTGCGGTGCGTGCCACGGTTGCTCCTTCGCGGGCTGCTATTGAGCGATCAGGGTCGCGGTCGCCCGGCCGGTGGCCGTCGTGCCTACTCCTCCGCCGAACAGGTCGAGCAGGATCGGGTTGTAGGTGACGGTGACTGTGACGGTGAGTTGTTGGGCGCCGTCGACGGTGACGGTGCCCGTGACCCTGTCGAGTTCGTCGAGGTAGGCCTGGACGGCGGTGGCTGCGACTGAGGGGTCGATCTCCTTGGTGCCACCGTCGATGGCCTGCCCGGCCTTGATGGCCTGTCCGCCGGCGCGGGCCGCTTCGGCGGCGATGTTGTCCGCGCGTTGGTATGCCCGTACCTTGGCGCCGCCGTCGACGACGAGGCCGATCAAGGCGAGGAATGCCGGCGCGAGGACGGCGAACCAGATGGTGACTCGACCATCGTCGTCGCCCAGCCGGCGACTCAAGGCGGTCGCGCACTCGTCAGAACGCCGTTCCGACGGGCGCGTTTCGAGACCGCTGTCCGCCATGACCGCCGACGACCGTCCGGCACCGCTATCCACGAGGACCACGTCCGCATCGAAGCCCTCGCCACCGACGGCAGTGTCCGCCACCTCGTCGGCCTTCTCGGGCTCAGCGTTCAGGTCAGCACTCGCTACACTGCCGCCATCGACCACGGAGGCCTTGTCACACTGGGCGCTGGCACCAATGAGCACTGCCAGCGGGTTGAGCGGAGGAGCCTCATGGCCGATCAAGAGCCTCTGGATGATGCCTTCGCGCGATACTCCGACCGAGCCAGAACGGCAGTAGCCGCTGCTCAAGAGCAGGCCCACGTCGATGCAAGCGAACACGTCGACACCGAGCACATCCTTCTCGGCCTTGTCGCGGCAGGCGATGGTGTCGCCGCCGCCGTGCTCAAAATCATCGGGACCTCGCTCGAGACCGTGAGGCAGCACATGGAGCCCGCCGAGCGGACCGATCCAACGTCCACCGACGTCCTTTCGCTCACCGCAGACGCACAGAGCGCGCTGGACCGTGCCTTGACGGAAGCCACCAAATGCGGCGACGGCTACGTCGGCACCCAACACCTGCTCTTGGGCTTGCTCAGCGCGGGCGACAGCACGGCTGTCGCGGTTCTGAACAACCTCGGCGTTACCTACGCGCGGGCCTTCGACGGGTACCTCAGCCTGTTGAGCCCGTTCACCGGTGGTGCGCCCTCCCCCAGACAGGAGCCGCCAGGCGGCATGCGGCAAGCGCCGCCACGCATCGGGCTGCCACCAGAGCTTGGTCAGTACAACCAAAGGATCGCCGAAGCCCAGCAGCAGAAAGAGGCGGCGGTGGACGCTCAGGACTACAACGCCGCTGCTACCGCGCGCACCATTGAGAAGGCCGTGCTCGCAGAGAGAAATGCCATGATCAGGCGTTGGGCGGCCGACATCGACGCGGTCGTCCTGGTCGATGAAATCGACAGGTTGTATCACGAAGTCGACCGGCTGGAGGCGCGACTCGACAGCCAGGATACCTAGCCGGCCGGCGAACGCCGGCAGTGCGACTTGCGCCGACAATGGTGCGGATCCGACGCGATTCGTGAAGACCGCATCCTGAACGACACTCCTGCCGCCGACGGCGGCCTCCGCCGCCTGGCCGACCTGTCGGCGCAGGCCAGCGCCCGCTACACCGCCGCCGTCGACCACCCCGACCTCGCCGGGACCCGCAGGCACCAGGCTGCGCACTAGTGTTCGAACATGGATTGCTACACCTGCCATCGCAATCGCCAGATCGACACGCTGCCGGCACGTGAACTCGTCGCTGTCGACGAGCACTGGCGCGTCGCCCACGCCTTCGACGCGGCCCTGCCAGGCTGGTTGGTACTCGTCCCACGCCGGCACGTGGCCTCGATCGCCGAGTTGACCGACGCCGAAGCGGCCAGCCTCGGCACATGGCAGGTGCGGCTTTCCCGAGCCCTGCGGGCCGTGACCGGATGCTCGAAGACCTACGTCATGCAGTTCGCCGAGAAGGAAGGCTTCGCCCACGTGCACTTCCACGTGGTGCCTCGGATGCCGGATCTCCCCGACGACCGCCGCGGTCCCGCGATCTTCGGCTACCTGGGTGCTTCCCAAGGCCAACGTCTCGACGAGCTGCAGCAGGACGAAGTCGCCGCAGCACTCCGCGCGCGGCTCGACGACGCCGGCCCGGAGTAGGGCCGGGCACCCGTTGGCGTGTCTTCCGCAGTCCCCGCCGCTCCGGGTTCGAGAAGCAGCTCTGATCGGTGCACTCATCGCACGCCACCCGCACTCGGGTCCACCGCTTCAGTAGTCCCGGACCTGAGGGCTCTGCTCCGGTAGGTGTCCAACGGGCTGGTGAAGGACGCGCTGAGCGCCACAGTGCCGGGCATGCCGGGCAGTGCAACATCGGAGAAAGTCGCGGTGCAGCTGACGCGGGTGGTAACGGTTGCCGGTTGCCCGACAGGAACGCCGAAGCCTGCGGCGGAAACCGTGACGTCCAGGCCGGTACAGCTCAGCCCTTGGGCATCGAGGGTGGAGTTGGCGGCGGCCAGCGCCTGCTCGTTCGCCTCGCCTGCGGTACGTGCCAGCGAGGCCGTGCGGGCGGCGTCGTAGGCAGCCGCTTCGAGCGCCTGGCGGGCGATGTTGACCCGGCCACCGATGACGGCACCGACGAACAGCGCCAGAATGGCCGGCGTTACCACCGCCATCTCGATGCTCACCGAGCCGCGCTGACCGTGGACCCATCGGGTACTCATGGCGTGGTGGGCCGTTCGACGGGGCCGTGCGCGGACTTGGTGATCGTCCAGCTGAAACCAGGTAGCACCGTGATCGCTCGGCCGGTAACCGTCACCCGCGCCTCCGTGGCGGTCCTGGTGACGACGACCTGTTCGTCTTCCAGGCCAGCCCCGGCTGCCGACAGGAAGCTGGTGGCGCGCGCTTCGCCAGTTGCGGCAGTCGCCTGATAACCCCGGGCGGCGTTGACCCCCTGGGTGGCAGCCCCCAGCGCGATGGACTGGGCGAAGAAGACCAGCCCCGTCTGGACGACGGCGAAGGTCAGCAGGATCATCGGCAGCGCGATGACGGCGAACTCCACCGGCGAGCTACCACGGTCGCTGAGGTAGTGGCCCGTCCGCCAGCGTCCGGCGGGGCGCGGGAGGAGGGTGGGCTCTGCCTGGGTCACGGCTGCGTCGGAATGAGGGCGACCCAGCCGTTGGCGACGGCGACGATCGCCCCGGCAACGACGACGGCACCGGCGACGAGAATCGCGGTGATGACGGCGGTGCCAACGGGGCTGTCGCCTCGCTCAGCCTCAGCTGGATCGGTCATGCGCTGCCAGTTGGTTACCAGGTGGGCGATGACGGCGTGGATGGTGTGCATGGCGTTCCCTCCGTGGGTGGGTGGTCAGCGGACGAACAGGCGGGCCATGAACGGGTAGCCGATGAGGACGAGGAGCACGAGGATCAGCGCCGCAGCGGGGATGTCGAGCTTGTTGGTGCGAAGCTCCGCCTGGGCGAGGGCCTCGGTGCGGATCCGGTCCCGCATCGAGTCGGCTCGGGCGCGCAGCGTCTGGTGGACGTTGGCGCCTTCGCTGCCGGCGGTACGCATGATGTCGGCCAGGTCGCCCAGCTCGATGACCTCGATGTCGCGGGCGAGGACCTTGAGCTCGTCCCACGGTGGCCGCAGCTGCAGCTGGGCGCTGAGCAGGGCTTCCCGGATGCGGGCGAAGACCCAGCCGTGGCAGACACTGGCTGCTCGGTCGAGCGATTCCACCGGGCCATGGCCACCGAGGACCTGGTGGGCGGCGAGGTCGAGGTAGGTGCACATGGCCCGGGTGAACTCGGCCCGCGCGACGGCAGCCTTGGATACGACTTCCCGGTGAGCCAGCGCCGCGCCGGCCAACGCGGCGGCGAGCGCCCCGCCCGCGGGGATGAACACGGGGATCGGCAGCCGCAACACCGCAACGACGACGGTGATGAGGGCTGGCAGGATGAGGCAGAACAGCGCCGACAGCCCGAGGGTCAGGAAGTACTGGTCGGTGGTGCGGTTCAGCAGCCGCAGGTCGGCGTGCGGCACCGTGAGACGGCGCCGCAGCCAGCTGATGCCGGCCGGCGAGTTGCTCGCGGTGGTCAGCGGGTGGAGTCGTCGAAGCGCGGGACCGAGCGCTGGCGGGGCGGGGATCAGCTGTACGACCAGCAGGAACACCCCGAGGCCGGTCATTGCGCCGGCGACGACCATGGCGGTGAGGTAGCCGTTGTTCATGCCGCCGCTCCCAGCGCCTGCGCCTCGACCGGCGGTAGCAGCCGCTCCCGCCTGGGCGGGAGGCTGAGCTTTCGTACCGAGGTCATCAGCACGATGTACAGGCCGGCGAGGAACAGCAGCACGAGCTGCCCGAGCACGCTGCCGTAGGGCTGCAGGTAGTGCGGGTTGATCACCCCGTACGCCAGCAGGAGAATGGTCATGCCGGTCAGGAACCGGACGGCGAAGCGCGGACCCTCCCGCTTGGCGTCGACCGTCGAGCGCATCTCGATCTCGGCTGCGATGGACCGGCTGATCGCGGTCAGCACCTCGTGCAGGCCCTCGCCACGGTCGGTGACATGGAGCATCAGCGGGGCGATGACCTGGTCGGCGGTGTAGTCGTCGAGGTCGTCGGCCATCTGCTGCAGGGCGGCGATCGGGTCGCCGCTGCCCTGTAGCCGCGCCGCCAGGTCGCGTACCTCCTGTTCGATGAGCTGCGGCGCCGTGGCCGCGGTCGCGACGACTGCCTGCTGCAGGCCGATGCCCCGGGCGACGATGTCGGCCAACCGGCGGGTCCAGGCCTCCACGGCCTCCAGCCGGGCGACGGCCTGCTTCTCGGCGCGACCGGCGGCGAACAGCCACGGTATGCCGGGAACGGCGATGCCGATGATCAAGCCGGCGGCGGGCCAGCCGGTCAGCAGCCAGGTCAGGCACCCAGCAGCGGCAGCCGTCACTACCTTGATCTGGTGAGCGCGTTGCTCCCGCCGCGTACGTCCGGAACCGGTCCACCAGCGGCGCGCCCGCTGCTGCGCCGCCGACGGTGGCCGGGGCGACCGGGTGGTCCCCACGACGCCGATGACACCGACGACCGCGCCGGAGACGGCGAGCATGCCCGCCAGCACGGCGGCGAGGTCGAGCAGGCTCATGGCTGCCTCGTCACGGTGTCGAGACGAGTGGTCCAGGCGCCGCGGTTGTGCTCCCCCTGCTGGATGTAGCCGGTGAGTTGACGAGGGTCGTAGCCGACCCGCCGCAGAGGTGCGAGCAGCCGCTCCGGCAAATGCCGGGGTACGCCTCGTCCGTCCGGCCCCGGTCCGAAGACCTGGGTGGTGACAAGCTGGTCACCGCTCATCCCGCCCACCTCGAGGATCTCCGAGACGAAGCGGTGCTTGCGACCGCCGAGTTTGGTCTCGTCCTCGACGCTGACGTACACGATCAGGTCGATGGCGCCTGCGGCCATCCGCCGCGCCAGTTCGGCAGTCATCTCGGGCCCGTGTTGCAGTGCCAGCTCGATGACGCGGTCCATCACGGCACGGGGGTGCCGGGCGTGGATGGTGCAGAGCGAACCCTTGCTGGTGGCCATGGCCTGCAGCATCGGCACGATTTCCCGGGAACGGACCTCGCCGACGATGATCCGCTGCACGGACATCCGCAGGGTCAGCGGGATCATGTCCATGATCGTGACCTCGCCAGCGGGTCGACCATCGGCGCCCCGGGATCCGTGGCCTTCCCGGGACTCGAGGCTCATCGCCCATCGGTGCTGTCCGGTGGTGTGCAGACCGAGCTCGCGGGACTCCTCCAGGGTGACGAACTGCTCCCGATCCGGGATCTCCCGGGCCAGACCGCGTAGCAGGGTCGTCTTTCCGGCGTCGGCCAATCCGGCCACCATGATGTTGAGGCCGGCAGCCATGGCCGCCTTGAGAAACTGGCAGATCAGATCGTCCATCGCGCCGTACCGGTCGCGGAGGTCCTCCAGGCTGACGTCCATGAGCGTGTGCCGGCGGATGGCCGCGTACGGACGCACCGACACCTGCATGAGCACCGTGAGGCGGCTGCCGTCGGGCAGCTGCATGTCCAACCACGGCTTGGTCGAAGACAGCGAACGCTCGGTCGCTCCGGCTCGCATCGCCAGGACCTGGAACATGTCGATGAGTTCCTTGTCGGTCTCGGCGACCGGCCCGCCTACCGTGATCCGCCCGTCGGTGTGCTCGATCCGCACGTTGTCGCAGCCGAGGATGTGGATGTTGACGACGTCCGGGCGATCGAGCAGCTGCTGGAGTCGGCCCAGGCCGAACATGTCGGCGGCGACCGCGTCGAGCAGCGCGTCTTCCTCCGCCTGCGAGATCGGCTGTCCGGCCTGATGCAGAGCGTCGACATGATTACGGACCAGCCGGGCGGCGATGCGCTCCGCTTCGGCCTGGCGGTGCTCGGTGGAGACGTTGGGGGTCTCCCGGAGCGCCACGGTGAGTTCCGCGCTGACCCGGGCGCGCAGCAGTCGCACCGCCGCGTAGTCGATGCTCACCGGCCCGGGCTGCTGCGCGGCGACGGCTGACGGCTTGGACTCCGGCCCGAAGGCAGACCCGCTGCTGTTGGTGGGCCAGCGGTTGCCGTTTGCGGCGACCCGGTCGTACGCTGCCGGCCAGGTCGGGCCGCTGTTTCGAAGCTCATCAGGCACGGCTGCTCTCCCTCGATGCGGTAGGGGCCAGGTGCGCACGCCGCCGCGCGATCGCAGCACGTACGGTCGACTCGGCGCTGGCAGCGGCCCGCAGCAACCGTTGGCTACCTCGCAACCGGCCGCCGCCGTCGCTCAGCACCTCGGCGGTGCGTCGGTCATCGGGGAGCTCGATTACGGTGGGCAGCTGCAGCCGCTGTTCGATGTCCCGCCGGCTGTAGGGGCCCTCGCCGATCAGGGCCAGGGCGAGGGCTCCCGGTCCCTGGCCGTACTGGGTCAGTTCCCGCCGGAGCATCCCCGCCACGCCGGCGGCTGGGGCGATGGTCCGCAGGGCCGCCGCACGTACCACGAGCAGCAGCAGGTCGGCGCGGAACAGCAGCGGCCACGGCGGCGCGCTGGTGGCGAGTCGGCCGCAGTCGGCGATGACGTTGTAGCCGGCCTCGCCGCGCTCCAGGTCAGCGAAGAACTCCGTCAGTTGTTCCCAGGTCGGTCGGATGGTGCCCGCCTGGACCGGGTCATTGATGCCGGGCAGGACGAGCCGCTGACCCGGACTGCCCGCGTCGAGGTCGACGAGCTGGTGGGCGAAGGCGTCGGCGAGCTGGTCGCGGAGCGCCGCCGCGGCCAGCGGCAACAAGCCGATGGGTGGGACCTCGAGACTGGACAGGTAGCCGCTCAGGACGCTGCCGCCGGCCGGGTCGCATTCGGCCAGCACCGTACGTCCGCTCCAGGACAGGGTGCAGGCGAGCGCCGTGGTGGTGACGCCGGGCGAGCCCTTGGCCGAAACCATCGCGATGATTGCCACGTCAGTTTCCCGTGGTCAGTGCCACGACGATGCGGCCAGCCGCCGCACGGGAGGCGACGAGCGGTCCATCGCGCTCAGCGACGGCCACGTTGAGCAGCGTGGTGCCCTCCTTGGCGCCGGTACGCACGTCCACCACGGTGGCCTTGATGCTCATCGGCGCGGCGGTCTGCTGCTGGTTGGAGACCGGACCGTCGTCCGTGGTCACGACGAGCAGTACCTCGGCACCTGGTATCACCCGCTCGGCGGGCAGGCGCTCCTGCGGCAGGCTGAGGCCGACCAGTTGCTGCCCCTGGCCCGGTACCGCCGTGTCGGTGAGTTGCGCCTGCGTCAGCAGGGTGCCGGGCACCAGCGCGACCGCCGCGAACCTGCCGACGACCTGATCGGCGGCGCTGGCCCTGATCGGCTTGAGTGCCGGGTCGACGGTGATGCGTACCGTGCTGAGGTCCGACCGGTCGAGGACGGAGCCCACCTCGACCGTGGTGCTCACCGCCAAGTACTCGGCCGTCGTACCGACCGTGCGCAGCACCGCGGCCGCGATCAACCCGCCGGCGGCGACCAGTGCCACCGCCAGCCAGACCAGCGCCGGCCGCCAGCGACGTTGCGGAGCGACCCGGGGAATGGCGTACGGGGCAGCGACCGGCGAGGCGGCACGGGTGGACTTGGTCGGCGTACTGGTCATGACGTGATCACCTGCAGCTCGTCGATGTCGATCGTGGTGGTGGAGGACAGCTCGATGGATTGGGAGCCGGTGTTTCCGCCTCCGCCGCTCCAGGTGATCAGCCATGTCGTGGTGGCCGTGACCGTGTAGCGGCCTCCGGCCTGGGTGCTGCTCGGGTGGCGGTAGCCGTCGTATCCGCAGTCCGGCGACCTCTTGTTGCCGTAGGAGGGCCGGAACGGGGTGCCGGGCTTGGTGCAGGTGACAGAGTTACCGTCACCCATGCTCCAGACGATCTTCTGAGCCCGGGCGGTGGCCGCGACCGATCGGCCGGGCACCGCCGCTGTCCGGGTGATGGGTCCCCAGGTGCTGGGGCTCACCCTGTTCCAGAGCCAGATCGGCAGTCCGACCAGACCGGCGCCGCTGGTCTGCGGGGCGATCCCGATGTCCGGGCCGTCGAGGTTCATCTGGGCGATGGCTCGTTGTGCGAGCTCCTGGTAGGACGGCAGGATCCCGGCGGGCGGGTCCGGCGACCAGGTCGCCGCGGTCTGCGAAGGGACGCCGCCGTAGATGCCGCACGTGCGGATGCTCCAGTAGCCGTCAGTCCGCCCACCGGGCGGCGGCGGGACGCGCTTCACATAGCAGGACCCGTCCCACACGCCGAACTCATCGACGACGCACGGCACGGTCTGGCCTTCATAGCTGCAGCCCTTCCCGGCGCCACCGCCGTTGTCGCCACCGCCGCCGTTATCACCGCCGCCGGTACCAGGCTTCTCGACCACCCAGTAGCAGTTGCCCAGCGCGTCGCAGTGCTCGTAGTCGGCGTACGCCACGCCGGGTGCGAGGAGCGTGCCGCTGCCGACCGCCAGAATCAGGGCCGCGACCACGGCCGACTTCCGCTTCAGCATCGCCTCTCCCGTTGGGCGTTGACCTCTCGGACGCGCCACCGGCCGTCGTCGAACAGTTCGGCCTTGGCGATCACCACGTATCTCGTGGCCTGGCCCTCGATGCGCACCGACTTGCCGGTCTTCTTGGAGATCACGTCCCACTTCCCGGTGTCGAAGCAGTCCTCGACCTCGGCGGTGAAGGGACGCCGGCTGGTGTCGACCTTGCTCACCGCAGGCGCGGAGACCGGCTCTCCCTTGGTGACGAGTCCCTGTTGAAACTTGATCAGCAGGTCCTGGCGCACCGTCAGCATCGCCGGGTCGGCCACGAACCTGTCGAGCTTGGCGTTGTAGTCACCCTTGTTCGAGGCGGTGACGTAGCTCCGTACGTAGTTCCGGTAGGCCGTGAGAGCGGCCGCGCCGGCTTCGGCTTCCTCTGCGTTCACCGTCGGCGACGGGGTAGCCGCTGCGGCCGTCGAGGTGGGGCTCGGCTCGGTGGCAGGCTCCTCGCCCGTGCAGCCCGTTGCTCCAAGGAGCGACGCGGCCAGACAACAGACTCCAACTCTGAAGGACCTGCTGGCGGTGGCGACCAAGGTCATGCCTCCTCTCTCTGGTGACCAGCGCAGTCGCAGCCTCCTGATGACGGCTGGCCAAACGTTCAGCCCGCTGGCCGGCCGGCAACTCGGTCGTACCGCTGATGGGTACCGAGACTGGTTGTCCGCTTGCGACCGTCATCGGTGGCAGACTGCGCAAGGGGTTCGCCTCTTTCCCCGACGTCGAGAGCCACTGTCGCTGGGCCACTGGCAGGGAGTGGTTCCCTAACCAAGCGGCCCAGCGACCCCCGTTCATCAGCGGCGGCCGGGCAGAGGTGCCGATGCTCCTGCCGATGGCCGAGTGCGTCGGTGAGCGCCGCAGGACAGCTCCCCCCGTTCGTGCCCCTCACCAGCTGATCCCTCTCACTGACGACTCCCCCCGGTTCGGGTGGCCCTGCCGAGATCAGCAGGAGTCGCGCAACAGACGTTTAGCGGTTTACGTCACCGCTCAACAGGCGTTGCTCCGAACAGGAGCGAGCATACGCTCACGTTCCGTGCATGTGTCAACATCTGTTTTGTTGACGCAGGCATCTGCGACACTGTTGTTTAGTCGCTGGAGGGGTGAAGAATCATGGTCGACGATCGGCACGTTGAGCAGGAACTGCCGCCCCTGGACACGCTGGCCGCCAGGCTGGAGTACCTGTTCGACAAGATCCGCCCGACCTCCGAGGAGCTCAGCGACTCCGACGAGCCTGGGCGCAGGTACACCAACAAGGAGATCGCCGACAAGATCAACGCTACGGCGGCCGAGACCGGTGTCACGATCAGCGCCGCCTACATCGGAGAGTTGCGCCGTGGCGTGGCCAGCGATCCCCGTACCTCGCACGTGCGTGCGCTGGCGTCCGCTTTCGGCGTGAACTCGGGCTACTTCGTGGACGACGCGGCCGCACGGCGGATACAGGAACAGATCACGTTGCTCAGCGAACTACGTCGGATGGACGTCAAGCAGGTAGCGCTGCGCCAGGTGCTCGCCGACAACGGACTGTCCGCGGGGGATACGCAGCTCATTGAGCAGATGGTGGCCCGATTGCGCGCCGTGGCCGAGGGCGCAGCCAGTGCCACGCCGGACGATCGCAGTTGACTGTGCAGATTCTTCGGTGGCAGTACGCCGACGAGCGGGGGAACGCTGACGTGAAGTTGCACCGACTACGCAAACGCTGCGAGCAGATCGTGGCCGAGCTTGAGGTGCCGGAGCCGTTCGACATCCGGAAGCTGTGCGACGTGCTCGGCGAACGGCGTGGCCGGCCCATCCATTTGGTGCCGATCAGCCTCCCGGCGCACACCGTTTGCGGGATGTGCGTGCCGACCGGCGAGTTCGACGCCATCTTCTTCGAGCAGGACACCTCGCCGCTGCACCAACTGCTGATCATCGGTCACGAGGTAGGCCACCTGCTCGCTGGCCACCGGGCGACTGAAGTGTTGGACGCGGACGCCTCCCGATTGCTGCTGCCGGACCTCGACCCGCAGTTGGTCCAGCGCAGCCTGGGCCGGAGCAACTACGCCGCTGCGGAGGAGCGCGAAGCCGAGATGATCGGCTCGCTGCTCCTCCGGCGGGTTCGTGAAGGGCTCGGCGACGTGGACGACGAACCGCTGGATGGTCTGCAGGCTGAGCTGTACGGCCGACTGCGGCACTCGCTCGAACACCCCCGCTGGTAGGTCGTCGATGGACACCTTCCTGTACGCCCTTTGCGCGGTAGCCGGCTGGTTCGCACTCGGGTACATGATGCGACTCCAGCGCCGGCATCCCAGCCAAGCTCGTCGCGCGATCTGTATAGGCCTCGGGGCCTTCGCCGCCGGGATCACATTCGCGATCCCGCAGATCGCGACCGAGATCGACCGGGTGTCGGGGCTACCCAACCTGGCCAAGGTCCTATCTCACGCCGGCGCCCTGACCATCTCGGCGAGTGCCGAGAACATGCTCCTCTACCTCGCACTCCCCCCTGCGAAGGCCGCCGCTCGTACCCGCCGGTGGGTCTGGGCCACCGCGTGCGCGTTCCTCGTCATGGCCGGCCTGTTCGTCTACACCCTCACGTACGACGAGCCGGTGCTCCTGACGGTCGAATATGCGACGGATCCCGTCGTGACCGCCTACCTGCTGATCTTCCTGCTCCTTGGCTTCTTCGCCTACTGCTTCGACATCACACGGCTGTGCTGGAGCTTCGCCCGAATCTGCGGGCGCCCCTGGCTGCGCAGGGGCCTTCGCATCACTGCGGTGGGTGCCGCCTTTGCACTGCTCTACAGCACCAACAAGATCGCGTATCTCATCGCCTACTGGGCCGGCTACCAGCCGGCTGGCGAGCGGCAGATCGCCGCGGTTCTGGTGACCATCGGCGCGTTGCTCATTACGATCGGCCTCACCATGCCGGCGTGGGGGCCCACCCTCAGGGTTACGCGGCGGTGGGAGGACTTCCACTCGTACCGCCGACTCGAACCACTCTGGCGGGACCTCATCGCGGCCCTGCCCGAGCTCGAACTCGACCCGAGCCTGCGCCGCCCCCTCGCGGCCGTCCGCGACATCGACTACGCGCTGACCCGCCGGGTAGCCGAGATCCGCGACGGACGCCTAGCGCTTCGCCCGTACCTGGATGTTGGCGTGACGGCACTGGCCGAGCAGTTCGCCGAACAGGCGAGACTTTCTACGGATGAGCGACGGGCAGCCGTCGAGGCAGCACATCTGGCCTGCGCCCTGCGTCGACGTCGCGCCGGTCTCGCGGCCGCAATCCCGCAACCCGCGGATGAGCTACACCGTCCGGACGGTGGCTTCGCCGGTGAGGTCGCGTGGCTGACGCTCGTCACTGACGCTTACGCCCGATCGCCGGTGGTGGCCCAGACGCTCGCCGCGAGCGAGCAGCTCACCGCTGAGGACACCCCGCACCCCACGGCAGGAGACGCCCGCCGATGAGAGGCCGCTACGGAAACCTGACCCGCACCCGCGCTATGGATCCCGAGCACGACTACCTGGTGATCTACCAGACGATGCTGCGCTACGAGTTCCCGTGGGACATGAAGCTCGGGCTCAACCTCGCCTTCAACCGGTCCTTCTCCATCCCCGCAATCGCCGCTGTGCACACCGCCACGGGCGAGCTGACCGATCGCACCCAGAAGCGGATAGACGACACCGGCCTGCTGATGTACGAGATGGTGCTCAACGGCTTTGAGCAGCCCCGTGGCCGGGACGCGCTGCGGCGCGTCAACCAGATCCACCGCCCGCACGACATCAGCAACGACGACTTCCTCTACGTCCTGGGCTGCCTGGTGGTGATCCCGACGCGCTGGTTGCAGGAGTACGGCTGGCGCCAACCCTGCTGCCACGAGCGACAGGCCACCTACCTGTTCTACCGGGAGCTCGGACGGCGGATGCGCATCACGGACATCCCCGGGTCCTACGAGGAGTTCGAGAGCTGGTTCGACGCCTACGACGCCACCCATCTGCAGCCCAACGACGACGCGGCCACCATCGAGCGGGCCACCCGCATGCTGATGCTCACCCGCATCCCCAAGCCCTTCGCCCCGCTGGGTAACGCGCTGGTCAGCGCCATGTACGACGCACCACTCCAACGAGCGATGCAGGTCGAGGCACCGGCGTGGCCGGTCCGGGCTGGCCTGCACGTGGCGTTGAAGACACGCTCGCGGCTTCAACGGTGGTTCGGAGCACCGCGTACAACGCCGTTGTTCGCCGACGGGATCCAAACCAAGAGCTACCCCGACGGGTACGAGATCAGCCAGCTTGGCCCGCAGCAAGACCATGTGCCCGGTCACCCCGTCACATGAGCAGCCGGCCGGCGCTGCTGTCGGCGCCGCAGCGCCTCGGGGTGCCTGACAAGCCCAGCAGGGTTGAGCTGATCCTGCTCGCACTCTCAGTCACACCGCTACTGCGGTGGATGGTCGTTCGCCTGGCCGTCCCAGCGGGCCGGCTCAGCCGGCGGGCTTGCGAGTGCTGCGGTGTGGAGGTGAGTCCGATCGGGCCCGGCTGGGCCGCACTGCTGCCGAGCGGCCGATGCGGCCGGTGTTGGCACAGTGTGGGAGCCCCTCCATATCTGCTGGAGCTCTGCGCTGCGGTCGCCGTGGCCATCGTGGTCCTCGCCGCTCCCACCGTCCCGGTGTTGCTCGCCGGCCTGTGGTGGGCCGGCTGCGCAGTCCCGCTTGTGTTCATCGACGCTCAGGTGCACCGTCTGCCCAACGTCATCACCATGCCGGCGGCGGCCGGCGTCTTCGCTCTGCTCACCATCGACGCAACCGTCACCGATCGGTGGGAGCCCATGATCGACGCGACGATCTGCGCGGCCGTCGCCACTACAGTGTTCGTCAGCATGGGGCTGGTCATGGGCAGGCGCGGCATGGGTCTGGGCGACGCCAAGCTGATCCTCTCGATGACCGCGCTGCTGGGGTGGTGGGGATGGGGCGCCGCGTTCGGCGCGGTGTTCTTTGGCTTCCTTGGCGCGGGATTCGTCGGTGCCGTGCTGTTGGCCAGCGGACGTGTGCGTCGCGAAGCTCACATCCCGATGGGCCCGTTCTTCATCGCTGGCGCTGTCGTGATGCTCGCGCTCCCCGCTTGATCACCGACCAGGCAACTGCCAAATGCCGGATCTGCGGCCTGTCGTGGGGACGGTACTCTGCCGCCTCGTGAACGCCTTGCTACGACGGTTCGTCGAACTCATCGAAGCCGACTTGGCAGCCGACGGCTTCATCCGCCGCGGGCCGGTCTTCCGGTACTTCGACCCAGAGGGCAACGGCATCGCCCTCGACATCCAGCGCACCACCGCGCTAAGGGGAGGCCGAGTTCTTCATCAACGTCGGAGT
Source organism: Micromonospora reichwaldensis (assembly GCF_031845925.1). NCBI lineage: Bacteria > Bacillati > Actinomycetota > Actinomycetes > Micromonosporales > Micromonosporaceae > Micromonospora > Micromonospora reichwaldensis. The sequence goes on along the minus strand of NZ_JAVRFL010000034.1, from coordinate 61,955 downwards.
GCTGCTCGCCCCGCACCTACGGTACTACTTCGGAGAGGATGATCCGCGCCGTGACGTCATGCCGCACCACAGCGTCTGGCACCATCGCCTGGTGGCGAGCGACGGCTCCGCGGGCCGATCTGCCGCATGGTCAGGTTCGTGCGCCAATACGCCGCTACCAGCAACACCCCATCGGCAAGGTCGAGAGACCACTGCCGGCCCGGCCGACCGTCAGCGATCGCGTCACCGCCACGCTCAGCGACCAGCCGGACCAGCCTGCGGAACTGGGCGGGCTGCAGCCCGGTGAACGGAAAGATCCACTCCTGGCGAACCGCCGAGATCACCTGCACCCCGACAAGATCCACCATGGACCAGCCACCGAGTTACGAGACGCCCCTTAGCCGACGGGTGTCCGTGTCAGGACTCCTTCTGATCAGCGGAAGGGCGCTCGGCACTGCCGCGGCCGTTCTGGTTCAGGTACGAGCAATCACGATGGCTTCGTGTGGGCGATCGAACCAGTCGCGATCAAGACGGATACCGGTACGGAGCTCGATGGCAGCGAGCATTCCTGCCACCCACAGACCGGGAGTCCGCATGGCGTCGTAGAGATCAGCAAGCTCGGAGTCGAGCGCATCGGGTCTGGCTCCTGCGCATGGCCAGCCAGCTTCCATCGCGGTGATGAGCTCGCCCTGTGTGGCAAAGCTGAACCGTGTCATCGCCTCGACATCCCACCAGGCACTGTGAACCTTCGCGTCGATGCTGAGCGCCCGCAGCACCTCCGGGCGGGTGCCCTGGAAGCCGTTGTTCTCGAAGATGGTGACAGCAGGGCCTGCCTGATCGAGATGCAGGACCCATCCGTCGTTCGGGCCGATCTCGTAGGCTTCGGACAGGTCAAGCACTTCGAGATCGTCGGGGTCGCCACCAAGGCGGGACGCGACGTCCTCGAGGGTCAGGGCAGCGCCGAGCGGCTGTGCCACCGTCCAGCACATCGCCACCGGCAGTCCAGTGGTCTCGAGGTCTCTGTAGTAGGCAAGAAGGTCGGAAAGCATGCGGCCATTGTCGATCGCTTCCGACGGGCGCGGCCTCCTCCCAACCTCCCGTAGCGTCCGAGGTCACTTCAGCGGACTGGCGCCGCGAATCAATCGAGCGGATTGCGGCAGGTCCGGAATGTCGCCTTGATTCATTGACTGATCACCGATGGGAGGATTGGCGGTGTGATCGAACTGCCTGCGGGATCTTGGTGGGACTGGGACGTGCTGCACTTCGACGGCTCCCAGCTTCGGTTGGCCGCGGGATATGACCTGACCTACCACCACAGCCTGGAGATGGTCTTCACCGACGTCGCATACCTGGCCTGCCCGACCCAGTTCCAGGATCCTCGGTTCCGGGAACCTAACCTCGACGAGCGCGCACTGGTGCGTCGGCACGTCGGTGACGAACCACCAGTGATCGTTGCCTTTGACGTCGACGCACCGGCCGGGGCTGATCTTCTTACCTGCCTCGTCGCAGCAGGATCGGTTGAGGTGGTACCCGGCCTGGTCTACCGCTACTGGCGCGACAACCTCGCTGCTGGAGAACGACTGGCTCCGTACGTACGGCCGCCGGAGCCATCGTAGGTCCTCACCTCGCGGAACTGCAGACTGTTACTGACAGCGACGCCCAGCCCGGTGGAGAGTGCGCACGATCGGCGGCAGAAGCGTGCACGCGGCCCCGCTTTATCGGCGGCCTCACGGCGGCGGTGTCAGCGACCTCGGTGATCTCGAATCCGTCCGGCGCTGGGGTGCTCGGCAAGGCGATTGCCCGGTGTCGACTGCTGCGGCTCGCAGGGCGCCATCATCGCGGCAGAAGAGGTGACATGCATCGGCCAGCTGCGGTCCGTGGGTTGAGCCGAGATGCAGATTCATCCGGCGATCTGCTTGCGAGCGGCGAGCGTTGCGGCGAGCAGCATCTCGTCCGCGCGCATCTCGGCGTCGAAGTCGCCGATGTTCAACCCGGCCCGACGCCGTGAGGCAATGAACCGATCCAGCCGGTCGAGTATCGGCCGCGCATGTGACCCCATCGCGGCGAACACCCGCAACGCCTCGGGCCCGCACAGGTCGTCGGACAGATACGTCGGCAGGACCTCCAGCAGTTCAGCGGCTGCCGCCGGACCTTCGTGGAGCCACACTGCGCCGGCCGATTCCACCTGCTCGAATCCGGGAACCTTGAACAGACTCCGCAGCTGCCTGTGCTGACGGACGGTGAGCCCGCCGTGCTCGGCGAGCCAGGTCAGCAGCTCCGGTGCGAAGCGGCCACGGCGAAGCTCTTCCGGGCGTCCGGCGAGATAGCGTTCGGCCACGGCCCGGTCCAACGTGACTTTGAGCAGGGCGGAGGCCGCGCCTTGCGTCGGGTAATCCCGCAGCACCGGGACTGCGGCTGCGGCTGCTGGGCCGATCTGTCCCAGGACGTAGAACGCCCAGTCCGGGGTGTCATTCTCGGCCCCCTCGAGCCTGGCGATGAGTTCTGGCACCGCGGGAGCCGCAGCCGGGCCGAACGCGGCCAACACTCGCATCGGTAGGTCCGGCGAGCAGGAATCCGGAAGCGTTGCCAAAATCTGTCGAGCGGCGGCCACCGGCGCATCCGGATCAGCGCCAGCCCGGGCAACCGCCCTGAAGGCCCTAGCCAGGCGGGGCTCGTCGCTGTCGGCGAGCATCAGCCGTACCAGATGCGGCACTGCTCGGTGGTCGCCGATACTGCCCAAGCCGATGGCGGCCACCGTGCCGAGGTCAGGGTCGTCCAGCACCACCGCGAGATCGTCGGCGGCCAGCCGGGACGCGGTCATCGACGCCGCCACCGCGTGTAGGGCCGCCGACCGCACCTCAGAAGGCTCTTCCTTCAGGAGGGTGATCAGCATCGGCGTTACCCGGCCGGGCGCGGCGCGCCACTCACGCATCGCCGCGACCGCCATCCGTACGCCTTCGCGCCTAACCTCCGGGCGCTCGGCCGGGTTCGTGAGCCGTTGCGTCCAGGCGCAGCAGTCCTCCTCCCGGTCGAGACGGGTCAGCGCCCCTGCCCAGTGCTGACCCGCCGTCTCCGGCAGACGGGAACCTGGCGCGTCCAGAACACCGGCGCACGTTTCGAGATCGGCACGAATCGCGGCGTCCAGCACCGGCCAGGCCGCCGAGTCGTCTTTGCTGAACACTGCGATGTTGGCCAGCAGCCGGACGGCCGGAACGGGATCCGCCCGCAGGCGTTCCAGGATGGCCTCATGCCCCAGGACCTTGTGCCAGGGCATGGCCTCGACGAGGGCGATCCGGACGACCGGATCGGTCGAGGCGGTCAACGCCGCCATGGCGCGACCAGGTTCGGCGGTGTTCACCAGTAGCCTCGCCGCGGTACGCCGCACCGGTGGATCCACGTCGCTCAGCGCTAGCTCGGCGGCGTCTGCAACCAGGGGCCAGTCGGAGTTCTGGAAGCACAACTCGTCCAGCAATTCGAAGATCGTCCGGCGCGCCGCAGCGCGCCGGTCGGTCGTGAAGATCAGCAGGCGACGGGTCATCAGCCCGTCCCAGTCGGCCCGGACGAAGCGGAAGATTGATTCCCGCGCATCGCTGCCGGGACTCAGGACGTCGCCCGAGGCGATGCCTACTTCTAGCCATTCCCAGTTCGTCGGCGATGCCGCCGGTGCCGAACTGTTCACTCTGCGAGGCGCGGGGCGCCCTTTCCGTACGTCATGGTCTGATTTTTGCTCAGGAAAGTTCCAGCGCGCAACGCGATCAGGTATCCACTTCTCGGCTACTTGTTTCATTGACCTGCGACCGTGGCCCGACCAGGCTTCGGTCGAGGCGCCCGGGCTGTCGCTCACTTTTCGGCTGCCCACGCTGGTCGTGTGGCTCTCATTTGGCCTGCGCGGCCCGGGCGCCGCCCCAGGGCGGGGAGAGGCTCAAGAGCGCCTCTGTGTGTCAACCCGTGCCGGTGGCGAGTTTGAGGTGATCTTTGGTGAGGTGCCGGTAAAGGACGTTGGTGAGGCGTCGTTTGAGCGCGCGTCGGGCTTCGGCGGGCGTTTTTCCTTCGCTGAGTTTGCGTTGGTAGTAGGCGCGGCCAGGGCCTGCGTCGCGGGCTTGAACGAGCGCGATGGTGTGCAGGGCGGTGTTGAGTTGCCGGTTGCCGGTGGGGTTGAGCCGGTGGCGGCGGCGTTCGCCGCTGGTGGCCTCGAGTGGCGAGGTGCCGGCGTAGCTGGCGAAGTGATCGGCGGTCGGGAAGCGGGTGACGTCACCGACGTGGCCGAGGATCTTCCCGGCGATAATGTGCCCGACGCCGCGGATTTCGGTGATGGTGGAGTGCGTCTCGCTCAGGACCTGCCGGATCTGGGCCTGGTTGGTGTGCAGGCGCCGGTCCAATTGGCGTAGGTCCGCGATCAGTTCACGAGCCAGGTCGCGGCGGCAGCTGTCGGTGGCGGTGAGCGGCCGGGTGTTGCGCAGCAGCGCGGCGGCCTTGTCCGCGGTGAGGTCCAGTGCCGCGCCACCGGGGATCAGATCACGCAGCAGCACGTGAAGCCGGTTGAGCAGCCGGACGCGTTCGCGGGCCAGGTCGTCGCGGCGTTCGGAGAGCAACCGCAGCCGGGTGTGATGGTCCTCGGCGACGACTTTGCGCAACCGCTGGTGCCGCATGGCGGCGTGAGCGACGCTGGCGGCGTCCGCCGCGTCGGTCTTGCGGGTGCCGCCGGTGTCCAGCAGTCGAGCTCGAGCGGCCAGGGTGGCTGGGACGTCGACGACGTGCTCGCCGGCGGCGGCCAGCAGTTGCGCGATACCTCGCCCTAGCCCAGCGGCGCCTTCGACAGCGAAGCGGCGTTGCGGCCAGCGGGCGGCCCAGTCGGTCAGCGTCTTGTATGCGGCGGCGTTGACGGTGATCCGCCTTGTCGCCAGCAGGTGACCGGCCTCGTCGAGGGCGACAGCGGTCAAGGAGGACTTGTGCGGGTCGATGCCGATCGTGATCACGGAGAGCCGGGTTCCTTCCGCCAGTGCGAACGAGGATCGCCGTGGCGGGCAGCCTGACTTGGGGAATCGCTGAGCACGCCTCTGTTGAGCCACGCCACGGCCGGGCGCCGGCCAGCGGCGGCACGCTCTTGAAGAGCCAGCCCGAGGGCGGCAAGGGGTTTGCGAGCCAGTGCCGACCGACGCCCTGACGCTACGGGCTGCAGACCCGGGCATCTGAATCCAGTAGACAAGTCAGGGGTTTGCTCGGCTCGAAGTAGCGTTGCCCTCCCGGCTCGACAACCCAGGTGGATCGAGCATCGGAGGACGCGGTGGGTAGCACGTCAGATCGTGTGGTCATCGGGATGGACCCGCACAAGCGCTCGGCCACGATCGAGGTCATGGCCGGCGACGAGACCATCGTCGGCGGCGGCCGGTTCGACACCGACCGCGACGGCTACACGGCGATGAGGAAGTACGCCAGCCGATGGCCGAACCGGGTCTGGGCGATCGAGGGTTGCCAGGGCATCGGCCGGCACATCGCCAACCGGCTACTGGCCGACGGCGAGCAGGTCGTCGACGTCCCGCCGAAGCTGTCCGCCAGGGCGCGGGTGTTCGCCACCGGGCAGGGCCGCAAGACCGATGCCACCGACGCCCACTCCATCGCGCTGGTCGGCACCCGCATGGCCGGGCTGCGTCCAGTGGTCAACGATGAGCAGCTCGCCTTGCTGCGGATCTTGGTCGACCGTCGCCGGTCTTTGGGTGAGGACCACACCCGGATGGTGTCCCAGCTGTACCAACTGCTCCTCGAACTCATCCCGGGTGGGGCGAAGAAGAGCCTGTCCGCCGCACAAGCCAAAGCACTGCTGGCCACGGTCCGGCCCCGTGATGCGGTCGGCAAGGCCCGCCGGCGGGTTGCTGCGGAGCTGATCGCCGACCTCGAACGGATCTACCGACGCTCCAAGGAAGCCGACAAGGAGCTGAAGGAACTGGTCGCCTCCACCGGCACCACGTTGATGGACCTGCATGGCATCGGACCGTCCGGCGCCGCCCGGCTGCTGGTCGAAGTCAGCGACATCACCCGATTCCCGAACCGGGCCCACTTCGCCTCCTGGAACGGCACCGCCCGTATCGACGCCTCCTCCGGCGATCAGGTACGCCACCGGCTCTCCCGCGCCGGCAACCGGCAGATCAACCGGGTCCTGCACATCATGGCCACCGTCCAGCTTCGCAACCCCACCGAAGGCCGCGCCTACTTCGACCGCAAGAAGGCTGCCGGCAAGACATCGATGGAAGCGATGCGCGCCCTGAAACGACGCCTGTCCGACATCGTCTACCGATGCATGACCGACGACGCCACAGCCGCTACGGCGGCGGGCCCGGGAGGACAACGGGGAACGGCAACTGGCTCCAACGTGACCGGCTCTAATCCCCCAGCCGGCTCTTCGGAGAAGTCACTTCCCGGACCCGCCGAGACCCAGGATAGAACCCTCCTTCCGGCGGTGTCTTGACACAGAGGGGAGCCAGATCCGCGCATTGGCGTACAGCACACCAGCAGTCTTGACCCTTACGCACCGTTACTTGGCTCTCGGCGAGGCCTCCCGTGGTGGGTCCCTTTATGGCCGCCCCGGTGGAGCCCATCTCAGCCGTCATAGCCATGACGACGAATCGGTTGTGGGTCCTGAGCAAGGCGCGCACCGAGAAGTCCACCGTGGCGGAGTGGGCTCATGGTAGGCGCGTTCCTCTCCGGGCGGTGACGGCGTTGGCAGCGGCCGGGGTTGGAGCTAGGTCGTCGGCGTGCACCGTTCGGAAAAGCGGCGGAAACGCGCGCGCGGCTGCGACAAGCGGCTGGTCGATGCTGGCGGTCGCACGGCTGGCGGAGGCTTCGGCGGTGGCGCGCGCCGCTGAGGCGCGGCGTACACCGCTGGCAACTTGGGCGGCCAGCGCCGGTGCGACGGTGGCGCCGTCGGGGGTGCCGTTGATGTCGACGGCTTCGGTGATGCGGAACGCGGCGGAGACGATGCGCTGGCCGGCGGCCTGCACGATGCCCTCTGGGCTCTGGCCGGTCTGCTCGGCGGCGCGCTGTGCCCACAGCGCGACGTAGGCGAAGGTGTACGTCGAGGTGTCCAGCCCGTAGCGTTCGGCGACCAGGAACGCGACACTCTCCGCCTCGACCTCCCGCTCGCCCCGGCAGCCGCGGGTGGTGTCCCCACCGAAATCGCTCGGCGTGTGCAGGTCCACGTGACCAAGCTCGTGGATCATCGTCTTGACTGCCTGGGCGTCGTCCACGTCATCGCGGACCTTGATCAACCGGTTGGTGTAGTCGGTGAACCCGTTGGCGCCTCGGCAGTCGCCGCGCTCAACGGTGTATCCCCGTTCCTCGGCGAGCATGACCAACTGGTCGTACAACCCTGCGGGCGCCTGGCCCTCGAGGAGTTGGGGCATAACGTCAGCGAATGCAGGTCCGCCGGGCACATCGATGTCCGGACCTTCGGTCTGGCTGATGTCGAAGACGGCCACAGGCTTGAACGTGTGCAGGACTCGCGCCGACTGGGCGGCCTGCTCCGCCGCCGGCTGCTGAGGGTCCTGCTTCGTGGGCTCGCTGCGGTCCTCGGAGCTTTTCTGTGGATCGTCCGTCACGCGCTTCGTGACCGGGGCCAGGATGGCGATGCCCTTCTCACCCTTGCGCACGTGCCGACCAAATTCGGTCTTCCACCGCTTGTAGCCGGCCACCCACGTTGCGTCTGGGCGCTGCGCCATAATCAGCAGGACGTTGTTGAAGGAGTAGCCGTGGAACTTGGCGGCGAACTGAAGCCACCGGCGCCACTGATCGCTGTCCGTGATCTTGCCGACCTCCGCGACGACGCGCTCGTGGAGGTCGGCGAGCTTGGCCCGTCGTTCGGCGGCCCATTGTTCTCGCTGTTTGTCGCTTGGCGAAGTCCCTCGTCGGGTAGCCATGTCAGCGTCCCGCCGATCCGTCGTGGTGCAGGCCCATCCGGGTGGCAAGCTGGTTGATGAGCCTCTGCTGGGCGTCGAGCTGGCGCTGTTGCGCTTCGCAGGTCGCGGTGAGGTCGTCGATCTGGTCCTGCAGCGCGGTGATGGTGGCGTCTCGGTCGAGTTGCGGCTGAATACTCATCGCGGTCCCTTCAGTGGTGGTGCGTAGCGGGGCGGCGAGCCTGGGCTGGGAACTCATCAGCGGCTTCGCCGGGGCGATGCCGGTTGAGGAACGGAAGCCGCCGGACTCACGGTGGGGGCGGCGGTGTGGCTGGCCGGGAATGGCCGGAACGCGGCGGCCCCTGTGGAAGGGACCGGGAAAGATGGGAGCGTGGGTTCTTCGGGCGGGGCCTTGAGGACTCCGTCGATGACGTCGACGAGCCAGTCCACGGCGGGTCGTCCGTCGATCTGCGTCCTGCTGATCTGCTGCTCGCCGATTTTCTTGGCCAGGGCGGCGTAGATCGCTTGGCTGGTGGAGTGGCGGGCGTCCTGCCGCCCCTGCCTTTGGCCGTGGTTCCAGCCGGCGACGACGCCTGCGGCGATGGGACTCAGGTCGGGGTAGTCGGTGCGGGCGGCCAGGTGGGCGCTCTCGCGGGCACGGCCGAGGGTGTTCTGAGGGCTGGTCCGGCCGATGACGGTGGCGGCTTCTGCCACCGCCCACAGGAGGTTGCGGGCGTCGGGGTCGTCGATTCCGGTGCGAGTGAGTCGGGACATGGCGTCAAAGGCAGCGTTCTGGAAACCTTCCACGGCTCGCCGGTGGCCGGCTTCCGCGCCGCTCCGGTAGCCGGGCTTCCATGCGGCGTCGACGACGGCGCGTTCGGCGGCCGGTGACGTGGGCATCCGTCCGGTCAGTGCTTGGCTGATGGGTGCGGCCAGCTGATCCACGGACATCCCGGGCATGCGGGACTGCAGGTGGAACAGCATCGTCCAGGCTCTGATCTGGTCCATCGGGTCTCCAGTCACAGGAGGTAGGGGTCAGAAGCGGATGCCCGCGTCAGCCATGACGGCTGCCGGATCCTGGGCCGTCTGGTTGTTGATCGGCGGCGCGTTCCGGTGGATCTGGTAGTGCAGGTGTGGGCCGCTGGAGTGGCCGGTGGAACCGACGCGGCCGATCTCTTGGCCGACGGTGACGGCCTGCCCAGGGGCGACGCTCAGGGACACCAGGTGGCAGTAGGTGGTGCCCATCCCGCCGGCGTGCTGGATCTCGACGGTCAGCCCGCAGCCAGGCAGGTCGGGGTTGCCGGGGCGGTCGCAGTAGGCGCTGGTGCAATCGGCGGAGGTGACGGTGCCGGCGGCGGCTGCCAGGACCGGTGTGCCGGTGGGGGCGATCAGGTCGATCCCGCGGTGAGCGCGGTTCCCCCGGGGGGCGCCCCATCCGTCACCGACGCTGTAGCTGCCCTCGGGCAGGGGCACTCGCCACTCGCCGGTCGCGCCCCCACTGCAGCTGATGCCGAGCTGGCCGCGGACAAGCTGCACCAGGCGCTGGGCCTCGCTCTGCCACTTCGCGTACGCGTCCGGGTACCTGGAGACCTGCACCGCCTGCGCGGCCTCGGCCAGGGACATGTGCTCCCAGCCGTTGACCGTGACCAGAGCGTCGTAGAACTTCCCGGCGGCGTAGTCGGGGGTCATGCGCTGCACGACAGTGCCCCATCCGGGCCGCTGCTGGAACAGGCCCACGGAGTCGTGGTCGCGGCCGACGCCCTCGTGGGGATTGTCCAGGGACTCCGGCACCGTCGAGTTGGCAAGGTTCCGCAGTGTCGACTCCTGCATCGCCGTCGCTACGGCAACCGTCCACCCCTTCGACGGCACGTTCTTCTCGGCGCCGACCCGGACGATGGTGGCGGCGTGGCCGACCTGCGCCGGGTTCCAGGAGGCGTCCGCCGCGCTTCCGGCAGGGTTAGCTGATGGTGACGGCGGGACGACGGTGCACTGGTAGGGGGATGACGCCACCACCGCCACACCGCCGACCATGACCAGCGTGAGCGGTACGAGGAACGCGACGGCCAGGGCGGCGGCGCCCCACTTCCACGCCGTGCTGCCGTTCATTGCCGCACCGGCTGGACGTCGTAGTGCGCCACCCTCCATCCGGGCTGGCCGCTGTCTCGGGCGCGCAGGGTGCAGAACACGACGCTGTGCTCGGTCCAGCCGCGCCATCCGTCGTCGCCGACTGGTGTCGCGGTGAGTCGTATGGCCCGGTGTGCCTCGATGGTGCTGTCGTGTTGCGGGTGCATATGCGGCTGTGGACGCACGTGGACGTCGACGCGTACGCGGTGCGCGACCCACGTCTCCCATCGGCCATCGCGGTCAGCGGCAGCGCTCTGACCCGCCAGTGCCCCGGTGGCGTAGGCCGATGCGCGGGCGAAGGCGTCGCCCGGCCCGGCGTCCCGTGTGGTGTCGACCCGGTACAGGGCGGTGACGAACGCCTGGCAAACGTGCGCCGGATCGGCGTACTCGGCCTTCGAGTCACGTGGCGGCACCACGGGAGGCGCGACCGAGGGCGCGGCGGCGGTCGGCTGAGCGGCACTGTCCTGTCGGCTGGGGGCGGCGGGGCGGGTCGCACAACCAGCCACGGCTGCCACCAGCATCGCAGCGCCGAGCGCGCCGGCGGTCGGCGGCGTGATCTTCATCGAGAACATGGCGTGACGATGCCGCCCGGGTAGCGCCGTTACCGCTGCCATCGCAGGTCACGAGAGGTGGTAACGCTGCCGGCTACATCAGCGGCAACGGTCCCGTCAGCGCCACACGGCCAAGGTCATCGGCAGTCGCACCACCCGGTGCGACACCCCGACGAAGGCCTAGGAGACACCCGTGCTCGCTACCTTGCTCGCGTTCGCGGCCGACAACACCCAGGGAGCGGTCGACGTCCTGGCCGCGGCACCCTCTCCGACCGGCGCACCCAAGCCGGTCGACGTACCCAATCCGGCCCCGGTCGCACCCGAGGGCCTGCAGGCCTTCGGCGACATGTTCTTGGGCTGGATGAAGTGGGTCCTCATGATCGGCGGGGTCGCTGGCCTGTTCGCCTCCGGGATCATGATGACCGTCGGTCGGCGCAACCGGTCCTCGCTGGCCGCCGACGGCGCGGCCGGCATCCCGTGGGTCCTCGGTGGTCTCACCCTCGGCGCGATGGGCGCCCTGGTTGTCGGCGCGGTCCTGCGGTAATGACCTACGACGTCATTGACCGGGCCCGGCGTCGGACCCGGCGCTGGGTCACCGCCGTCACCCTCGCGGCCGCGACGGCGACTGCGCTCGGCGTCGCGGCCGTCGCCGGCCTGCGCGACGAACCCAACGCGGCTGCCCAGCAGGCGGGCGTCACCGCCGCCGCTCCTGTCCCCGACCCCGCTGCCCGCGCCGTGGCATTGCCCGCCGACCTCCGATGGACGCCGGTTGCCGGAATCTCCCTGCCCGTGTCCGGGCAGGCCGGTCCGCTCGACACCGGCGGCGGTGCAGCACGCCGCTTCAGCCACGACGAGGCTGGTGCGCTTCTCGCCGCGGTGCACATCACGGTGCGCTGCGCCCCGCAGCTCGGACCGGGCGTGTTCGACCAGACCCTACAGACGCAGGTCGTCGGCGCGGACGCCCCGGCGATGCGGTCGAAGGTCGGGCAGGACTACGACCACCTACGCGCCAACGCCAACGTCCCGTACGGGCAGCCGGTCGGCCGCCTGGAGGCGGTACTGCGCGGATACCAGCTGACCAGCTACAGCCCACAAGCGGCGTTGGTGCAGCTCCTCACCGAGGCCCGTGACGCGCAGGGCAACCCCCTGCTGGTCGCCACCACCGTGCAGGTGCGGTGGACCGGCACGGACTGGGCGCTCCTGGCCCCGGCCGGCGGTGACTTCAGCGCGGCGGTGTCGCGAGCGGGCAGCCCGGACGGCTTCCATCCCTTCATCCCTGGACGGTGATCATGTGCAATCCGTTCATGCCCGTGAGCTGCACGGGCGTCTTCGGTGCAAAGAGCAGCGTCAGCGAGAAGATCGGCGGCTCGGTCACCGACATGTTCCTCGGCGGGCTCGCGGGCTCGATGAACGACGCCATCAAGTGGGTCATCACCGTCATGGCGTCCTGGATCTTGGTGCCCTCCACGGATCTGTGCGCTGGCGACCCGAACGCGGCGGGCTGGCTCGCTGACTGCAACGCCGCCGGTGGGCCCGCTCAGCAGTTACGGGGCTTCCTCCTGCCGATCACGGTCCTGGTCATGGTCGGTGGCCTGATCTGGCAGGGCATCACCATGGTCATCACCCGCAAGGGCGAGCCGATGCTGCAAGCCGTACGCGGGGTGTGGACCAGCGCGCTGTGGGGCGCCATCGGCATCGGTGGAACCCACCTGGCACTCAAGGCCTCGGACTCGTACTCCCTGTGGATCCTGAACAAAGCGATCATCAACGGCTCCAACCGGCCACCCCTCGACGCGCTCAGCGCGGCACTGGGTTCCATGCTCCTACCAACTGCCGGCGTGACACCCCTGGTGACGATCTTCATCGGCGGCCTGGTCTTCTTCCTCTCCGCTGTCCAGGCCGTACTGATGATCTTCCGCGAGGGCTCGGTGGTGATCCTCGCCGGCACTCTGCAGCTGGCGGCCACCGGCTCGATCATGCGCGGCACCAGCCAGTGGCTGTCGAAGGTCACCGGCTGGGGAATCGCACTGATCGCGTTCAAGCCCGTCGCCATGACCGTGTATGCGACGGGCTACATCCTCACCGGCGGCAACGGGCGCAGCTTTCTCATGGGCCTCACGGTGCTGGTGCTCTCCGTGGTCGCGCTCCCGACGATGATGAAGTTCTTCAGCTGGACGACCGGCGCGATCGCCTCCGGCGGGGGCAGCGCCGGGATGGCCGCCGCCGGCGCTGCAGCGGGTTTGCACGCCGCGTCGTCGCTGCGCAGCGCCGGCGGGTCCAGCGCCGGCGAGCACGCCCGCTACCTCGACACGAGCCTGGGCGGTACGTCCAGCGGCAGACCGACCGGTGCCGTCCCCGTCACGCCGACGGCAATGCCCCGTGCTGGGGCGTCAAGCTCCGCCGGCGCCGCTCCCGTCAGCGGCGCCGCAGGTCGCACTGCCGCCGCAGGGCGCGCCGCCGGAGGTGGAGCGACAGCTGCCTCAGGAGTCGACGCAGCCGCGACAGGGCCGACCGCTCTCGTCGTCACGGGCGTCGCCACGGTCGCCGAAGCCGCTGGCAGCGCCGCCAAATCCGCTACCAACGCGGCCGCCTCCACTACCCAGGACAACAGGTGACCACCATGACCACTGACCAGCAGATCCGCACCTACGGTGGCTGGCGGCGCAGCCGCGGGATGGGTTTGCTCGGCCTCGGCCCGGCGCAGACCCTCAGCGTGTTCGTGGCGATCACCTCGCTGCTGATCGCCGCGTCGATCAGCATGACCGCATTGGCGTGGGTGGCCGCTCCCGCCGTCGCCACCATCGCCCTGTTACTACTGCGCTGGGACGGCGTACCGCTGGCCACCGGCATCATCCGGCGCGTCCGGTGGCTGATCGGCACCGCCCGCGGCTACACCTCCTATCGGTCCGGGGTGATGGCCTTCGGCGAGAGCGCCTGGCAGCTGCCCGGTGTCCTCGCTCCGACCACCGTGCTCATGGTCGCCGACGAGGCCGGCGGCAACTACGGCGTCGTCTACAACCGACGGCTGGGCAGCATGACGGTGACGTTGCGCTGCGCCGCCACCTCCACCTGGCTCGCCGACCCGGACGCCACCGCGTCGTGGGTCGCGAACTGGGGAGGCTGGCTTGCCAACCTCGGCTACCTACCCACGGTCCAGCACATCGCGGTGACCGTCGACACCGCACCCGACCCTGGCTCCCGGTTGTCCGACTACATCTCCGGCCGAATCGTGCCGCACGGTCCCGCCGCCGCGAGGCGGGTCCTGCAGCGCCTGGTGGAGGTGTCCCCCGCTGCCGCTGCCGACGTCGGAACCCGTGTCAGCATCACCTTCAGTCCGGCGGCGTCTCCGACAAAACCGAAGGGCGTCGAGGAGGCACTGGCGGAGATCAGCCGCTCCCTGACCGGGCTTGAGGACTCGTTGGGCACTTGCGGGCTGACGGTCCTCGGTCGGGCCACCGCCGACCAGGTCACCGCGATCGTGCGCACCGCCTACGATCCCGCCATCCGCGGTGACGTCGCTCGCCTGGGCGCGCGCGACGGCGATCTGACCCGGTGGTTGGACTGGGACTCCGCCGGCCCGGTCGCCGCCGAGGAACACGTCGACCGCTACGTCCACGACTCCGGCACATCGGTGACCTGGTCGATGCACGAGGCCCCGCGGCAGTCGGTCCACGCCGACGTCCTCGCGCGGCTGCTGGCGCCCGGCCCGTACCCGAAGCGGGTGAGCCTGATCTATCGGCCGCTGCCCGCTGGCGATGCGGCCCGTGTCGTGGAGGCGGAGGTCAACGCCGCGCAGTTCCGGCAGGCCTACCACCGGGCGCAGAAACGGGACGAGTCCGCCCGCGACCTCGCCGACCGGGAACGCGCCAACCAGACCGCCCGCGAGGAGGCGGTGGGCGCCGGGGTCGGGCTGATGTCGCTGTTCTGCACCGTCACCGTCCTCAACCCCGAGGACCTCGGCAAGGCCGTCGCCGACGTCGAGTCACGCGCCGACATCGCGAAGATCAGATTCCGTCGGATGTGGGCGAGCCAGGCGGCGGGTTTCGCCACCACGCTGCCGTGCGGTGTCTGTCCCCCGCAGCTCTCCCGCCACTGGCCCCGCTGACCACCGCCCCCACTGGAGGAAATCCCGATGGCACCGACCACCGCCGGTCTTGCCCCCGCTTGGGGAGTGCGCGCCCCGGGCGCTGGCCGCGCCAGCCACGTCGATCCCGGAATGGAATACCAGGGCACCACCGTGCAGATGGCCGGGCTGTACCCGTTCGTCGCCGGCTCAGGAGCACCGACCATCGGCACCCCGATCGGCCGACACATGCTGTGGGGCGAGGTCGTCTGCCTCGACCCCCTCGAATGGCTCCGCGCCGGCCTCATCACCAACCCCGGCATGTTCGTGCTCGGCCAGCCCGGCGTCGGCAAGAGCACCATCGTCAAGCGGCTGATCACCGGCATGACCGCCACCGGCACGCAGGCGCTCATCCTCGGCGACACCAAACCTGACTACACCCGCCTGGTCGAGCACCTCGGCGGGCAGGTCATTCGCATCGGCCGCGGTCTCGACCGCCTCAACCCCCTCGACTCCGGTCCCTTGGGTACGGCGATGAAGCGCATGGGCGCCGCGGAGACCCGGCAGCTGCGCCTGGAGATCCGCGGCCGCCGCATGTCGCTGCTGCTGGCTCTGTGCGCCCTCGTGCGGGGCAGGCAGATCGACAACCCGGAGGAGGTCGTCCTCGGGCGGGCGATCGACGTGCTCGCCGAACGGTCCGAAGCCGATCCGACCGTGCCTGACGTGCTTGCCCTCATCGAGGCCGGCAGTGACGAGCTGCGCACTGCGGCACGGGCCCGCAACGACGGGGAGTACCGCCGCCGCGTCGACGCGCTCGTGCCGACCCTCGCGCTGCTGTGCGAGGGCAGCCTCCGCGGCGTGTTCGACGGTCCCACCACCCGGCCCCTGGACCTGGACGCTCCGGCGGTCAGCGTCGACATCTCCCGTGTCGCCGCCGCCGGCGACCAGCTCGTGGCAGCCGCGATGCTGTGCGTGTGGGGCTACGGCTTCGGGATGGTGGATGCGGCCGCCGTGCTCGCCGAGCAGGCTCTCGCACCGCGCCGGCAGTACCTCGGGGTGATGGACGAGCTGTGGCGGGCCCTACGCGGCGCATCCGGGCTGGTCGAGCACGCCGACGCGCTGACCCGGCTGAACCGGCAGCGTGGCATGGCCTCGGTCATGGTCACTCACTCGCTGGCAGACCTCGATGCCCTGCCCAGCGAGGAGGACCGCGCCAAGGCGCAGGGCTTCATCGAACGGTCCGCCGTCAAGATCCTGGCCGGGTTGCCGCCCCGGGAGCTGGCCCGGGTCAACGAGGTCATCCGCCTGTCCGGGCCGGAGCGGGACCTGGTGTCGTCGTGGGCGGCGCCGGAGGCTTGGTTCGCCGGCAGCGTGCACCCGGGCCGCGGCAAGTATCTGGTCAAGACCGGTGAGCGGCCCGGCCTTCCGGTGGCGCTGTCGCTGGTCGGTGAGGAGTGGGAGCTCTACGACACCGACACCGCGATCCGGCAGGCGCAGCCGTGAGCACCCGGCCCGTCGAGCCGCGCGGCAACGCCGGTGGGCTACAGACCCCGTTCATGGTGCTCGGCCTGGCCTGGGGGGCCGTCGTCTTGGTATGGCTGTCTTGGCTCGCGGGGCGGATCGCCGCAACGGTTACCGGTAACGCGGCCGGGCCACGCTTCGGCGGCCCGTTCGTGCAGGCAGTGTTCGCTGCGGACTGGGCCACCGCGTTCCCCGGCGTGCCGCCGCCGCTGGTAGCGGTGATTTACACCGTCATCCTGGCGGTCACGGTGGCTGCGGTAACGGCAGGTTGGCTGTGGTGGCAGGGCCGCCGGCCGCCGGCGGGCGACCCGCTGCCGTCGCTGGCCTCCCCGTCGGAGGTGCGCCCGATGACGTTGCCGGAGGTCGCCCAGCGGGCGCGTCGGCTGCGACCCAGCCTCGCCCACGTGCCGGCGAAGGCGATCGAACCGGGCTCAGCGGGCCTGATGTTGGGCGGACACCGACGCCGTGGCAGCGGCGCGGCCCTGTATGCCTCCTGGGAGGACGTCCTGGTGGCGCTGATGGCGCCCCGGGCCGGCAAGACCACCGCGCTGGCGGTCCCGGCGGTGATCAACGCGCCAGGTCCGGTCATCGCTACCAGCAACAAGGCGGATCTGTGGGCAGTTACCGCCGCGCACCGCGCCGAGCACGGCAGGGTCTGGGTGTTCGACCCACAGGCCATCGCCCACGAACAGCAGAGCTGGTGGTGGAACCCGCTGGAAGCCATCGGCGGGATCGAGGACGCCCAACGACTGGCCGACCACTTCGTTCAACAGATCCGCAACGGCCGAGGCGGCGACGACTTCTGGGTCCTCGGCGCCTTGGACCTGCTGACCTCCCTGATCCTGGCGGCCGCGCTCGACGGGGGCACGCTCATATCAGTGCAACGGTGGCTTTCGGACTCCACTGCCCGGGAGCCCGGCGAGATCCTCCAGACCCACGGGTACGCGGCGTCCGCCCGTGCCTTGGCCGGCCGGCAGGCCGGCGCGCCGGAGACCCGCGAAGGCCTGTACGAGACGGCACGGACCGCAGCCGCGTGCTTGGCCAACCCACAGATCATGGCCTGGGTCACCCCGCCAAAGCATCGGGTGTTGCCGGTCCTCGACGTGCGGGCGTTCCCTGGCAGCGCAGACGCCATGTACCTGCTCAGCAAGGACGGCGCCGGTAACGCCGCCCCGCTCGTCGCAGGGCTGGCCGACCAACTGCTCCGTGAGGCGGTGCGCACCGCCGAGCTGCGCGGCGGCCGACTCGACCCGCCCCTGGTCGCGGTGCTGGACGAGGCCGCGAACATCTGCAAAATCCGCGACCTCCCTGACCTGTACTCGCACCTGGGCAGCCGGGGAGTGATCCCACTGACGATCCTGCAGTCCTACCGGCAGGGCGCCCGAGTCTGGGGCGACAAGGGCATGGACACCCTCTGGTCGGCGGCCACAGCGAAGCTCGTGGGCGCAGGCATCGACGACGCGAAATTCGCCGAGGACCTGTCCCGGCTCGTCGGCGACCATGACATCACCGTGGCCTCCCGCACCCGCGACGGTCGGGGCGGCACCTCCTGGCAGACGTCGGTACGGCGCCAGCGCATCCTCGACGCCGCCCAAATTCGCGCCATGCCCAAGGGCACCGCGCTACTGCTGGCCACCGGCATCCGGGCCGTCATGCTCGACTTGCGGCCCTGGTACACCGGGCCACTGGCCGCCGATCTCACCGCAGCGGCAACCGCCGCCGAGGCACGGATCACCGCCAACGCCAACCGGAACCACCACCCGATGACGCGTCCTGAGGAGGCGACGACATCGTGATGGCCTCCCCTGACCCAGTCCGAGCAGGAAACACCGGCCGGGAGCACGATCCCCGGCGACTCCTTGCCGCCAACGAAGCCGCGGTGGCCTGGTTCCGCGGCCAGCTCGCCGCCACCGAGGAGCCGCGCCGCTACCTGACCAGCCGCGCCCTGGGCATCCTGCTCGACAGGGAATGGCCCTGGCGGGTTGGCTACGCGCCACGGACCTGGTCTGCCTTGACCGATCACCTGAGGGGAATGGGTTTCGCTCCCGAGGACCTCGTAGTCGCGGGGCTGTCCAAGCCCACCCGCGACAACCCGGACCGGTTGATCGATGTGTTCCGGGATCGGATCGTCTTTCCTATCCGTGATCCCGACGGACACGTGGTGGCCTTTATCGGCCGTGCCAGCAACCGGTCCCTCGCCGCCGACCGGCAGCTGCCGAAGTACCTCAACACCCATGAGTCGCCCCTCTACCGCAAGGACAAGCTGCTCTTCGGCGTGGCCGAGCAGCAGGACCGCATCCGGGCCGGCTGGCGGCCCGTACTCGTCGAGGGCCCAGCGGACACGATCGCCATCTGGCTCTCGTACTCTCGCTCCGGCCTTCCCGGGGCGGTCGCGGTCGCACCGTGCGGCACGGCCTTCGGCGCAACCCAGGCCGCCATCCTCCGTTCGATGCCTGGAGGCCGCGACGCGATCGTGGTGGCCTTCGACGCCGACCCGGCCGGACGCAAGGCCGCCGACGCCGCGTTCGACCTGCTACGACAGCAGGGCGCGCAGGGCAGGCTGCTCGCCGCCGAGTTCGCGACCGGCGCCGACCCGGCCGACCTACTCATCCGGCCCAACGGTCGCGCCCAGCTGCGCGCCGCGCTGCGACACCAGACCCGGCCGCTGCTCTTCGCTGTCGTCGACCACCACCTCGACCGCCTGCTCAGCCGCAGCCCGCAGCTGCTCGACGACATCGGGGGCCGCTACGAGGCGGCGCGGATCCTCTCACCCCGAGTACTCGACGCGGCAGACCCTGGTGAGGCGTACCGGTTGGCGCAGCACATCGTCGAGATGACCCGGATCGCCGAGCGGTCCCACGAGGGTATCGGCACGGTGATGGCCTACGCCGCGGACGGTCTACTGCGCCGGATCGGTGATTTCCCCGCAGGACTCGACAGCGGTCCCGCCGACTCAAACGCTGGTCGCCCCCGCCCGAGCGCGATTCCACCGCTGCGATCCGTACCCACCGCTCCTCGGGCACCTGCCGAACCCTCTCAACCTGGGCCCGCCTATGCGAGTCAGCACGGCCCACGCCAGCAGCGCCGCCGAGCATGAATGAGGACGAGACGCGATTCAGCACGAGCGCTCTACATGCGCTGCATCCGCAGTTGCCGAACATGGCGCACCAGGACGCTCATAAGGGGCCCCACGGGGATCCGATCTCAACGAGCCGAGTCACGTCGCCTAACGGGAGGAGTGACGGGCGCCGACCGCCTGAATGCCCGCTCATGCCGATGAGCGTGCACCTCCTCGCGCTCCGCCTACAATCGCACGCATGTTCATCGAGGTCGTTGGTAACCATCAGTTGCCCGGCGACGTCGATCGCGATGACGTCGAAGACCTACTCGCAACTGCTCTACGAGCAGACGGCGAAGTGACCGGCGCGGGTAGCGGATCGGGGCGATGGCATCTCGACGTCGAGGTCTCGACCGATGCGGATCAGTTTCCACACGTGCTTCGCAGGCTGGCCACCGCGCTGGTCAACCAGGATCTTGGATGGGTGGTGCTCCGACCGGAGCACGAGGAGACGGGGAAGTCGTCTCGCGAGCTTGCCTGAGGCCGCTCATGACGTGCACCGGTCTGACACCAAGCGGTGCCACAGCAATGTATTGGAGAAGTCAGCAGCGCTCCGGCGCGGAGTCATGCGGTTCGGCCGTATCGGCCGCGCCCACATCGTCATGTTGCGTGCACTGTCATGAAGATCAGTGGCCGGTGTCCTGGTGGCGCGTGTTGCGAGCGCGGACGGCAGCCTCCAACCGTAGGCCAGTACCGACGAGGACGAGCAGCCCAGCGAGGATGAATGGACGGTTACTGGCGGTCCCGAGGGTAAGTACGGCGACGAGGAGTCCCACCGTGATGGCAGCGGTGCCGGCGTTTCGTAGCGTGATGGTGACCAACACGCCGCTGAGTGTGCCAGACACTTGTTCGTTCGTCGTCCGGCGACATCATCCGGATTTGCCGCAAGTTGCCCCGGTCTGTCCGACCGGCCGGAGAGCCGATGAGCGACCAGCGTTCTGCCGAGGAGGTCCAGGTGTGGGCTTGTCGTCACGCCGTCGCGATCGGATATCCGATCGTGGCGATGTCCTCGTGCAGCCCGACAACGGTTACTTCCGGGTTCAAGGCCTGCACAACGGCGTCAGTGAGCGGGCGGTGCGCGACGACGTGCTCGACCACCGTCGGGTCCACCTCGATCTCGTAGTAGTCCTCGGCGAACTTGACGTATCGGTCGACGATGTCGTCGAGCAGGATCTCGAGCAGGCCAGAGCCATCCGGGGCGTTGTCGTCGTATGGTCCGCGGAGCGGGGGGAACGTGATGCCTTCGCCAGCGTGCCAGCGGTCGTCACCGGAGAGCCGCCACAGTACAGCGGTGGCGACGAACTGGCCCTCCTCGTCGCCGAACGCTGGTTCCGCGATCTGCGGACGGAACACCGCCGGGATGCCGTCGAGCAGCCCGGGCCAGAGCTCGTGGTCCGGATCGCGGTAGGGCGTCATCGCCGACTCGTGGTCGAACGCGCGGATGAACGCGCCGTCGGCGGTGAACACGACCGCCCACTCGTCGCCGCTGCCGTTGTTCATCAACGCCGCCGCGTCGTCACCCCAGGAGCGGGTGTAGGCGTAGTAGGGCTCACCACCGTCGAGGATGCACTCCAGCACGGCGAGTGCCTTGCAGCGGTCCCGCAGCACGCCGATGGAAGGCAGCTTGGCGGCGATGTCGTACACAGTCACCTGGGGAACCTACGCGAGACAGCATCAACGTCGTCACGTACCTCCAGGCGTCCACGAGACCTCGGCGGCAATGCACGCTCACGGGCCGGCCGGGGATGTCGGCCCTGGTTTTTGCATGCCGGATGATCGTGGCGTGGAGTACCTCGACCTGTCGCCATACGACTACCTCGGCTTTCCGCTGCCGATGCGGACCGTCGGGTGGCTGGGGCGCCGTTACGGGGTGCAGTGCGCAAGCATGGCACCGATGGCCGGCGCCGAGCTGGAGCAGCTCAAGGCCATCTCCCGGCGGCTCGCCAGCCGCACACTCGGCTGGCACGACTGCGACTTCTGCGGAGCCTTTGAGGGTAACGGCGAGTATCACTACTACCTACCCGACGGGGAGATCTACGCCGCACCGATGATGATCCTGCATTACGTTGAAGAACACGGATACCGGCCACCCAGGGAACTGCGCGACGGCTTGCAGGCGGCCGGCCAACTGCGGTGGGACCGGCGCGCCGAGCGCTTGCACTCGGTGCTGCTGGACCAGTCGGAGGAACTGGAGTTCCGGTGCCATGCCGCGGTCGACCTCGCGAACTGGAACGACCCGCGCGCGTTGGACGCCTTGCGGCGCGCCGCGCACGATGAGGACCTGGTTGACGTTGCGGGAGACGAGATCGGCCGCTCGTTGGCAGCGTTCGTGGATCGTGGCCTCGCGAGGGATCTACTCGCCGAGGACTTGCACGACATGGTGCGGTACGGCATCGACGAAGCATCGAGCCGGTGACATCCACGGGCATCCGGATAGCCGCGATCCGCTCGTGCCGAGTTAAGTGCGCCGCTAGTTCGTCCGCCGATCACGGCTTGCGTGTCGGCCAAGATCCTCGCCGGACGAGGCGATCAAGGTAGTCGAGCAGCTTCACCTCGCTGCGAACCAGCCTCTCACGCTCGGGCGTCGGCAGATCGGCAAGCAGGTCCGGGAGACGTTCGTTCCGCGGTACGAACACCATGGCACCGGAGTAATCGCGGCAGATCGAGCACCACGCCAAGCCGACGCAGCGCTCGTAGAAGCTGTGGGAGGGCGCGTAGAAGCGGTACCTGTAGGAGTAGATCCCGCCAGCACACGCTGCGCCGTCCCCATCACGGACCCCGTGAATCGTGCTGACTTTCGACCATGCCCACCTGGCAGACCTCTGCCCCATGACCTCGATCTTCCCTGGCCGCGAGCCCCCGCCGCCATCCGGATCTGCCGCAAACTGCGCGCGTCGTGAAGCGCAGCCGGCTGACGGGTAGCGCCGCGCGGACGTGCTGGTGATAGTGAACGCGCCGGAGGAAAGGCCCTATCGCGACGACCAGTCGGTCAGAAGCTGTAGTAGGTGTAGCTATAGGGGCGGCCTCGGTCGTAGATGGCACGCAACCGTGGTTGCCTGACCTCGGGCAGTCGGGCCAGAACGCTGAGGAAGATCTGGCCGTCCGGCTCGAACCGGTGACCCGGGATCAGTGCCGGCAGGGCCTCCGGCGGGATCGGGACCGACCGCCCAACCGGCTTCGGGGTTCGATGAAACGCGAGGTACCGCCAGGCGTCCCAAGCCAGCGGGATTGGCTCCACCGGCGGGGCCACCGGCCAGAGTTCACCGGTCTGCGGATGCTCCGGGATGAGGGCAAAGTGGCCGTCGGCGTCCGGAATACCAGGCCCAGCCAGAACCAGGGTGCGCTCCGGCCTCATGTTGCCCGGGCCGACGAGACGGTTGAGAGTGGGCCGGAAGACCTCGGCGACCTGGCGATCCGGGATCACTACCGAGTCGCCGCCCGAGGCGGCCAGCAAGTGTGCCAGCGCCGATGCTGCGGCGGCCGCCCACAACGGGTGCCAGCCGCCGCCCGGTTCAGACGGTGGAATACCGGGCCGCTGGTCGATCAGGTCCACCCAGTCAAGCACCGGGTGCGGGCCGGGACCGTCCTCGAGCACGTGGGTGGCCAGCGGGTCCAGCCAGATAGCCTGCCGCAGGCCACAGTCGTCGATCCGGATGGCCACCGGCGTGCCGCAGGTGACGCAGACCATGTTGGGCTCGCCGCCATCGAGGCCACAACACGCGGAGTCGCCCACCAGCGCCGGGTCAATGACGGCACCGCGGGCATCCCCGGGGGGCAGCAACACCCGGCCGACCGGCCCGGCCGAGATGCTGAACCTCGGCGCGTACCAGCCGAGCGCCTCGGCTTCACCGGCTTCAAGTCCGGCCCACCGGCGCCATGGCGAACCGGAGGGCAGCGGATTCACCGCGAACGTGCCGGGCTCCAATGCCGAGGCGAGCGATTCCTGCCCGTTCCCGTACTTCTGGCCCGCATGGACGGGCAGCGCCACCCTCGACACCGGAACCGTCAGAGCGGTGTCGCAAATCCGGCAGCCGAAAACCGTCATGTATCCCTCGCGCGTCGACCTAAATCAATTACGAAGCGAGCTGGGCTTCGGCCATGGCGCTACCTCCGGAACGTGGACTGATCGACCATAGACGGCCGAAGACGTGCCCGGCGTCGACCGTTCGACCCCCAGTTCCGTGCCGCCAGGACGAGTGCCGAGGACCAGCGGGTAGAGGAAGGCCGCTGTGCCTACTTGGTATCCCACCAGTCCCACCACTGCTCCGGCGCTTGCTCGAAGGCAGCAACGATAGGCGCCTTGTGTCGGGCAGCGCTGCCGTCAATACCGGGGGCGCAGGAGCGGAATGGCCCGTCGGGGCCGAGCAGCACCGGCAGGTGGTGGTCCAGTTCGCGCAGCCAGCCGAGCATGCCGGTCATCTCGAGCCGGGCGTGTTCCCAGCCGTACCACAAGGCGGTCAGCCGGGTCACGGCTTCGTCGTGGCGCCACCACTGCTCGCACCAGCGCCACCGCACCAGCCCAACCTCGCCGACCGGCCGGGGAAATCCCGGCAGGAGGTAGTCGCGGACCCACTCCTCAACGGTCGCGTACACCGGTGGCTGCCCCTCCCCGCCGCTGCCCGCGCGGTCGGCGACAACCTGCTGAAGTTCGGCGACCTGCCTGGTCAACAGCGCCACTTGGGCTGCGAGGTCCTCTGTCGTCCCGTCCACCTCGCCAAAGGGACTTGAGGTTTCCACGCTGGTCATCGCGTCACCGCCCGGACCCGCTCCGGTACCACGGTCGCCGGCCGCTTGGCAGCCACGAGGGAATCCACCTTTCCGCCGACGACCAGCGGAGCGAACGTACTGCCGAGGCGGCGCTGCTGGGCCACGGCCTCGTCGTGGCTGGCCGATCCGAAATGCCCCGTGGCCACAACGAGCCCCTCGGTATGCTCGTCGACTGCGGTGCGCGGGTGATCCGGCGTCCCGGCAACGGCGCGGGCCCGCGCCCGCTCCTCGTCCGCGCTTGCCAGCAAGTCGTGTTCGGTGGCATTGGCGACCACCGGCGTCAGTGCACCTACGCCTCGGGCCTGACCCACGTACTGACGTGCCAGTCCGAGACCATCCGCCGCCGGCGCCCGGCCGCTGGCGCGCAGGTCACGCTGTAGTCGATCCAGCGCCTCAGGGCTGACATCGGCGAGCAGCCGGCCTGCTTCAGCGCGTACGGCGGCGTCCAGGTCGTTGAGCGCCTCTCCACCAGCGGGTAGCGCCTTCCCGTTCGCGCCGGCGCGCAGCTTCAGGCCCTCGCGGCCACCGTGCGGTCGCGCCGCCCTGCCGCTGGCGCCGGCTCTCATTGCCTCGGTCTCCCAGACCTCGTGCGCCGCGGCGCGGGCGGCGTCGGGAGCAGACCTTCCAGCCGCTCGCTGCCGGTCGTACGCGGCCCGCCACTGCGGGTGCAGCTCGCCCAAGCGGTCCAGTGCGAGCCCCGCGAGCTTCTGCGCGACAGGGTCACCGGCGGCGGCGTGCACCGTCGCGGTACGCCATACCTGGGCCACCTCGGTGAGGGTGGCGTCCTTCAGCCACGCGCCGTCGACCCGGCGGGCGAGTCGCTCCCGGTCGGCACGGACGGAGTCGCCGAGCCGGTCGGCGGCGCGGCTGGCCGCCTCGGCGGCCCGCTCCCGGCCGGCGGCGCGTTCCTCCTCGGCGGCCTTGCGTTGGATGCCCACTGCGGCGTAGCGGGCGACGGCTTCGCTGAGGGTGGAAACGACGCTGAAGAACTGCATCGCCTTCTGTCTGGCCTCGCCGACCGGGTCTTCGTGCTGCGGTTGCATCATTCTGGCTCCTTCCGTTACCGGGCCCGCGGTGTGCGGCGGGCACTGTCCACTGTCGGGCTGGGCGTTGCCGCCACGGTGAGCGGCGTCGTTACCGGCCGCTGCCCGCCGGCGGCGAGGGCCCGGAGTTGCTGGGCTGCGTCCCGGGCTGCCTTCGCTTGGTGCAGTCGCTGCTGAGCGGTGCGGAGGTGCTCCAGCGCGTCGGCAAGCCGGGCCATGTCGAGCACCAGCGCCATCGCGGCGACCGAGTCCTCGTCTCCGGCGATGCGGCCCATGAGCGCTACCAGCCGCGACATCGCTCGAAGCTCGTACGACAGGGACGTCGTGCGTGCGGTCCGTGCGTACATGTCGCGTGCGGCGCGGTCGAACACCTCCGCCGCCCGGTGCAACGGCCCACGCAGGCTGCCTTCCCTCGCGTACGCCAGGCTGGTGAGCACGTCGGCTGCGGCGGTAGCGGCGGCCTGGGCCGTCGCGGGATCCCCGCGGGCGCTGCGGCGGATCTCTTCCGCCGCGACCTGGGTGACGCTGGCGGCGTCGCGTAGAGCTCGGGCGCGGGCCGTGACCCGACCTCCCGACGGCAGGCCGGCGGCCGGCGGCGGGTCGCCCCACCGGCGGCGCAGCTTCGGCAGGGTCAGATCGGCGGCGAGGCGCCCACCGGAGAACCACACTGGTTGCCCGTCACCGGTGCCCGCGCCAGGCAGGGCGACGGCGTAGCCGGTGATCTCATCGGCGTTGACGGTGCTGCGACGCACTCTGATCAGCACCCCTGCCTCCGCCAGCCGGTCGAGGAACTCCAGCTCGCTGCCGGCTGCGGCGACGGCGGTGCGGACCCGCCGTCGCAACTCGTCGCGAGGGGTGTCGCTCCAGCCCTTGCGGCGGGCCTTGTTGACCTCCACCGGGTGGGGCCTTCGGTGTGCGGTGCGGTCTGCCGGGGGTACCTGCCTGCGCAGGCCGTAGCGGCGGGCGACGTTGTAGGTGGCCTTCACGCACTTGGGGTAGTCGTTGCGGGCCCAGTTTGTGCGGCCGTCTTCGCGCACGAGGGTCGCGACGATGTGGACGTGGTCGTCGTTGTGCCGCACCACGACCCACCGCAGGCCCGGGTCGTCCGCTTGCGTGGCGAGTCCCGCTTCGGTGAGCATCTCCCGGGCCATGCGCCCCCAGGTGCCGTCGGTGAGGACCCCGTCGCGGTCCTCCGGCGCCAGGCGCATCGAGCAATGCCACACCGGCTTTGCCGGCGGCCTCTTCCCGGCTCGTACCGGCTCCTCCAGGAGAGTGGTCAGCCTCCGGAAGTCCCGCTTACCCGAGGCGGTGATCTCCGGCTCCAGATCGGCCAGCTCCCCGGCACCGTCCCACGCCGCGACCAACCGCGGGTCGACGTGCTCCTCCTGCTTCCCCGGCCCGTACAGGTAGCGCAGCAACCCACCAACGCGGGCGCCGCGACGGTGGACACGCGCGATCACCGCAGCCGCCGATCGATCAGTGCCGTCACCTGGTCGAGGCGGGCGACGGCGTACGCGCACAACTGCACCGCCTCGACGGCCCAGCCGGGCAGCTGCCCGGTCGAGTTCGCGGCCGCAGCAGCCTGATTGACGTTGGAGCCGAACATGTTCACTGCGCGGCGGGCGGCGAACAGTTCCCGCTGCAACTCCCGCAGGTCACCGGTCAGGCCCGTGGCCGGCTTTCCTGCGCGCGCTGCGCCAACCACCACCCGCGCCGTGTATCCCGCTGGCGTGAGACCCGCTCGCCGGGCCGCCTCAACGACCAGCGCCTTCTCCTCGTCCGAAAGCCGAGGATAGATCCGGTGGGGCCGGCCGGGGCTGAGGTGCTCACGATGCCGAGCCTGGTCAGAGGGGCTGACATTGCCTTCGGTGCTCACGGCAACGAGCGTTACGCCTGGCCGTTAACGCCCCTGTGAGCGCAACCGTTACCAGCGCCGGCCAACGGCTGGACGCTGGGACCCGGGCGACTGGGTGGCTGCAGCATCCGCTGGCGATGGCCGATCGGCGCCAGGTCCCTTCCACCGATGAAACGGCCGGTTGGGTCGCGCCCTGAAGGCCCGTAGTCGCGGACGTCCGGCATGATGACCGTCATGGACGTCGAGGAACTGATCGCGTGCCATCCGCAGGTCTTCCACACGATGTCGGCGACCGCGTGGCCATCGGTGCAACGACACGGCCTCCTGTCCACGCAGCAACTGATCGATTTGTTCGACCTCGACGCCGCCGAGCGTGACCGACTCCTGAGCGCCCCTCGCAAGCAATCCACCGTCCTGCGCGCACCCGGCCTGCCGCCTGCCGTGATCCGCGATCAGAAGCCAATGAAATTCGTTGCGGAGAAGATTGATCCAAATTCCTCGCTGACCGAGTACCTCGCGGCTATCAACTCCCGGGTCTTCTTCTGGGCCAGCGCTGAGCGGTTGGACCGGCTGCGTCAAGCGAAGGAGTACCGCACCGAGGACCAGGTGGTCCTGCATGTCGACACCCGCGCCCTCGTCGAGCGACACGGCCCACGAATCGAACTCTGCCGGCTCAACTCCGGGGCCGTGACGCAGAAGAACCACCCCATGCGGGGGCATCGATCCTGGCTGCCGATCGCCGACTACCCCTACGCTGAGTACCGCCGCCGATACGGCCGCGATGGAGCATTGGTCGAGGTCACCGTGTTGAACGCCGTCCCTGACATCCTCGACCTGACCGACAAAATCGAAGGCACCATCGACTGAGACCCACACCCATCACGGTCACAGGACTGCATTGCGCTCCACCCGGCAGGCAGGCGCTCGTATACCTGCTCGGGATCAGCAGTCCTCGACCGATCTTGACATCCGGTCATGCCGCGAGTCGCGCGGATGGCGATCAGCCCTGCCGATGACCGATTACCATGCGATGCGCCTGGTCGCTCCCCGCCACGGCGAACGCCGCGGCGTCACG
Organism: Micromonospora reichwaldensis; assembly: GCF_031845925.1. Lineage (NCBI taxonomy): Bacteria > Bacillati > Actinomycetota > Actinomycetes > Micromonosporales > Micromonosporaceae > Micromonospora > Micromonospora reichwaldensis. The sequence continues at coordinate 33,973 of NZ_JAVRFL010000034.1, read as the reverse complement.
CGGCTTGATCCGGTCGACTGGTCGGCAGTCCACCACCAGGCCCCGCCCGTCGGCCAGCCGGGCGAAGTAGTCCGGCGCGTGCGAACGGCGCCGGCCGGAAGCCTCGTCGTCCCAGAACAGCCAGAACGGCTGCGACGCGATCCCGGCCACCGCCGGGTCGAAGTCGAGCAGCATCAGGTGATCGCGCTCCAGCCACGACTCGTACCCCCGACGTGAGCGCCGGTCGTCGAAGACCACCACAAGCCCGGGGAGTTGCGCTGCCGCTTGTACGACGGCAAGCCGCGTACCGGCTTGACCAGCTCGAACAGCACCCCCGCCGAGTCGATCAAGGAGGTGCGGACCTCCGATCCCTCGGCGCCGACGTAGCCGACCTCGAACTCAGCCGTCAGCGGCCCACCCAGGCCCGGCACCGCGCGCAGCACCCCGGCACCGTACCGGACGTGCCACCTCAACCCGGACGCGTACTGGGTTCGGGGCGGAACGCGGGCAGACTTTAGAGTGGCGCCGTGAGCAACCGGCCGGTCCGCGACGCCTACTCGCACATGTCCGAGCAGTACATCGCCCTGTTCGATGGTGACTGGCAGGCCCACGTGGATGACACGGCCCTTGTCCGAGACCACCTCGTCGGCTTGGACGGCGCCGTGCTCGATCTCGGTTGCGGCCCCGGGCATTGGAGCGCCTACCTGCATTCGCTCGGCGCCAACGTGACCGGCGTCGACTTGGTACCTGAGTTCATCGGCTACGCCCGGACCCACTTTCCCGGGCCGACGTTCCAGCTCGGATCAATGACGGAGCTGGACCTTCCCGACCACTCGGTGGCCGGCATCCTCTCCTGGTACTCGACCATCCACCTACCGCCATCGGAGCTGGATGCGGTACTCGCCGAGTTCCGCCGGATGCTGCCTCCTTCCGGGAACCTGGTGATCGGCTTCTTCGACAGCGACGACGATGTGGCCGCGTTCGACCACAAGGTCCACACGGCATACCGCTGGCCCGTAGACACATTCTCTGCCCGCCTGGCAAAGGCTGGTTTCACCGAACTTCAGCGCTTGCAGCAGCAGTCCCCGGACCGCCCGGACCGCAAGTACGCGGCCATTGCCGCAACAGTCGCCGCGCCGTAGTGCCCGATCGGCACACAGCTGACTGCCGGTCGAGACCAAGTACACGCACACTCATCGGGAAGCCTGTCAACTCGCCGAGAACCCGCTAACCTCGCTGAGACCGGACAGCACCGTACCGGACGTGCCACCTCAACCCGGACAGTGCCAACCTCGTGCCAAGTCATACCGGACGGTGCCAACTCAACGCGGACGGGACATGTGGGTCCGCAGCGGCCGGCGAACCGGAATGGCCCGCGACAGGGAGCAAGATATGGCCATTGGCCGCCAATCTCGACCGGGCGCGGTCGAGGGCACCCGGCGGGGTGGTGGTTGGCCCACGCGGAGCTGGACGCGGTACGCGCCATCAAGCGCAGCGGCGAGGTCGAGGACACCGTCGAGCCGTCCGTCGCTGGCGCCGGGGACGCACAGCCGATACGCGAGGTGGGGGTCGAGCCGTTCCTGATCGCCCGGCACCCGCTGACAGTGGCGCAGGTCCGGTATTGGCTGCCCGAGCACGAGGACCCGTACGCCCAGGCGGACACTTGCACGGCGCGGCTCGAAGACGACCTGCTCAAGCTGTTGCCGTTCCGGCTGCCCAGCGAGGCGCAGTGGGATACGAGGCTCGGGCCGGTACCACCACGCTGACCTTCCGCGGTGACGGGAACCCGGCGAGGACTATCTGCTCGACGACTTTGGCGACGAGACGCGGACGGCCGCCGGGGAGAACGCGTTCGGGCTGGCGGCGGTGGGATCGGCGAACGAGCTCTGCGCCGACGTGTGGATCCGCGGGTTGGCAGACGCGCGGCCACGGACCGGTGACGGGCCCCGGACCGTACGTGGCGGAGCCGCCAACGTCTACCCATGGCAGGGCTGCGACGAGTGGCTGCTGCTCTCCGCCACCCGGTACGAGCACGCCCAGTTCACGACGGTTGGTCCGGTCGCACCGCTGCCACTCGGTTGAAAGCCGTCTCAACACGGATCCGGGGGTGCTCAAGGATCAGTTCTTCCTGTTCACCGCCGCCCGCAGGCTCCGTGGCGTCGACGGGCAGCGCTGAGGGTTGATCGTGCCACGACAGCAGCGCGGCTGACCGGCCCCTCGCTGTCCCTATGGCAGAGGCTGCGCGGCCATGATTAGCGAGTCGGTGCCGTGGCGGCGGTCACGATGCCGACGAGCCGAGGCGGAGCCAATGACCGACCGCCGTTGACGGCGTTCCGGTTGGCATTGGCAGCATCACGCCTTTACCCGTTCGAGGCGCTACCCTCGACGCATGGGCGCCACTTCGACTCGTTCGGCCCGGCGGTATCTGGCCCGGCCGGGCCGTTCCGCCGTGGTCGTAGACGATCTTGCCGCCCTGCACGGACCGACCAGCGGTGTCGTGGAGCTGCCACACCGGCTGCTCTGGCGGCCAGACCGCAGCGTCAACCTGGACCAGGAATGGGCGCGCAACGCCCTGTACGAGGTCGTGCTGACCGAAGCGGTGCGGGTTGATGAACTCTGCGCCTGGCTCGACGGTCCGACCCTGATCCGGGTATGGAACGACCTCTACCTGCCGCGGGGTGTGCGCCACGCGTGGGAGGACCGGCATGCGGTGCTGCGCCAGATCTCGGCCGCAGCCTGATGCCTCACCCTGACCCAGAGCACGTCGAGGTCGCGCGGGTCGCGCTCTCCGTAGCCAAGCAGCACGGACTTGCCCTCGGCGGTGGACTGGCCTTGCTCCTGCACGGAGTCGTCGACCGGCCGACCGAGGACGTCGACGCCTTCACCGACCGCGCCGACGGAGTCGCCCCAGCGACCGAGGCCGTGGAGACGGCACTGCTCGAAGCTGGTTTCCAGGTAACACGGGTCGCCGACGACAGCGAGCTGTCGGCAATGATCTATGGCATTGACGACCACATGACGGAATGGGAGATCCAACGGGGCAACAAGGTGGTCCGGCTGAGCCTGTCCTGTCAGGCGCGACTCCATGCTCCGGTGGTGATGGATGTCGGCCCGGTCATGGACCTGGCCGACCTGCTCGCCTGGAAAGTCACCGCGCTCGTGGGACGCGCCCGCGAGCGTGACTACGTCGATGTGGCCGCAGTGCTTAACCAGTACACACCGGCCCAGCTGCTGGCCATGGCCCGCCGCGTTGACCCCGGACTTGAGGCAGAGGACGTTCCAGTGGTGGGTCGGCGCCTGGACAGGATGCCCGACGAGGCATTCGTGCCGTACCAGCTCACTCGCGCCGACGTGGTACAGCTACGGCGACGCTTTGCAGCCTGGCCCCGCTGATCGATCGGCGCACCGAGCTGCAGGAGTTCATTGGCGCTGTCCCAGCGCTCTGGACCGTAACGACTCACACGGCTGACCGACGGCGCGCCGGCTCACACCGTGCGCGCCGTCGGTCCTTTTGTTTGTCGGCGCACCAGCCCGGTCGGTCCCGGGATTCCCTGTCTCAGGCTCTGAGCCTGGCTGGCGGCAGGGCGGCTACTCGATGGCAAGCAGCTTGAGGATCGCCGGTACGGGCACGAGGTACCGCCGGCCGACGCGCAGAAGGCGTACCGGGAATTCGTTGGTCTTGGCCAGCTCGTAGGCCTTGGTACGCCCGATTCCCAGGATCGCTCCAGCGGTCTCCACGTCGGTGGTGACGCCGAGCTCCCGCACCGCCGCGATCGTCCAGACCTGGTCCAGCGCCTGGCTCGGCTTGCGTCCGCCAGTTGTGGTCGTTGACATCGTCCGCCGCCCTCCCCTGAGGTCGTGAGCACGCCGATACCGGCGTCAGCCCTCACGATGCGATCATCCGGTTACTCGGCGCGTTGCCGAGTGAGAGCAACCGCCACGGGTAACGGCAACGGCCACAGCCGCTGGCTACCGTGCCGATGCCCGAGCTGACGGTCTGGACATCGGGCTCCCTCACCGGAAACCTCGGCAGCCAGAAGTACTGCCAGTCGGGCGTGACCCAGCGTCTTCGGTCTAGCTATTCCGCGGCGACCAGGTCGCTGCGTCGCCGAGTACTGCCTCCATGAGCTCCGCGGCCTTGCGCTCGCTCTCCGGCAGCACGTGGGTGTAGACCTCACGCGTCGTCCGGCTGTCAGCGTGACCAAGCCGCCGCTGCATCACGTGCTCGGGAACACCGGCGTCAGCGCCGGTGGTAGCGGAGGTGTGCCGCGCATCGTGCAACGCGATCACGGGCACCCCCGCATCCGCGCACGCCTTCGCCCACTGGTCGGTGAAGTACTTCGGGTAGTACGGCTCCCCGTCCTCGCGGCAGAACAGGTAACCACCGTCGTGGTACAGGACGCCAGCGTCTGCCTTCTCCAGGACCTGGCGCTCCCGGTGGGCACGCAGTTCCGCAACCAGGGCCGGCCCGAGCGCTACCGCCCGCTTGCTCTTGCCCTTGGGTGCCTTCTCCACCACTCCGTTGCTGGTCGTGGTGCGTTGCCAGTGCAGCAGCAGCACTCCCCGGTCGAGATCGACGCGCGGCCACTTGAGACCAGCCAGCTCCCCACGCCTGGCACCGACGACGATCGCCAGCACCCACGCGGCACGCAGTCGGTGGTCGGCGTGGTGCTTGAGGAACTTCGCCGACTGCGCCGGCGTCCAGACGCCCTTGCGCCCCATCGTCTCCCGCTCGGCCTGCCGAGGCTGCCGTACACCCTCGACGTTGACTCCGAGGTCGCCCAGCGCCTTGCTCAGGATCCGGTGCACGATGCGGACAGTGGTCGGCGACAGCGGCCCACCATTCTTGCCGCCACTCTTCAGCAGCTTCTTGTAGAGGTCGTGGATCACCCGCTTATCGAGGGCGTAGAGCTGCCGCCCACCGATATGCGGAACCACGTAGCAGCGGATGACGTCCCGGTAGTTGCTGAGCGTCGTCTCCTGGACGTCCAGCTCGCGCTCGTTGAGCCAGCTCTCCAGCTCCGCGGCGACGCTGCCGTCCGCGCCGAGGTCTGCTCCGCCGTAGGCGGCGCGTGCCTCGTCCTCCGCCTTCAGGGCAGCGGCCTGATTGGGGAAGCCTTGCCGCTTGTGCTGCCGGCGCCGGCCGTTTGCATCCGGCGGGAGGTCGATGATGAAGAACCAGCGGGTCTGGCCGTTGGCGAGGCGGTAGCTGTAGACAGCCACGGGGCTGCACCTCCGCGGTAACGAGATCGGGGGATGCAACCCACGTTAAGCGATCTCCGTTACCGTCAGCGTTACCGCAAGATCACACATGATCTTCTATATCCGCTGGTGAATACCAGTCGGGACGGCCGGATTCGAACCGACGACCCCTTGACCCCCAGTCAAGTGCGCTACCAAGCTGCGCCACGTCCCGATGCTCTCGCGCGGATCTCCCCGCGACAGCCGGTTCAGCTTAGCGCAGGATCTTCGCGCCGTCCGCACTGGCCCCTCCCGTGCCGGAACGCGTCGTCCCGCACACATCCCCTACGCGTCCTAGGAGGATAGGGAAGTTGATGGCAGCGAAAGAGCCGGGTGGGAGCATGCTCCCACCCGGCTTCAGATCGGACGGGTCAGCCGTGCGCCTTGCCCCGGCCGCCGGGGCCGAGCTTCTTGCGGGGGCGTACGGAGATCTCGATCGGGCTGCCCTCGTAGCCGAACTCCTCGCGCAGCTTGCGCTCGACGAACCGCTGGTAGCCGGCGTCCAGCGGAGCCGTGGTGAACAGCACGAAGCGCGGCGGCGCCACGCCCGCCTGGGTGGCGAAGAGGATCTTCGGCGCCCGACCGCCCCGCACCGGGTGCGGGGTCGCCTGCACCAGCGCGGTCAGCCACGAGTTGAGCTGCGCGGTCGGTACGCGGGTCTCCCAGCTGGCCAGGGCCTTGCGCAGCGCCGGCGCGAGCTTGTCGACCGCCCGGCCGGTCTGCGCCGACAGGTTGAGCCGGATCGCCCACGGGATGCGGCGCAGCTCGCGCTCGATCTCCTTGTCCAGGTAGTACCGGCGGTCGGCGTCGACCAGGTCCCACTTGTTGAAGGCGATCACCAGCGCCCGGCCGGCCTCGGTGACCATGGACAGGATCCGCTGGTCCTGCTCGCTGATGGGCTCGCTGGAGTCCAGCAGCACCACGGCGACCTCGGCGGCCTCGATCGCCCCGGCGGTCCGCAGGCTGGCGTAGTACTCGGTGCCGCTGGCCTTGCCGACCCGCTTGCGCAGGCCCGCCGTGTCGACGAGCTGCCAGGTCTCCCCGCCGATCTCGACCAGGCTGTCGACCGGGTCCACGGTGGTGCCGGCGACCGAGTCGACGACCGCCCGCTCCTCGCCCGAGAAGCGGTTCAGCAGGCTGGACTTGCCGACGTTCGGCCGGCCGACGAGGGCCACCCGGCGCGGGCCGCGCGGGCGGTTCTCGACGATCTTCGGGGCCTCCGGCAGCGCGGCCATGATGGCGTCGAGCAGGTCGCCGGAACCACGTCCGTGCAGCGCCGACACCGGGTACGGCTCACCCAGGCCCAGCGACCACAGCGACGTGGCCTCCATCTCGATGGCGGTGTTGTCGGCCTTGTTCGCGACCAGGATCACCGGCTTGGCGCTGCGGCGCAGCATCCGTACGGCCGCCTCGTCCACGTCCGTCGAGCCGACCATCGCGTCGACCACGAACAGCACCACGTCGGCCGTGACGACCGCCGTCTCGGCCTGCGCCGCGATCGCGGCGGCCCGGTCCTTGGCGTCGGGCTCCCAGCCGCCGGTGTCCACCACGGTGAACTGCCGGCCGGCCCACTGCGCGTCGTACGGCACCCGGTCCCGGGTGACCCCGGGGACGTCCTCGACGACCGCCTGACGGCGGCCGATGATCCGGTTGACCAGGGTCGACTTGCCCACGTTGGGGCGGCCGACCACGGCCACGACCGGCTGCGGACCGGTCGGCTCCTCGGTGTCGACGTCCGGTTCCCGCAGCTCGATCCAGCCGTCGGTGTCGGTCATGCCACTCCCCGATCGGTCAGCAGGCCGCGCAGGCGCCCGACGACCTCGTCGATGCCCAACTCGGTGGTGTCCAGCACCACGGCGTCGGCGGCCTGGGTCAGCGGGTCGGCCTTGCGCGTCGAGTCGAGCCGGTCCCGGCGGGCCAGGTCGGCCGCCGTCGCCGCCACGTCGGTGGCGTCCTCGGCGCTGCGTCGGGCGGCCCGGGCCGCCTCGGAGGCGGTGAGGTAGACCTTCAGGTCGGCGTCCGGGGCCACCACGGACCCGATGTCGCGGCCCTCGACCACGATCCGGCCGGCATTGGTGATCATCTCCTGCTGCCGGGTGACCAGCAGCGCGCGCACCGCCGGCACGGCGGCCACGGCGGAGACCGCCCCGGTCACCTCCGGCCCGCGGATCTCGGCGTCGACGTTCACGCCGTCGGCGGTCACGCCGTACCCCTGCGGGTCGGTGCCGATGCGCAGGTCCACCTCGCCGGCGACCTTGGCCACCGACTCGGCGTCGGTCAGGTCGACCCCCGAGCGCAGCACCGCCCAGGTGATGGCGCGGTACATGGCGCCGGTGTCGAGATAGCGGGCACCGAGGCCGACGGCGAGCCGCCGGGAGACGGTGGACTTACCCGAACCGGACGGTCCGTCCACAGCGACCACACATCGCCCGGCCCGTTCGTTTTCCTCCACCGTCGTCCTCCTCAGCCCGTACCTCACGAAACACCGGATGTGTCGCGAGCGGTTGTCCAAACGTTCTCAATGATGCCCGGCGTCGCGCCGCCCGGTGGGCGCCGCCCGCGCCGGGCCGCCAGGGAGCCTACCGGCAGCCGTACCCCGAACTCGGGGGTCAGTCACCCACGGCCTTGAACAGGGCGGCGACCTCCGCGTTGGTCAGCCGCCGCGTCCGCCCGGCGCGCAGGTCGCCCAACCGGATCGGCCCGATCGCGGTACGCACCAGCCGGCTCACCGGATGGCCCGCCTCACCGAGCAGGCGGCGGACGATGTGCTTGCGTCCCTCGTGCAGGCTCAGCTCCACCTGGGCGGTCCGTCCCAGCGTGTCCACCACCCGGAAGGAGTCGACCTTCGCCGGCCCGTCCTCGAGCTCCACGCCGGCCATCAGCCGCTTGCCGAGGTTGCGCGGGATCGGCCCGGACACCTCGCACAGGTACGTCTTCTGCACCCCGTACGACGGGTGCATCAGCTTGTGCGCGAGCGTCCCGTCGTTGGTGAGCAGCAGCAGGCCCTCGCTGTCGGCGTCGAGCCGCCCGACGTGGTAGACCCGCTGCTCCACCCGGTTGCCGAGGAAGTCGGCGAGCGCCGTGCGGCCCTTCTCGTCGGCCATCGTGGAGACGACCCCGCGGGGCTTGTTCATGGCCAGGTAGACCAGTCGGGTGTCGGCGACGAGGCGCTCGCCGTCGACGTGGATCACGGCGGTGGCGGGGTCGACCTTGTCGCCGAGTTGGGCGACCCGGCCGTCGACGGTGACCCGGCGACGGAAGATCAGGTCCTCGCAGGCGCGCCGGGAACCCACGCCGGCGGCGGCCAGCACCTTCTGCAGGCGCTCGGCCCCCTCGAAGGCGGGCGCGTCGGGGCGGGGCGTGCGGTCATCGCGTGGCATCGGCAAGCTCTTCTACGTCGTCGGGAAGGAACGGGGCCAGCGGCGGGAGGTCGTCGACGCTGTTCAGCCCGAGCTTCTCCAGGAACATCGTGGTGGTCCGGTAGAGGAACGCCCCGCTGTCCGGTTCGGTGCCGCACTCCTCGACCAACCCGCGGGAGACCAGGGTACGGATCACCCCGTCGCAGTTGACACCCCGGATGGCGGAGATCCGCGACCGGGTCACGGGCTGCTTGTAGGCGACCACGGCCAGTGTCTCCAGCGCGGCCTGGGTCAGCCGCACGGACTGCCCGTCCAGTACGAACCGTTCCACGTAGGTGGCGTATTCCGGGCGGGTGTAGAGACGCCAGCCACCCGCGGCCCGGCGCAGCTCGAAGCCGTGTCCGGCGGCCGTGTAGCCCGCGGCGATCTCGTCCAGCACCGGCCCGATCCGCTCGGCGGGCTGCTCCAGCACCTGGGCGAGGACCAGCTCGCTGACCGGCTCGTCCACCACCAGCAGGATCGCCTCCAGCGCCCCACGCAGCTCCGCGTCGTCGAGTTCCGGCGCTGGCTCGGGCACTGCCCGCCGCCGCCCCGCCGGCCCCTTCGCGGGTACGCCCCCCGCCGGCCCCCTTCCCACCGGCCCGACCGCAGCCCCGCTCTCCCCCGCCGACCCGACCGCCGATGCCGGCTCTTCAGGCCCTGCCGGCTCCCTGGGCTGATCCCCGTTGGCGGTCGCCGCGCCGGAGCCCACCTCCGCTCCGGGCGCGGCGTCGGAATCCTCGAAGCCCGCCCCCGCACCCGCCTCCCGCGCGGCGTCGGAGTCCTCGGAGATCTTGGTAGGTTCGGGCCCCTCAGGGGGCGCGGAAGTACCAGGATCTCCGGTTTCGGGGGCCGCGGCGGGGGCCGTGGGGCGCTGCCAGGGCGGCACCCAGGCGGCGGCCTGGTCGGCCAGGGAGTCCCGACGCTCGTCGTTGCTCATCCCGCTCGCTCCTCCGGTGTCGCCGCCCCGCTCCCGTCCGCCGCCACACCCGGCGACGTCCCGCCCTCCACCGCCGCCGCACCCGGCGTCGATCCGCTGTCAGCCTCTGCCGATCCGGCCTCGGCCACCGAACCGGCGTCCGCGCCTGAGTCGGTCTCGTCCGCCGTGCCGTCCGAGGCCGGCCGCCGCTCGCCCGACGCGGCCGGCAGCGGGCCGGAGCCCGCCGACTCGGGCGGGGTGCCGCCGTATTCGTCGACGTGCAGGTCTGGGCCGCCGTCGGCGGGACCGGTCCAGCGTACGGTCAGCTCCTCCAGGGCCTGCTCCTGGACGAAGGCGACCAGGCCCTCCCGGTAGAGCTCCAGCAGGGCCAGGAACCGGGCCACCACCTCCAGGGTGGCCTCGCAGTCGGCGCAGAGCAGCGAGAAGGTGGCCGTGCCGGCCCGGCGCAGCCGCTCGGTGAGGATGCCCGCGTGCTCCCGGACGCTGACCCGGACCATGTGCACGTGGGCGATGGAGACCTCGGGCACCGGCTTCGGCGTCATCGCCCTGATCGCCAGCTTCAGCAGCCGCTCCGGGCCGATGCCGAGCACCAGGTCGGGCAGCGCGTCCGCGTACCGGGCCTCAAGGGTGACCGCGCGCGGGTAGCGCCGGCCGCCGACCTCCTCCAGCGCGGCGATGTGCGCCGCCGCCTCCTTGTACGCCTTGTACTGCAACAGCCGGGCGAAGAGCAGGTCCCGCGCCTCCAGCAGGGCGAGGTCCTCCTCGTCCTCGACCTCGGCGGCGGGCAGCAGCCGGGCCGCCTTCAGGTCGAGCAGCGTCGCGGCGATGAGCAGGAACTCGCTGGCCTCGTCCAGGTCCCACTGGTCGCCCATCGCGCGGATGTACGCGATGAACTCGTCGGTGACCCGGTGCAGCGCCACCTCGGTCACGTCGAGCTTGTGCTTGCCGATCAACTGGAGCAGCAGGTCGAACGGGCCGGTGAAGTTCGCCAGCCGGACGGTGAACCCGCCGCTCTCCGCCGCCGCCCCCGGCACGCCGGCCGGATCCGTCGGCACCTCGGCGACGGCCTCGGCGGCCCGTACGGGCGGCTGCTCCGGCGTCGTCGGAGGGTCGAGGGGTGGCGCGGTCACCGGAAGACCGTAGTCCACGCCCCGGCCGGCTCGGCGCGAAGGTGCACGCCAGCCTACCGCTCGGCCTGGGCGGCGATCACCTCGCGGGCCAGTTGGCGGTAGTTGCGGGCGCCGGACGAGGCCGGGTCGAGCGTGGTGATCGGGGCGCCGGCGACGGTGGACTCGGGGAACTTGACGGTCTTGGTGATCACCGTCTGGTAGACCTTGTCGCCGAAGGCCTCCACCACCCGCTGGAGCACCTGCCGGCAGTGGGTGGTGCGGCTGTCGTACATGGTGGCGAGGATGCCCTCGAGCTCCAGGTCGAAGTTGAGCCGCTCGCGCACCTTGTCGATGGTGTCCAGCAGCAGGGCCACCCCGCGCAGGCTGAAGAACTCGCACTCCAGCGGGATGAGCACGCCGTGCGCCACGGTCAGCGCGTTGATCGCCAGCAGGCCCAGCGAGGGCTGGCAGTCGATCAGGATGTAGTCGTACTCCTTGCGGACCGACCGGAGCACGCGGGCCAGGGCCATCTCCCGGGCGACCTCGTTGACCAGCTGGATCTCGGCCGCGGAGAGGTCGATGTTGGCCGGCAGCAGGTGCAGCCCCGCGACGTCGGTCTTGATCAGGACGTCCTCGGCGGTGACGTCGTCCTGCATGAGCAGGTTGTAGACCGACAGGTCGAGGTTGTGCGGGTTGACCCCCAGCCCGACCGAGAGGGCGCCCTGCGGGTCGAAGTCGACAAGCAGCACCTTGCGGCCGTACTCGGCCAGTGCGGCGCCCAGGTTGATGGTCGTGGTGGTCTTGCCCACACCACCCTTCTGGTTGGCCATCGCGATGATCCGGGCCGGGCCGTGCCGGTCGGTCGGCATCGGCTCGGGAATCGGCTTACGCATCGTGTATGCCGCCGGATCCGCCGGACCGAGATCCGCCCCGAGCGTGGCCTGCTGCTCGCGGAGCTCCGACGTCCAGGTCTCGGCACGGTCACCGTTGCCAGCCATGTGCTCGTTGCCCCCTCCCGACGACCACCCGGCGTCGGAGCCGTCCGACGTCATTCGCGGCGCCGCTGCGCACCCCGGGCTGCATCACCATCGCCCCAGGAGGTCCGCGCCGATGCCGACTGTACGCCACCGCCCGGCGGCCCGGTCGCACCCGCTCGGCGTGTCGCCGCCCCGCCGACCAGGCCAGCCACCGGCGGCGTCCTGCGCGCGCCGCCCCGGACACCGTCGCGCCGCACCTGCCGGCCGGCGGCGATCACCCCTGGCGGCCGCCCGGCGGTCGGTCCCGCGCCTGGGCCGGGGCCGAGCGGCGGCCGGAGCCGGGGCCGAGGGCCGAGCCGGGGGCCGGAGCCGGGCGGGGCCGGGGCCAGAGCCGGGCGGGGCCGGGGCCAGAGCCGGGCGGGGCCGGGGCCAGAGCCGGGCGGGGTCAGCCCCGCGCCCGGGGATGGGCGGTGGCGTACACCTCGCGCAGCCGCTCGACCGTGACCAGGGTGTAGACCTGGGTGGTGGTCACCGAGGCGTGGCCGAGCAGCTCCTGCACCACCCGTACGTCCGCGCCGCCGTCGAGCAGATGGGTGGCGTAGGAGTGGCGCAGGGTGTGCGGGGAGACCGCCTCCGGGCCGTCCACCGGCAGCCCGGCCCGCTGGGCGGCGCGACGCAGGATGGTCCACGCGCCCTGCCGGGTCAACGCGCCGCCGCGGGCGTTGAGGAAGACCGCCGGGGTGCCCCGGCCGGCGGCGGCGAGCCCGGGACGGGCCCGCACCAGCCAGGCCCGCACCGCCTCGACGGCGTACCCCCCGACCGGGACGAGCCGGGTGCGGCCGCCCTTGCCGCGCAGCAGCACGGTGCCCTCGTCCACGTCCAGGTCGTCCACGGCGGCGCCGACCGCCTCGGAGATCCGCGCCCCGGTGCCGTACAGGAACTCCAGCAGCGCCCGGTCGCGCAGCGCGAGCGGCGCCTGGTCGCCGGCGGCGGTCAGCGACCCGGCGGTCTCCAGCAGCCGCACCACGGCGTCGGCCGGCAGCGCGCGGGGCAGCCGGCGCGGCGGCGTGGGCGGGCGGACGTCCCGGCTCGGGTCGGCCCCGGCCAGTCCCTCGCGCAGCGCGAAGCGGTGCAGCCCGCGTACCGCGCTGGCCGCCCGCGCGGCCGAGGCCACCGCGAGCGGCGGATGCTCCCCGTCGCCGGCGCGCAGCCGGGCCAGGTGCGCCTCGACCTGCCCCGGGCCGACGGCGGCCAGGTCCGGCACGCCGGCCGCCGCCAGGGTGGCCAGGTAGCGCTCCAGGTCCCGCCGGTACGACGTGAGCGTGTTCGCCGACAGTCCCCGTTCGACGGTGAGGTGGTCGAGGTAGCCGCGGACGGCACGACGCAGGGCCGGCGCGGGCTCCACGCCCGCGCCGGCCCCGTCCGGTGTGCCGGTCAGCCCGCCACCTCTCAGGCCAGCGCGTCGGCCAGCGCGAGGGGCGCCATGCCGTGGGCCTCGGCGACCGGGCCGTAGGTGACCTGCCCGTCGTGGGTGTTCAGGCCCAGCGCCAGCGCCGGGTCGCGACGCAGCGCCTCGCGCCAGCCGTGGTTGGCCAGCTCCAGCGCGTACGGCAGGGTGACGTTGGTCAGCGCGTAGGTGCTGGTGTGCGGCACCGCGCCCGGCATGTTCGCCACGCAGTAGAAGATCGAGTCGTGCACCTGGTAGGTCGGCTCGGCGTGGGTGGTGGGACGCGAGTCCTCGAAGCAGCCACCCTGGTCGATGGAGATGTCGACGAGCACGCTGCCCGGCTTCATCCGGGAGACCAGCTCGTTGGAGATCAGGGTCGGGGCCTTCGCGCCGGGCACCAGCACCGCGCCGATGACGAGGTCCGCGTCCAGCACGGCGCGCTCGATCTCGTACGCGTTGGAGGCGACCGTCTGCAGGTGGCCCCGGTAGATGGCGTCGGCCTGGCGCAGCCGGGCGACGTTCTTGTCGAGCAGCAGCACCTCGGCCTGCAGGCCGAGCGCGATCGCGGCGGCGTTCATGCCGGAGACGCCGGCGCCGATGACCACCGTCTTCGCGGCGTACACGCCGGAGACGCCGCCCATCAGGATGCCGCGCCCGCCGCCCTGCCGCTGGAGGTGGTAGGCGCCCACCTGCGGGGCGAGGCGACCGGCCACCTCGGACATCGGGGCGAGCAGCGGCAGCGACCGGTCGGGCAGCTCGACGGTCTCGTACGCGATGCCGGTGACCTTGCGGTCGACCAGCGCGTCGGTGCACGCCTTCGAGGCGGCCAGGTGCAGGTAGGTGAAGAGCACCTGCCCCTCGCGCATCCGGTGGTACTCCTCGGCGATCGGCTCCTTGACCTTGAGCACCAGCTCGGCGGTCTCCCACACCTCGTCGGCGGTGGCCAGGATCTTGGCACCGGCGGCGGCGAACTCGTCGTCGCCGATGCTGGACCCGACGCCGGCGCCGGACTCGACGAAGACCTGGTGACCGCTGCGGACGAACTCGTTGACGCCCGCCGGCGTGATCGCCACGCGGTACTCGTGGTTCTTGACCTCGCGTGGGATTCCGACCTTCACGATGCAGACACCTCTCTTCGGGGCTGCGCTCCCCCGACTGCGCGGTGCCACGACGGCCCCTTTGCCGCCGCGGTCCACCGGTCCCGCCGGCGGCAGTCTAGGCGCGTCGCCGCCCCCGATGAGGCAGCACAGTGACATCCGGTGCCCGCACCCGCTGACGATGTGTCAGGCGTGAACCGGGCCGGCGGTGGGACCCGCACCTCAGCCGTCAGGACAGTGTTCATCCATTATCGTCCCACTCTTCGGGTGCCGCTGCGGACAGGAGACCAGTGGATCACTAGGGTGTCGCCTCATGACCACACCTCCTTACCAGCCCGGCTTCCCCAACCAGCCCGGGTACCCGTCGGGTGTCTCCGACAAGAGCAAGGTCGTCGCGGGCGTCCTGCAGATCGTGCTGGGCACCTTCGGCGTCGGCCGCTTCTACATGGGCGACACCAAGACCGGCGTCATCCAGCTCATCGTGTCCCTCGTGACGTGCGGCATCGGCGGCATCTGGGGCCTCGTCGACGGCGTCCTGATCCTGATCAACGGTGGCGTCGACGGGCAGGGCCGGCCGCTGCGCGACTGACGACCCGGAACGACGAAAGGGGCCGTGCGGACGTACCGCACGGCCCCTTCACGTTATTCCCGACTCAGCCCGGCAGGGGCGCGTCGGCCCGGCGCAGCGCCGACCAGCCGGTGTCGCGGGCCCGGGCGGCGGCGAGCAGCCCGGTCACGCAGGAGGCGTTGGTGATCTCGCCCGCGAGGACCATGCGGACCGCCTCGTCCAGGTCGATGCGGACGACCTGGAGGTCGGCCTCCTCCTCGCGGCGCTCGTGCCGCTGCTCCGCCGGCACGTCGGCCAGGTCCCGGGCCAGGAAGACCCGGACCAGCTCGTTGGTGAAGCCCGGCGAGCTGTGCAGGTCCACCAGGACGTCGATCCGCCCGGCGGTGAGGTCGACCTCCTCGGCGAGCTCCCGGACCGCGGCGGCGGCCAGGTCCTCGCCGGAGACGTCGGTCAGCCCGGCCGGCAACTCCCACAGGTGCCGCCCCACCGGGTGCCGGTACTGGCGGATCAGCACCACCTGGCCGGCGGAGTCGAGCGCCACCACGGCGACCGCGCCGACGTGCCGGACGAAGTCGCGCACGCCCGTCCCGCCGCCCGGCATGGTCACCTCCTCGCTGACCACGTCGAAGATCCGGCCCCGGTAGCGCTCGGTGCGGGAGCGCACCTCGTAGCGGTGCTCGACGGCGCTCACGCCGCTGTCGTGCCCGGTGCCCCGCTCGCTCACGCCGCCGCCCCGCTTCGCGTGCCAGCGGCGCGAGGCGCCGTGCCGCGGTGCCCGATGGTTCGCTCGCTACGCTCGCTCACGAGGCCGACGTCGCCTTCGCGGCGGCGCCACCGTTGCGGGTGGCGTTCTTCGCCGCCGCGCTCTCGGCGGCGTCCAGGTCGACCGGGAGCTGGTCGGCCTCCGAGTAGGACACCGCCGCCTTCACGAAGGAGGCGAACAGCGGGTGCGGCCGGGTCGGCCGGCTCTTCAGCTCCGGGTGCGCCTGGGTGGCCACGAAGAACGGGTGCAGGTCGCGGTCCAGCTCGATGAACTCGACCAGCCGCCCGTCGGGCGAGGTGCCGGAGATGTGCAGGCCCGCCTTGGCCAGCGCGTCGCGGTAGGCGTTGTTCACCTCGTACCGGTGCCGGTGCCGCTCGCTGACCTCGGTGCTGCCGTACGCCTCGGCGACGAGCGAGCCCTCGGCGAGCGCCGCCGGGTACGCGCCCAGCCGCATGGTGCCGCCCAGGTCGCCCCTGCCGGCCACGATGTCCTCCTGGTCGGCCATGGTGGCGATGACCGGGTGCGCGGCCTCCTCGTCGAACTCCAGCGAGTTGGCGCCCTCCAGGCCGGCCAGGTGCCGGGCCACGTCGATGGTCATGCACTGCAGGCCGAGGCAGAGGCCGAGCAGCGGGATGCCGTTCTCCCGGGCGTACCGGGCGGTGCCGATCTTGCCCTCGATGCCGCGCACCCCGAAGCCGCCGGGGATGACGATGCCGTCGACGCCGGCCAGGGCGGCCGCCGCGCCGGACGGGGTGACGCACTCGTCGCTGGGCACCCAGCGCAGCTGCACCCGGGACCGGTGGCCGAAGCCGGCGGCCCGGATCGCCTCGCTGACCGACAGGTACGCGTCGGGCAGGTCGACGTACTTGCCGACCACGGCGACGGTGACGGTGTGCCGGGGCTGGTGCACCCGGTCCAGCAGGTCGTCCCAGCTGGTCCAGTCGACGTCGCGGAAGGAGAGGCCGAGCCGGCGCACCACGTACGCGTCGAGGCCCTCGCGGTGCAGCACCTTCGGGATGTCGTAGATGCTCGGCGCGTCCGGGGCGGCGGTGACGGCCTCGCGGTCGACGTCGCAGTAGAGCGACAGCTTCTGCTTGACCTTGTCGGGGATCTCCCGGTCGCAGCGCAGCACCAGCGCGTCGGGCTGGATGCCGATGCTGCGCAGTTGGGCCACCGAGTGCTGGGTCGGCTTCGTCTTCAGCTCGCCCGACGGCGCCAGGTACGGCACCAGTGAGACGTGCAGATAGAAGCAGTTGTCCCGGCCCAGGTCGTGGCGGACCTGGCGGATCGACTCCAGGAACGGCAGCGACTCGATGTCGCCGACGGTGCCGCCGACCTCGGTGATCACCACGTCCGGCACCTGACCGTCGTCGTCCGGGTCGGCCATCGCCAGGATCCGCGACTTGATCTCGTTGGTGATGTGCGGGATGACCTGGACGGTGTCGCCCAGGTACTCGCCGCGCCGCTCCTTGGCGATCACCTCCGAGTAGATCTGGCCGGTGGTGACGTTCGCCTTGCCGGAGAGCGCCCGGTCCAGGAACCGCTCGTAGTGCCCGACGTCGAGATCGGTCTCGGCGCCGTCCTCGGTGACGAAGACCTCACCGTGCTGGAACGGGTTCATCGTCCCCGGGTCGACGTTGAGGTAGGGGTCGAGCTTCTGCATGACCACGCGCAGGCCGCGCGCGGTGAGCAGGTTGCCGAGGCTGGAGGCGGTGAGGCCCTTACCCAGCGAGGAGGCGACTCCCCCGGTGACGAAAATGTGCCTGGTCGTCCGTGCTGAAGGGGCCAAGGCCTGCTCCCGTGTCGTCCGTCGCGGTCGTGCAGACCGCCGTGCCGATCAGCCAAGTGATCACGCGATCCACGGGATTCCACGGTAACACCTCTCCCGGCCCACCCGCCGGGCGCACCCGGAGCGGGCTGCGGGACGTCCCGCCCGCGCCTCAGCCGGCGGTGACCTCGGTCGATGTCAGGCCGGCCGGCGCGCGCTCCCCCACGCCGTTTCCCGCCGTCGGCCCGGCCGCCCCGGTCGCCGGGCCCGGGGCCCGCGGAGCCGGGGGCGCCGCCGCCGTGGCCGGTCCCGCACCCGGATCCGGGGTACGGGCGGCGCCCGGCCCCGCGCCGGTCGGTGCCGGGCGGTCCGGGCCGGCGCCGTCCGGTCCCCCGCCGGTGTCATCGCCCGAGCCGTCGCCCGTGCCGCCGGGCCCCTCGTCGCGCGGGCGGCCCGCGTCGGGCAGCGTGCGGTCGGTGGAGTGGTCGAGCACCCGCAGCGCGGCCAGCGCCGCCATCGGCACCACCAGGGCGGCGGCAGCGCCGGCCACGTCCAGGGCGTCGCCGCCCAGCACCCCACCGGTCACCGCGGCGACGGCGGTGCCGGCCATCGCCGCCCGTATCGCCGGGTAGATGCCGAACAGTCGCATCAGCCCACCCCACGGCTGGAGCAGGGCGAACCAGACCAGCAGGGCGCCGGCCAGGGCCAGCACCGTCAGCGGGCTGTTGACCAGGGTCTCGAAGTTGGCCGTGCTGGAGCGGTGCACGGTGAGCCCGGCGGTGCCGTCACCGACGGCGGCCAGGAACCGGCCGAGGCTGCCCCGCTCGGCGGCGGGCCGGCGCAGGTCGAGCACCGCGAAGCCGATCGTCAGCGCGAGCCCGGCCATGGTGGCCCAGGCCAGCCTGCTGATCGTCAGCCAGCCGCCGGCGCTGATCGCCGCGGCGACGCTCAGCCCGGCGGTCAGCGCGATCGCGCCGATCGGGTCGGCCCCCAGGTACGGGCTGCCGACGACCAGCACGGCGGCGCCGCCGACGGCCACCATCACGGGCGGCCGCCAGGACCGGCGGACCCGCTGGGCCAGCCACCCCGCGCTCAGCAGGGAGCCGGCCAGGAACACCCCGAGCCCGACGGTGCCGAGCCCGGCGTACCGGCCGCCCTCCAGGGCGGAGTAGCCGACCACCCCGTTGAGCTGGAGGCGGGCGCCGGTGAGCACGTCCAGCCCCACGGCCAGCGTGGTCAGGCCGGCCACCGCACCGAGCGGACCGAGCGTGCTCGCGTGCCCGGGGGCGAGCCGCACCACGGCGGTCGCGGCGACCAGCAGCAGCACGGTCACCCCGGCGAAATAGACGCCCGCGTGGTCCCCGCGCCACCAGGGCACGGCGTCAGCCAGCAGCGCGGCCGGGACGGCGAGGGCCGCCGCGACCAGCAGCAGCTCCACGACCGCCACCACCCGCCGCGAGACCGGCTCCGGGCCGTACGGGCCGGCGTGCCGGCGGGCCCGGCGCAGCAGCGGCAGCACCGCCACGGCCAGCAGCACCTGGGCGCCGGCCAGCAGGGTGAAGAACCAGTCGGCCACCCGGCGCTGGGCGGCCGCCTCCCGGTCGGCGTCCGCCGGCGCGGCGATCGCGGCGGCGAGGTCGGCCGGCCGCCCGCCGACCGACTCGGCGGGTCGGCCGAGGAAGAGCCGTTCGGGCATCGGCCGGCCCAGCGCGGTGAGCGCGGTCGGCGCGAGGTCGACCAGTTGCAGGTAGCCCTCGCGGCCGGTGCTGGCCGAGGTGAGCCACCCGCCTTCCCAGCCCGGCCCGTCGGCGACGACGACGTGCAGCCGGGACGGGGCGTCGGTGTCGGAGACCCCGGCGACGAGCACCAGCGAGCGCGGCGGCCGGGCGGCCAGCACCCGGGCCAGGCGGGCGTCCGCCTCCCTCGCGACCGCGGCCCGGGCCGCCGGGTCCTCGCCGGTGACCGTGCCGAGGTCGACGATGCTCAGCACGCAGGAGCCGAGCAGGCCCGCCGGGTCCTCCGGGAGCGCCGGCGCGTACCGGTCGACGCGGCCGAACGGTCGGGCGGCGGCCACGGCCGCGCCGGGCCCGACCGCCACCGAGCAGCGCACCGACTCCGCCAGCGCGCCCGGCACCGTGCCCCAGGGCAGCCGCTCCTGGTTGTGCAGGACGACGCTCTCCTGGTCGGGCAGGTTCGCGCCGATGCCGTCGGGCTGCTCGACCGTCACCTGGGCCGGTGGACAGCCCTCGGCCTGACGGCTGCCGTTCCAGGCGGCGTAGCTGCCGGCGCCGAGGGTCAGCCAACCGTCCACCGGGCAGGTCGGGCGGTGCGCGGAACGGACCGACAGGGAGCCGATCGAGCCGTCCTGGGCCATCCGCCACAGCGTCGGCGTGGTCTGCGGGTCGACGTCCTCCCAGCGCAGCCCGGCGACCCCGACCAGCACCACGAAGTCGGCGGTGCGCCCGGGCGACGTCGCCCGTTCGGGGCGGGCGGTCAGCGCGGTGATGCCCAGCGCCACCACGACCAGGGTCAGCAGGATCGGGGCGATTCTGCGCCGCATCACCGGCGTCCCGTCGACGGGGCGTCGGCGTCGGGAGCGGCCGGTCCGGCGCCGTGCGGGGCCAGCTCGGCGTAGAGCGCCGCCAGCTGGGCCAGGGTGTCCGCCTCGGTGGGCCAGGAGGCGGCCCGGGCGGCGCCGCGCCGCGCCAGCTCGGCCCGCCCGGCCTCGTCGTCGAGCAGGGCGCGCACGGCCGCGTCGACGGCGTCCACGTCCGCCGGCGGCACCAGCACCGCGGCGTCGCCGACCAGCTCCGGCAGGCCGCCGACCGCCGTCGCCACCAGCGGTACGCCGGCCCGCATCGCCTCCTGCGCGAAGAGCTGACGGGCCTCCCAGTCGCTGGTCACCAGCGCCAGGTCGGCCCCGGCCAGCAGGTCGGCCACGTCGGTGCGGTGCCCGAGCAGGGTCACCGGGGCCCGGGCGGCGGAGATCCGGGCGGCCAGCGGCAGGTAGGCGGGGCCGCTGCCAGCGATCACCACGACCGGCGCCGGTGTCCGGGTACGCCACCGGGCGGCGGCGTCGATCAGCACGTCGTACCGCTTCTGCGGGTGCAGCCGGCCCACGGAGAGGATCAGCGGCCGGTCCTGGCCGACGCCGAACTCGGCGCGGACGGCGGCCCGGCGGCGGCGCGGCGCGGGCAGTGCCGGCGCGGCGACCGGGGCGAGCCGGGCGTCCGCCGCGCCCAGCGCGGCGGCCCGCTCGACCAGGTCGGTGGAGGCGCCGAGCGCCACCCGGGCGCCCCGGGCGACGACCCGCTCGACGAGGCGCGACACGCCTCCGCGCAGGCCGCCGGCGAGCACCGCGTTGTGCCAGGTGACCACGACCGGGGCGGCGGACCGGGCGAGCACGGCGACGAGCCCGGCGCGCAGGCCGTGGGCGTGCAGCACGTCGACCGGTTCGGCCGCGAGGGCCCGACGCAGCGCGGTGACCGCGCGGGCGTCGGCCGGGGTCGGGCTGGCCGGGATCTCCACCGGCAGGAACCGGGCGCCGACGCCCGTGAAGTCGAACTGCTCCTGCGTCGCGGCGGGGCCGCAGACCAGTACGGAGGCGCCCGCGGCGGTCAGCCCCTCGGCCAGCGAGCGGACGTGCTGCCCGACGCCGCCGGTGCTGGAGGCGAGCAGCAGGGCCACCGTGCCGCGCCAGCCGGGAAACGGTGCCGGCTGCGTCACCGCGACCACCCCCGTTCGTCGGTAGTCGTCGGCCGGTCACCCGTCCTGCACCCGCTCACCGGGACACCGTCTCCTTCCCGCCACCCCGTTCCGGGGGGATGTCGCCCTCGCCCGTCCCATCGGCGGGGGCCGCCGGCCCACGCCGGCCCGCCCTGCCCAGCCGCCGGAGCACCCCGGCGAGCAGCGGCGTCACGTCCCGCCGGTCGACCAGCCAGACGACGGCGAGGAACACCACGCCGACCAGGGCTCCGGACAGCATGCCCTGCACGAGTGCGCCCGGTGTCGTCGGGGTGCCGCCGGCGGCGGCGTCGAGCCAGCGGGCGAGGGCCGTTCCGGCGAGCGCGGCCAGGGCGCCGGCGAGCAGTCCGGCGGCGCCGGCCCGACCCGCTCCGGCGAGCGCGGGGCGCCCGGCCGAGCGCCACACCGCGACGAGCAGCAGCCCGCCGAGCAGCACCATCCCGGCCGAGTTGGCCAGGGCGACCGCGAGCACCCGGTCCGTCACCGGCAGGAGGACCGCCAGCGGCACCGCCACCACCGGCACGGCCAGCCAGCCGGCGGTGATCGCGAAGGTCGCCGGGCGGGTGTCGCCCCGTGCGTAGAGGGCGCGGGAGAGCACCGCGAAGAGGCCGTAGCCGAGCAGCCCGGGGGCGAAGCCGACGATGGCCGCGGCGGTGGAAGCCGGGTCGCCCGGGTAGAAGAACGCGGCGACCGGCGCGGCCGTGCCGACCAGTGCCGCCGCGCCGAGGCAGCTGAACAGCAGCACCCCACGCACGGTCGAGGAGAGCGTACGCCGGTACTCCTCGTCCCGCCCCGCCGTGGCGGCGGTCGCCAGCGTCGGGTACGCGGCCACCGCGAGGGGGACCGCCAGCACCGCCCAGGGCAGCAGGTACATGGTCTGGGCCAGGTTGAACACCTGCGGCGAACCGGTCGGGCCGCCGGAGACGCGGTTGAGCAGCACCAGCAGCGCGAGCTGCTGCGCGGTGACGGTGACGGCCCCGGCCATCGCCAGCCCGCCCACCCGCGCCCGGGCGTCGGGCGGGAACGCGTACCCGGGGCGTGGCCGCAGGCGCAACCGCCGCAGCGGGATCAGCAGGGACAGTGACAGCACCACGACGCCGAGCGTGGTGCCGGCCGACAGGAGCAGCTCGCCTCCACCGCTGACCTGCGCCACGCCGACGCTTCGTCCCTCGGTCCCGGCGAAGGCGAGGTACACCACGATCACGGTGAGGCTGGACAGCAGCGGCGCGATCACCGGCCAGGCGAAGCGGCGGTGTGCCTGGAGCACCCCGGTGAGCACGATGCCGACGCCGTAGAGCGGCAGCTGCGGGGCGAAGACCCGCAGCATCCGCGCCCCGGCCGCCAACTCCGCCTCGGAGCGCCCCTCGCTGAGTAGCGACACGATCGGGCCGGCCGCCACCGCGACCAGGACGGCCAGCGGCACCAGCAGGGTGACCGTCCAGGTGAGCAGGGCCCCGGTGGTGGCGGACACCGCGCGCCGGTCACCGGCCGCGACCGGCGCGGCCAGCAGCGGTACGACCAGGCTCGCCAACGCGCCACCGGCCACGATCTCGAAGATGATGTTCGGCGCGGTGTTGGCGATGACGTACATGCCGCCGAGGTCGCTCTTCTGCACGACCCAGGTGAAGACGGCGGTACGGCCGAAGCCGGCGAGCCGGCTGAGGACGGTGAGTACGGCGATGAGCGCGGCCGCTCCGGCGACACGGCCGGCGCCGGCGAGGGGTGCCGGGGTCGTCACGTCAGTCGGCGCGCCGGCCCAGTGCGTCGAGCTCGCGCAGCCCGGGGGTGCGCTGGATGACCTGGGTGAAGCTGACCTTCTCGCTGGCCGCCGTGAGGCCGGCGAGCACGGCGAGTAGCCCGGCCCGCCCGACGGGCCCGGTACGCGCGGCCAGCGCCACGCCGAGCAGCGCGCCGAGCGCGTTCGCGCCGCTGTCGCCGAGCATCACGTCCTCGCCGAGGTCGGCGGGGAGCAGCCCGGCGGCGGCGCCGACGGCACCGGCGGCGATCCCGCCGTGCGGGCCACCGGCCAGCGGGGCGCCGAGCAGGAGGCCGGACTTCAGCGCCCGGCCGGGACGCAGGTCCAGCAGATTGAGCAGGTTCGCGGTGCCGGCGATGACACCGGCGCCGAGCAGCACGTCGACGCCCCGGCCCAGCGCGCCCTGCCGCTGGCGACGCCGGTGCCCGGCGACCCGGGGGTCGGCGGCGAGCAGCGCGGCGGCGCCGAGGCCGGCGGCCCCCACCCCCACGACCTTGACCATTCCCGCGGTGACCCGGCCCTCGCGCAATGCGGCCAGGTGCCCGGCGAACCCCTTGGCCGCCTTCTGCTCCGGCCGGGTGCCGACCACGTCGTCGTACAGCCCGACCGCCCCGGCTCCCACCCCGGCGACCAGGGCGGCGGCTCCCGACGGGCCGCTGGAGGCGCCGAACGCGCCCGTCGCGGCGGCGCCTGCGGCGAGGGCGGGGCCGGCGGCCAGGCTCACCGTGCGGCCGCGGAAGTTGGTGCGCTCCAGTGCGGGCCCGGCCGGCGAGGTGCGCACCTCGCGCAGCGCGTAGCGGGCGGCGGCGGCGCCCGCGCCGGCGATCAGCAGTCGACCGAGCAGACTCACGCCTCTCCCTCCCGCCGTGTGTCGGCGAGGCTGGATCCGGACACCGGGGTACGTCGTTGCGTCACTGGGGCAGTCTAGGCAGCAGGGTGGCGTTGTCGGCGACGCCGTACTGCCCGGCCTTCTTCTCGGTGACCTGCTGCACCAGCGCGAGGGCGGTGACCAGCTGGCCCTGGACGGTGTTGGCGTTGTCGACGGTGGAGATGGTCTGCACCAGCACGGGGTCGCTGCGCACGGCGGCCACCAGGTTGCCCCCGGCCGAGCCGTTGCCGCCCACGACGAGCGTCCCGGCCTGGTCGAACTGCTCGGCGACCTTCAGCACCGACTCGTCCTTCTTCGCCGAGTCCTTGTCCACGTACGGCTGCCCGCTGACCAGGATGACGGCCTCCGCCGACGCGGTGACCGGCTCCTCGGTGGTCAGGTAGTTGGCGTTGATGTAGGCGGCGAGCACCGCCCGCCGGTCGGCCTCGGTGACGGGGGTGGCGCCGGCCGCCCGGTCGAGCAGGACGCTGGCCAGCAGCGCGCTGGACGTCTCGACACCGTTGCTGTTGCTCGGCAGGTCGGCGGTCGGCGCGCTGGTGGGGCGCGCGGCGGTGACCGCCAGCTCCAGCAGGTTGTTGTTGTTGTCCGGGTTGATGAACTTGTCCTGGAGGTCGAGGCGGCTCACCTTGGCCCCGGCGAGCTGGAGCATCTTGAGCACGCCCTCGGTGTGGTCGCGCCCGGTGGGCAGGCCGACGACCAGCACCCGCTTGTCGGTCAGCTTGCCGGGCAACAACAACTCCGCTGTCTGGGCCGCGAACTCCTCCTCGAGTTCCAGCTCCTTCTCCATGCTCTGGACCGCCTGGCGCATCTGCTGATTGTCCTTGCGCAGCGCGTTGACGTTCTCCTTGAGCGAGTCGGCCACCGGGCCGTTCAGGGCGGCGGTGCCGACCACCAGGCCGATCGCCAACGCGAGGAAGACCGCGGTCAGGGACACCACGTGGTACCGGAAATTGATCACACCTGCAGCCTCTTGATCGGTGGGACGCTAGAAAAGCTGTTCGAGCTGGAACACGAAATTGTTCCACCACTCGGAGACCACGCCCAAATACGCCTTGCCGACGGTGGAGACCGCCACCGCCGAGGCCATCGCCGCGATCGCGGAGAGCACCAGCAACAGCAGCGACGACCCGGAGATGCTCTGCCGGTAGAGCCGGCTCACGCCCTTGGCGTCGACCAGCTTGCCGCCCACCTTGAGCCGGGTCAGGAACGTGGAGGCCATCCCGCCGCGACCCTTGTCGAGGAACTCGACGAGCGTGGCGTGGGTGCCGACCGCGACCAGCAGCGAGGCGCCCTTCTCGTCGGCCAGCAGCATGGCCAGGTCCTCGCTGGTCGCCGCCGCCGGGAAGGTCACCGCCGGCACGCCGAGGCCGTTGACCCGGGCCAGGCCGGGCGCCCGGCCGTCCGGGTAGGCGTGCACGATCACCTCGGCGCCGCAGCGCAGCACGTCGTCGGTGACCGAGTCCATGTCGCCGATGATCATGTCCGGCGTGTAGCCGGCCTCCACCAGCGCGTCCGCGCCGCCGTCGACGCCGATCAGCACCGGCTTGAACTCGCGGATGTAGGGGCGCAGCACGTCCAGGTCGGCCTTGTAGTCGTAGCCGCGCACCACGATCAGGCAGTGCCGCCCCTGCATCTCGGTCTGGATCTCCGGCACGCCGACCCCGTCGAGGAGCAGGTCGCGCTCCTGGCGGAGGTAGTCCATCGTGTTGGCGGCGAACGCCTCCAACTGCACCGAGAGCCCCTCGCGGGCGTCGGCCATCGCCTTGGCCACCGTCTCGGCGTCCTGGAGGCTGCCGTGCGCCACCGGCTCGTCGCCGACGAAGACGGTGTTGCCCTCGATCCGGACGGTGTCGCCCTCGCGGATCCGCTCGAAGACCCCCTCCCCCAGGTCGTCCAGGAGCGGGATGCCGGCGGCGACCAGCACCTCGGGCCCCAGGTTGGGGTAGCGGCCGGAGACCGACGGCTTCGCGTTGAGCACGGCGCCGACACCGACGGCGACGAGCGAGTCGGCGGCGACACGGTCGAGATCGACGTGGTCGATGACCGCGATGTCGCCGGGGCGGAGCCGGCCGACCAGGCGTTTTGTCCGGCGGTCGAGGCGTGCGGTGCCGAGGATCCTGCCCGGTTCCGCGTTCCGGGTCCGGCGCAACGTGGGTAGACGCATCGTGACCATCCTGGCATGTGAGGCAGGCAAATCTGTCGCGACATGCCTGAGCAGGGCCGCCTACCCAGGGAAGCACACTAACGCGCAGGCCGGTGTGCCTGTGCTCACAATCGCCGACCTCACGGGCGCCTTTCCCGGGCCGCCACGGCGAGAAGCTCCTCGGCGTGCGCGATACCCAGGTCCGAGTCGGGCAGACCCGCGAGCATCCGGGCCAGTTCCCGGGCGCGCTCGGTGTCCTCCACCACCCGGACCCCGCTCGTGGTGACCGCCCCGCCCGTGTCCTTCGCCACCACCAGGTGCCGGTCGGCGAACGCGGCCACCTGCGGCAGGTGGGTGACGACAAGCACCTGGTGGCTGCGGGCCAGCCGGGCCAGCCGCCGGCCGATCTCGACCGCGGCCTGCCCGCCGACCCCGGCGTCGACCTCGTCGAAGACCAGCGTGGGTGGCCCGCCCGAGCCGGCGAAGACCACCTCGATGGCGAGCATCACCCGGGACAGCTCACCACCGGAGGCGCCGCGCTGCAACGGCAGCGAGGGCGCGCCCGGGTGGGCGAGCAGCCGCAGCTCGACCTCGTCGCCGCCGTCCGGGCCGACGCCGACCTCGGTGCCGTTGACGGTGAGGGCCGGCTCGGTGCGGCCGGCCGCGCGGGGCAGCACCGCCACCTCGATCCGGGCGTGCGGCATGGCCAACCCGGCCAGCTCGACGGTGACCTGCTCGGCGAAGCGGGTCGCCGCCTCCTGCCGCGACGTCGACACCCGGCCGGCCAGGTCGGTCACCTCGCCGGCCAGCCGGGAGGCCTCCCGGTCCAGCTCGTCCAGGAGGTCGTCGGAGGTGTCCAGGTCGGACAGCCGGGTGCGGGCACGCTCGGCCCAGGCGATCACCCCGTCGACGTCGTCGGCGTACTTGCGGGTGAGCGCGCGAAGCGCCGCCCGCCGCTCGTAGACGGTCTGCAACCGGGCCGGGTCGGCGTCCAGCGCGGCGAGGTAGGCCGACAGCTCGGCGGAGACATCCGTGACGAGGGTCGCCGCCTCCTCCAGCCGCCCCGCCAGCTCACCCAGCGCCGGGTCCGTGCCGGCCTGCGCCTCCAGGGTGCGGCGGGCGGTGCCGAGCAACGCCGCCGCGTCCGGCGTCTCGTCGGTCGCCTCCACGCCGCCGGCCACGCACTGGTGGGCCACCTGCGCCGCGGTGCGCAGCCCCTCGGCGTGCTCCAGCCGCTGCGCCTCCGCCTTCAGCTCGTCGTCCTCGCCGGGCTGCGGGTCGACCCGGGTGATCTCGTCGAGGCCGAGCCGCAGCAGGTCCGCCTCCTGGTTGCGCTCGCGGGCGTTGCGCCGCCGGTCGGACAGGTCGTCGACCACCGCGCGCCAGCGGGCGTACGCCTCACGCAGCGCGTCGAGCAGCTTCTCGTGCTCCGGGCCGGCGAAGCGGTCCAGCGCGGCCCGCTGCTCGGCCGGCCGCAGCAGCCGCAGCTGGTCGGACTGGCCGTGCACGGCCACCGCCTGCTCGCCCACCTCGCCGAGCATCGACACCGGCATGCTCCGCCCGCCCAGGTGCGCCCGGGAGCGGCCCTCCACCGTGACGGTGCGGCTCAGCAGCACCGAGCCGTCCTCGTCGGGCTCGCCGCCCGCGTCGGTGATCCGCGCGTGCACGGTGGCGGCGACGCGGCCCGCGAGCCGCAGCCGGCCCTCGACCACCGCCCGGCCCGGCTGGGCGCGCACCCGCCCGGCGTCGGCCCGCCCGCCGAAGAGCAGGCCGAGGCCGGTGACCACCATGGTCTTGCCCGCCCCGGTCTCGCCGGTGATGACGTTCATGCCGCCGGTCAGCGGCAGCGTGGTGTCCTCGATGACGCCCAGTCCGGTGATGCGCAGCTCTTCCAGCACAGCAACCGACAGTAGACGCGGCCCCCGACACTTGACCAGCCGGCGTGCGCGCGCCGGTGCGTCCGCCCGCCGACACCCCACCGGGTGGTCCCGGTCGGCGCCGGCCGGACCCTCGGTCAGCGGCGGTTGCCGCGCCAGCCGTGCACGGGCAGGTCGAACTTCGCCACCAGCCGGTCGGTGAACGGGCGGTCCCGCAGCCGCACGACGCGCACCGGCAGCGCGCCGCGCCGCACGGTGACCCGCGCCCCGGGCGGCAGGTCGTAGACGCGTCGGCCGTCGCAGGACATCACGGCGAGGGTGGTGAACGGGTCGACGGTGATGACGAACGTGGAGGTGGGCGCGGTGACCAGCGGCCGGCTGAACAGCGCGTGCGCGCTGATCGGCACCAGCAGCAGGGCCTCCACCTCCGGCCAGACCACCGGCCCGCCGCCGGAGAACGCGTACGCCGTCGAGCCGGTGGGGGTCGCGCAGACCACGCCGTCGCAGCCGTACCGCGACAGCGGGCGGCCGTCCACGTCGACCATCAGCTCCAGCATCTGGGCGCGCTCGCCCTTCTCGACGCTGATCTCGTTGAGCGCCCAGGACTCGATGGTCGGCCCGCCGTCGAACTCGGCGGTCACGTCGAGGGTGAGCCGCTCGTCGACGGTGTAGTTGCGCTCGACCACGTCGCGTACCGCGCTGTCCAGGTCGTCGATCTCGGCCTCGGCGAGGAAGCCGACCTTGCCGAGGTTGATGCCGATCAGCGGCACCTTCTCCGGGCGGGCCAGCTCCGCCGCGCGCAGGAAGGTGCCGTCCCCGCCGAGCGCGAAGACGATCTCCGCGCCCTCGGCCGCCTCGAGGCCGGTCACCGGGACCACTCCGGGCAGGTCGAGGTCGTCGGCCTCCTCGGCCACGACCCGCACCTCGAAGCCGGCCGAGATCAGGTCGGCGGCGACGGCGCGGGCGTGCTCGGTGCTGCGCCGGCGACCGGTGTGCGTCACCAGCAGCGCCGTGCGGCTCACCGGGACGGCCGTCCCGTCGCGCCCGCGCGGCGTCCGCGCGGCACGCCCGCGACCGCGGGGCTCGCCAGTCCACTCACCCGGCCACCTCCTCCGTCGCCGCGTCCGGCTGGTCGCCGGACGGCACCGGGCCACCCGGCCCGGCGGTCACCACCGCGCGCACCCGCTCCGGGTCGGCCGGCGGTGCGTCCCGGCGTAACCATACGAAGAACTCGACGTTGCCGCTCGGCCCGGGCAGCGGACTCGCGGCCACGTCGGCCAGGCCGAGGTCGAGCCGGGCCGCCGCGGCGGCCACGTCGAGCACGGCCTCCGCGCGCAGCGACGGGTCCCGGACCACCCCGCCGGCGCCCACCCGCTCCTTGCCGACCTCGAACTGCGGCTTCACCATGAGCGCCAGGTCACCGTCGGGCCGGGTGCAGCCGGCCAGCGCCGGCAGCACCAGCCGCAGGGAGATGAACGACAGGTCGGCGACCGTGAGGTCGACCGGGCCGTCGATGACCTCCGGCGTCAGCGTACGGACGTTGGTGCGCTCGAGGACCCGCACCCGGGGATCGTTGCGCAGCGGCCAGGCGAGCTGCCCGTAGCCGACGTCGACCGCGACCACCTCCGCCGCGTCGGCGCGCAGCAGCACGTCGGTGAAGCCGCCGGTGGAGGCGCCCGCGTCCAGGCACCGCCGGCCGGCCACCGTCAGCCCGCCAGGGGCGAAGGCGGCCAGCGCGCCGGCCAGCTTGTGCCCGCCCCGGGAGACGTACTCCGAGCCGGGGTCCTCGCCGGTGACCAGGAGCGGATCGGCGGGATCGACCATCGCGGCGGGCTTGCGGGCCGGTACGCCGCGCAACTGGACCCGGCCGGCCTCCACCAGCGCGGCGGCCTGTTCCCGGGACCGGGCCAGCCCGCGGCGGACGAGTTCGGCGTCCAGCCGGTTACGACGTGCCATGCGTGGTTCTTCTCCGGTCGGTCAGGTCTGGTCGATGGTGGCGAGGGTCTCCCGCAGCGTCTCGTACGCCGCCTCGTACTGCGCGATCTGGTCGGCCGGGGCGAGCGTCGCGGCGTTGGCCATGGCCCGTACGGCGGCGTCCACGGCGGGATGCCGGTCGTCGCCGAGGTCGTCGGCGGACTCCGGCGGGGACGACGGGGCGGGGCGCGGGCCCGGCCGGGCGCCGGGCGGCGGGCCGGGGCGGAACGGGCCGGTCGCCGAGCCGTGGCCGGCACCCGGCGGGCCGGGGCGGGCGCCGGGCGGCGGGCCGGGCCGGAAGGGGCCGCTCACGACCCGCTCCCGGTCGGGGCCGGGCGCGTCACGCCTCGTCCTCCGGCGGCCGCTTGCGGGCCGGTGCCTTCTTCGCCGGCCGGACCGGCTCCGCGGCGCCCTCGGTCGGGGCCAGGGCCGACGGCGTCCGCTTGGCCACCGCCTTCTTCGCCACGGCCTTCTTGGCCAGTGCCTTCTTCGCGACGGCCGGCCTCGCCACCGGGGCGGGGGCCGCCGACGTCGGTACGGCCGGCTCGGCCGCGCCCGGGGCGGGCGACGGCCCGGCGGCGGGCACCGGGTGCGCCGAGGCCCCGGTGCCGGCGGGCACCGGCGCCCCTGGACCGGCCGGCGCCGGCGGCGGGGCGCCAAGGGTCGCCTTGGCGTCCCGGAGCTGGCGCTCGAGTTCGTGCACCCGGCGGGTCAGCTCGGCGACCTCGTCGGCGGTGGCGAGCCCCACCGCGCCGAGGGCCCGGTCCACTTCGAACCGCACCAGCTTGGTCAGCGACTCCCGGTTGGCCGCGCCCGTGGAGACCAGCTCCTCGGCGAGGGTCTGCAGCTGGGCGGCGGTCGCCCCGCCCGAGCCGACGACCCGGCGAACCGCGTCCTGGGCCTTCTTCCGGGGCGCCTCCGTCAGGCCCATGGCCAGCTCGAGGTAGGCGCGCCACGCGTCCTGCATGCCTGTTTCCTTCCGCGGGGCGGGGGTGTGCAGGTGCCACGCTACCGGGCACCCCGCGACGCCCTGTGCGGTACGGTGCCGGGGACGGCGTGGCGAGCGGTGAGGGGGGCGATGGTGGCCAGCGTGGACGAATGCCGGCAGGCGTTGCGGGATCTGGCGGCCCGGCTGGACCGCAACGCGGAGACGGTGCGGGAGAAGGTCGACTTCGACCGGACGCTGGCCTGCCGGATCACCGACCTGGAGACCGCCTTTCACGGCCGGCTCTCCGGCGGCCGCCTGGTCGACCTGGCCGACGGCGACGACCCGAAGGCCAAGATCGCGCTGAGCACCGGCAGCGACGACCTGCTCGCACTGGTCCGCGGCGAACTCGACATCACCCGCGCGGTCACGTCCCGGCGGGTGTCGATCAAGGCCAACCCGCTCGACCTGATGAAGCTGCGCAAGCTGCTCTGAGTCAACCCGCGCGGGCTCGACCCGGAAACGCGGGCGGCCGTCAGCGGGACGGAGTTCGTCGGCGGCCGTCAGCCGGATCGAGTTCGGCGTCGGCGGGACGGAGTTTGGCGTCGGCGGGCGTCAGGCGGACAGGCCGAGTTCGGCCAGTGCCTTCTCCGCCTCGGCCGAGCCGGGACGGATCCGCGCCGGCCGCGTCGACCAGACGGTCGCGCAGAGCGCCGCCAGGGCGTCCAGCGCGCGGCCCGACCCGGCCAGCTCCAGCGCGTCGTCCCGCGCGGCCACCGACCATCCGCCGGCGTCCGCCGGGCCCGGGACCCGCACCACGGCCGCCGGGTCGAAGAGCCCCGCCAGGTCCATCGAGACGTACGTCGGCCTGCGGTGCGGCGGGGCGGCGAGCAGCTCGGCCGCGTCGCTCACGCCGGTGAGCACCAGCAGACTGTCCAGGCCGGCCCGCCGGGCACCCTCGATGTCGGTGTCCAGCCGGTCGCCGACCAGCAGCGTCCGGCCCTCGCCGGCACGTCGGGCCGCCGTGGTGAACAGGGCCGGCTCGGGCTTGCCGACGACGACGTCGGGATCCCGGCGCAGCGCGGTGCGCAGCACGGCGACCAGGGCACCGTTGCCCGGCAGTGGTCCACGATCGCTGGGCAGGGCCGGGTCGGTGTTGGTGGCGACCCAGGTCGCGCCGCCGCGTACGGCCACCGACGCCTCGGCCAGGTCCGCCCAGCAGACCTGCGGGCCGAACCCCTGCACCACCGCGACCGGCGACTCGTCGGCCCGGGACACCGGGGTCAGCCCGACCGCGCGCAGCTCGGCCCGCAGAGCCTCGGTGCCGACGACCAGCACCGCGGCACCGGCGGGAAGCTGGTCGCGAAGCAGCTCCGCGGCGGCCGCCGCCGAGGTGAGCACCTCCTCGGGCCGGGCGGGCACGCCCATCCCGGTGAGCAGGTCGGCCACCTCGCTGGAGCGGCGCGAGGCGTTGTTGGTCGCGTACGCCACCGACCGGCCCTCGGCGTGCAGCCGGCCGACCGCCTCGACCGCGCCGGGGACCGGCCGGTCGATCAGGTAGATCACGCCATCCAGGTCGAAGACGACCAGGGCGTACCCGTCGACCAGCCGTTCCCCGGCACCCGTCGTCATCGCTGCGCGGTGTCCGACTCGCCGGAGGCGGTGGGCTCGCCACCGCCGGTGGCGGTGCCGCTGTCGTCGCCGCGCGTACCGGCGGCGACGTTGCCCGCCTCGTCGTCGGTCAGCTCGTCGTCGGTCAGGTCGTCCGACGGCACCGCCGCGACTGCGGCCTCGTCCTGCTCGTCGTCCTCGTCGTCTTCGCCTTCGTCCTCGTCGGCGTCGGCGTCGGTCGACTCCGTGTCGCCGGCGAGGTCGGCGTCCGGCCGGGCCGGTACCGCACCCGGGGCGCCGGGGCCGGAGGCGATCGCCTCGGCGGACTCCTCGTTCTCCTCGTCGCCCTCGATCACCACACCGTCGAGCTCCAGCAGCCGCTCGGCGGCGTCGGTCTCGCCCTCGGTGTCGACGTCGGCGGCCCGGGAGAACCACTCGCGGGCCTCGTCACGACGACCGACCGCGAGCAGCGCATCGGCGTACGCGTACCGCAGCCGGGCCGTCCACGGCTCGGCCGTCTCGCTCGTCAGTTCGGGAACCTGGAGCATGGCCACGGCGGCGTCCTTCTGGCCCAGGTCGCCGCGCGCTCCGGCCGCCACGATCAGCAGCTCGGTCGCCACGGCCTGGTCCAGCTTCTCCCGGTCCGCGCCACGGAACAGGTCGATCGCCCGCTCGGGCCGGCCCAGCGCCCGCTCGCAGTCCGCGAGCACCGCCAGGTGGCTCTGCAACCCGCTCATCCGGTGGTACGTACGCAGCTCCGCGATCGCGGTCTGCCACTCTCCCGCGTGGTACGCGGCCAGGCCGACCGCCTCGCGGACGGCCGCGATCCGGGACGCCAGCCGACGGGCCGCCAGCGCGTGCGCCAGCGCCTCGGCCGGGTCCTCGTCGATCAGCTGACCCGTCGCCACCAGGTGCCGGGCGACCGTCTCGGCGACCGGCTTCGCCAACGAGAGCAGCTCGGCCCGGACGTCCTTGTCGAGGTCGGTCGCGACGATCTCGTCGGGCAGCACGGGGGCCGCCGTACGCTCCCCCTCCGCCTCCGGACGCTCCCGCCGCTCGTCGCGACGCTCGCCGCCCCGGAAGCCGCCCTCACGACGGTCACCCTGGCGTTCTCCGCCCCGGTAGCCACCCTCGCGGTCGCCGCCCCGGTAACCACCCGGACGGTCGCCGCCCTCACGACGGTCGCCGCCCCGGTAGCCACCCTCGCGGTCTCCGCCCCGGTAACCGCCCGGACGGTCGCCACCCTCACGACGGAACCCGCCCTCGCGATCGCCGCCCCGGAAACCACCCGGACGGTCGCCACCCTCACGACGGAACCCGCCCTCGCGGTCACCGCCACGGAAACCGCTCGGACGGTCGCCGCCCTCGCGACGGAAGCCACCCTCACGCGGCGGACCCGAACGGTAGCCACCTTCGCGGTCACCGCCATGGAAGCCGCCACCCGGACGGTCGCCGCCCTCACGACGGTCCCCACCACGGAAACCACCCTCGCGATCGCCGCCACGGAAACCGCCCGGACGGTCGCCGCCCTCACGACGGTCCCCACCGCGGAAACCACCCTCGCGGTCACCGCCACGGAAACCGCCCGGACGGTCGCCGCCCTCACGACGGTCGCCACCACGGAAGCCACCCTCACGCGGCGGACCCGAACGGAAACCACCCTCACGACGGTCACCGCCACGGAAGCCGCCACCCGGACGGTCGCCGCCCTCACGACGGTCGCCACCGCGGAAACCACCCTCGCGATCACCGCCACGGAAACCGCCC